>JANOIJ010000038.1:0-3772 GCA_031407575.1 Gemmatimonadaceae bacterium | reverse complement strand
CGCGACGTACGTCAACGGGCTCGGCGCCACCGGGTATGCGCTGTTCGTCATCGGGTATGCGCTGGCGTGCGTCGCGCTGGTGCCCGCGTCGATCCTTACGCTCGCCGCGGGTGCCATCTTCGGGCTCGTCAAGGGAGTGCTGCTCGTGCTCGCGGGCGCGATGCTCGGCGCCACCGCGGCGTTTCTCATTGCGCGGTACGTCGCGCGCAGCGCCGTGGAACGACGCGTTGCGGGCAACGCACGCTTCGCCGCGCTCGACCAGGCCATCGGCGCCGAGGGGAGGAAGATCGTCTTCCTGCTGCGGCTCTCGCCGGTGTTCCCCTTCTCGCTGTTGAACTACGCGCTCGGTCTCACGCGCGTGCGACTCGCCGACTACGTGATCGCCAGCGCGGGCATGCTGCCCGGCACCGTGTTGTACGTCTATTACGGACGCCTCGCGGGGGACGTGGTTGCGCTGGCTGATGGCGCAGGGACGCCGAAGGGGCCGGGCTATTACGCGGTGCTCGTGCTCGGACTCGTCGCCACCGTGGTCGTGACGGCCATCGTTACGCGATCCGCGCGCAAGGCGCTCACCGCGGCGACGAACGCGGACGTCGCATGACGGGCGCGACCATCCAGCCGATGGATGCGCACAACCGCCGCCTGCTCGCGCAGGTGCATCCGCCCGACTGGACGAATCCCACGCCGCGCGACCGCTATCACCTCGTGGTGATCGGCGCCGGAACCGCGGGTCTCGTGACTGCGGCAGGCGCCGCGGGTCTCGGCGCACGGGTCGCGCTCATCGAGCGGCATCTCATGGGTGGCGACTGCCTGAACGTCGGCTGTGTGCCGAGCAAGGCGATGATTGGCGCGGCGCGCGCGTGGTCGGCGGCTCGTGCGGCGCAGCGGGAGTTCCATGGGCCGGCGCTGCAGGGCACCGGCGACTTCGGCGCGGTGATGGAACGGATGCGCGCGCACCGCGCCGATATCGCGCCGTTGGACGGCGCGCCGCGCTTTCGCGAGCTGGGCGTCGATGTCTTTCTCGGCGAGGGTACGTTCACGAGCCCGGAGACGATCGACGTCGGCGGGCAGGCGCTGCGCTTTCGTCGCGCGGTGATCGCCACCGGCGCGCGGGCATCGGCGCCGCCTATCGATGGACTCGCCGACGTCGCCTACCTCACCAACGAATCGGTGTTCTCCCTTACGGAACTGCCGCAGCGGCTGCTCGTGATTGGCGGCGGGCCCGTCGGTTGCGAGCTGGCGCAGACCTTTGCGCGCTTCGGCAGCGCCGTCACCCTGTTGAGCCGCGATGCGCGCATCCTGCCGCGCGACGATGCGGACGCGGCGGCGATCGTCGCGGAGGCCCTGCGTCGCGACGGTGTGCGACTCATGCTCGGCGCCGACATCCAGCGTGTCTCGCAGCGCGGGCATGATGTCATCGTGGCCGCGAAGATTGGTGGCGTCGTCGAGGAGTTCACCGGCGACCAACTGCTCGTCGCGGTCGGCCGAGCGCCCAATGTCGAGGGGCTGGGGCTCGAAGCCGCCGGCGTGGGGTACACGTCGACGGGTGTCACGGTGGACGACCGTTTCTGCACCACGAACCGGAAGGTGTTCGCCATTGGCGACGTCTCGTCCGCGCTCCAGTTCACGCACGCTGCGGATTTCCAGGCACGCGCCGTGATCCAGAACGCGTTGTTCTTCGGCCGTGTGAAGGGCAGCAATCTGGTGGTACCCTGGGCGACGTACACCTCTCCGGAGGTCGCGCAGGTGGGGCACACCGCGGAAAGCGCGGCGAAGGCCGGCCACGCGGTTCAGACGATCGACGTGCCGTTGCGCGAGGTCGATCGCGCTCGGCTGGATGGGCAGACGGACGGGTTCGCGCGCGTGCACCTGCGCGCGGGGAGCGACACGATTCTCGGCGCGACCATCGTGGCGGAGCATGCGGGCGACCTGATCTCCGAGGTGACGCTGGCGATGACGAACGGACTCGGGCTCGGGGCGATTGGCAAGACGATGCACCCGTATCCCACGCAGGGCGAAGTGTTGCGCAAGGTGGCCGATGCGTGGCGGCGCACGAAGCTCACGCCCACGGTGAAGGGGCTGTTCCGCCGTTGGTTCGCGCTGTTTTCCTAGACTCGGTGGAGATGCGAACGTGAGGCTTTCAGCACTGGTCCCGGCTACACTGATCGTCCTCGCGTCATCCGGCGCGTCCGCGCAGCGCGTCGATCACTCGGCGTTCGGCGCGCTGCTGCAGGCGCACGTCGTGAACGGCCTGGTCGACTACGATGCGTTCAAGGCGGCGCCGTCGTTCCCGCGGTACCTCGCCGCGCTCGCGGCCACCGACCCCGCGACGCTGCCGCGCGACGAGCAGCTGGCGTTCTGGATCAACGCGTACAACGCGTACACCATCCAGCTCATCATCGCGCACGACGAGCGAAAGAGCATCCGCAACATCAACAAGACGCTCTTTCTCAAGCTCAAGGGCCCGTGGTCCGAGCCGCTCGCGAAGGTTGGCGGCAAGGACTACACGCTCGATGACATCGAGCACCGGATCATTCGTCCCACGTACAAGGAACCGCGCATTCACTTCGCGCTGGTGTGTGCGGCGATGGGATGTCCGCCCCTGCGCAGCGAGGCGTACGAGGGATCACGCCTCAACACGCAGCTGGATGCGCAGGGCGCAAGCTTCCTGCTCCAGTCGCCCGACAAGAACCGCGTGGACCTCGCGGGTCGTGTGTGGCACCACAGCATGATCTTCGGCTACTACAAGGAAGACTTCGGCGGCAGTGTGAAGGACGCCGCGAAATTCGTGGCGCGCTGGTATCCGGACGGGCCGGAAAAGCAGATGCTGCTGGGCGGAGACTTCACGGCGCAGCAGACGAACTACGACTGGACGCTCAACAGCAAGAAGTAGAGTTGTCATCCTGAGCGAAGCGACGGATCTGCACGTGCAGATCCTTCGCTTCGCTCAGGATGACAATGCGCCGCCGCACGAGCTTCCCGCACCCGCCGTACAGCCGTAGCAATGCGGACCCACGACGATCGACCGCCCTTCCAATGACGCCCGATCGGCGGCGAAGATCGTCTGGGGTGCCGACGACTCGAGCGTGAGTCCGAGCATCTGGTTGAAGTCGCAGTCGAACAGCGCACCGTCGTAGCCCACCGACAGCATGTTCCGGCACATGACGCCCGCCGCCGCCGCCGGATTGTACGCGTTCACGAGCTTCGTCATGTACTCGATCGTGCGCCCGGAATCGTCGAGGAACTCGAGGAAGCGGGAAATCGGCATATTCG
Organism: Gemmatimonadaceae bacterium; assembly: GCA_031407575.1. Classification (GTDB taxonomy): domain Bacteria; phylum Gemmatimonadota; class Gemmatimonadetes; order Gemmatimonadales; family Gemmatimonadaceae; genus AG11. The sequence continues at coordinate 499 of JANOIJ010000038.1, read as the reverse complement.
TGATGGTGAACAGCCGATCGAACGTGACGCCGTAGCGGCGCAGCATCTCGCGTCGCCAGTGTTTCTCCAGCGCTTGCTGGTCGCCCGGCAGGAACGTGCCCACCGGATTGGCGACGAGGTTCAGCGCGAGCCCGCCACCGGTGCCGTAGCCCAGCGAATTCAACCATCGCAGTGATTCGATGGATTCGTCGAACACGCCGGCGCCGCGCTGCGTGTCGGTCTCGCGCGCCTGGAAGTACGGCAGCGACGCGACGATCTCGACACGATTCGCCGCCAGCAGCTCGGGGATGTCGCGGTAGTTGGGCAGCAGGATCGCGGTGAGGTTGCAGCGATGCATCACGTGCGCGCCCATGCCGGCCGCGCGCGTCACGATCTCACGAAAGACAGGGTGCAACTCGGGGGCACCGCCCGTGATGTCGAACGTCGGGATGCGCTCGCGCTCGCAGAACCGGAGCACGGCCTCGATCACCTCGCGCGGCATCGTCTCCGTGCGATCCGG
>JANOIJ010000359.1:0-2037 GCA_031407575.1 Gemmatimonadaceae bacterium | reverse complement strand
ACGGTCGCCGCCTGATCCGTTTACGGAATGAGCGGTTGATGGGAAGGAGAAGGAACCTCGCGAAGACCATCGCCGACGCCCGTGGAGACGTCGAGGTGAACCAGTTCGCACTTGATGGCTTGCACTCATTCGAGTAGATTGAATTACTCAAACTGTCGCCAAGGTGGTAGACGATGTTGCGTGGCAAAGCCGCTGCTAGCGCTATGGCCCTGAAGGCTGCCGCAGAAAAGCGCCCGACACTCCAGCACTCGAGTGCGGATTTGGTTGGACGGCTGATTCGTCGAAAAGCGACATTTGCCGCGCTGTATAGCGCGCCACAGATGGTGCGTATTCACATCGTCAAGTCTGGGCTCCCGTCTGGTTTTGTCACAGTGCTGGTGAGCGATCTCGGCATGTCGAAAGAGCGTTTCTACAGCATGGCCGGCGTCGCTCGCGCAACCATCGACAAGAAGGTGAAGGACAACAGAGTCCTCGACCGTGCGGAGAGCGAAAGCGTTCTTGCGATAGCGCAGCTAATCGGTCAAGTCGAGCATATGGTTCAGACCTCCGGTGATCCGGAGGGATTTAACGCCCCGCATTGGGTCGCAGAGTGGCTCCAAAGCCCGCTCCCCGCACTGGGTGGGCACGCACCATTTGAGTACATGGACACTGCCGAGGGGCGCTCGCTCGTCTCAGGGCTGATCGCCCAAATGCAGTCGGGCGCCTACGCGTAATCTGTGAGCACGTGAAAGTCTGGAGAATCGCAACCGACACGCCTGATTACACGGCCGACGATCTGTCGGGAAAGGGTGCAGAGATGACGGAAGGGCGGTGGAACCGAAAGGGTACCCCGCTCCTTTACACGTCGGCCAGTAGAGCGCTCGCATGTCTTGAAGTGTTCGCGCATCTGAGCGTCGGGGTACCACTCCCCCTCAATAGGTATCTGGTCGACATCGAGTTCCCCTTCACTGCTTGGGAAGATCGAAAGTTGTTCAGAGTGGATGTACTCGTGGGATGGGATGCAGAACCAGCAGGGAAGGTGTCCCTCGATTGGGGCGATGATTGGGCGCGCAGCGGGAGGTCTCTCCTCGCGGAAGTGCCGTCAGTGATCGTCCCGGAAGAGTCGAACATCCTGATCAACCCCGAGCACCCGGACGCGCGGGAGCTCAAGTGCAGGAAGATCAGAAAATGGACGTTCGATCAGCGAGTCCGGCCCAGTACGTGAGCGTCACGCACTCTCAGTTTATGACTGCGCTTCGGTCGGTCGGTCTCGTTGACGAGAAGCCACGGCCGGGACTGCGCGGGGACGACCTCTGCGAAGGTTGGTGAACCTCGACTAACGACTGCGCAGTCGATACTCCGCGACCCGTTGTTATTCCTCCTTTGCTGAGCCGTTTGTGTCTGCTGGTCTCTTCAGCGCGCCAACCGAAACTTTGCGCTTCCGCACCTTGGAGCTACGCGCCACCGCGTCCTGCGACGCCGCCGCGTTCGTACGTCTCAGCCTGCGGGCAGCATTGGCCGGTGGCGCGGACCCCAAGAGCATTCAAGTGTACAGCGTTGGCCCCACCCGGGGTGGGTGGACGTCCCATTCGTGGCGCGTCTGGTGGGCGCCGCCCTCGCGCTGGCGCGGCGACATGACGGGGCCCGATGGCCAGACCGACGTATCGGTGGTTCGGGACGATACCGCGCTGGTCTACTATTCGATGCAAAGGTTGATGTTCACCAACGAGCAGGTCGCGCCTGATCCCCGGTGGAAAGTGGCGCCAGCGCCCACAGGCATTGTAGAGTTGCCGACCATCGCCAATCGGCACGCTGTGTTTCCGCTCCTGCATCCGCCGCTTCCGGAGTCGGAGTGGGTATTCGCGACGGTCGCGGCGCCGGAGGTGTACGAGGGACGCGTAACTCGGCACGTTCGCGCGACGCGACGCGCCTACGCGGCACTTGATGACGAGCGAAAGGCTTCTGGCTACTGGCCGGGGGTGGACGAATACGAGTGCCTCGTCGATGACGCGCTTCAGATTCTCCTGCGCTTCACAGCGATCGCGGACGGCGTGCCCG
>JANOIJ010000409.1:0-16273 GCA_031407575.1 Gemmatimonadaceae bacterium | reverse complement strand
CACGTTCGCGACGATACTCGGTGTCGATCTCGCCGATGAATCCGATCCGTTGCTCGGCGGGCTCGTGAACAGTGGCAATTCTTACGTGGGCGACACGCTGTTCCTCGGCGACGAGCACAAGAAGGAGTTCCTCGCGCTGTTTCAGGACGACATGCCGACCACGCGCGAAGAAGACGCCGCCATCGACGCGATCTTCGAGCGGCTGGCGCACCGCGTCACCATCCTCGTCCACCAGAGCGTATCGCCGCAGAGCCTCGGCCTCATCCGGCGCATCGCGCAGATCGAGGCGCCGGCGCACGTCGAGACGCGTGTCGTCGAGGCGCGCTACGCGTTCATGGTCGGCATCGCGTCGCTCGTTGGCGTGGACAGCTATCTCGCACCGCAGGCGCCGCCGACTGCGGTGCGCGTGGATCGCACACAGCTCGGTGGACGCGACTTCCTGCGCCGCACGCCGAGCCTCGACTTCCGCCTCGCCTGACTCATGAGGAGCCATCACGGATGACTACGCGCAGCGATCCCTTCACGAAGAAGTCCGAGCCGCCGGACCGATTGCACTACGCCACTGGCGTGCTGCTCGACGCGCAGGACTTCGAGGCGGAGCAGCTCTACCATCGCGGCCGCCTCGCCCGCGCCCTCGCGTACACGCACGGCAGCGGCACCGTCGCGGGGCTCGGCGTCGCGTGGGCGCCGAATCGGACGGACGATGCCGACCAGGAGATTCCGGGCACCGATCGAGTGATCGTAGAGCCGGGCATGGCCATCGACCGACTCGGCCGCATCATCGAGCTTCCGCGCGCTGCGTGCTTGCGTCTTCAACGGTGGTTCGACGCGCAGAGTGACACGGTGCTCGCGCAGAGCTTTCGTGCTGGCGTGTCGATGGTCGGCGACCTCATGCAACAGGCCGTCACGGCGGAGGGCGGCATCGAGTGGACCGTCACCGCGGGGACGGCGGCAACGATCGTCGACGGCGTGGTGGTGGACATCTTCGTGCGGTTCGTCGCGTGCGAGCGCGGAAAGACGCCGGCGTTCGCCACCGGGCCGTTCGATGCGCTCGACGCCGTGCAGCCGTCGCGCCTTCGCGACGGATACGAGCTGTCGCTCGTTCCGCGACGCGTCACCAATCCTGACTTGCCGGTACCGCTGCCTCGTCACGCGCCGTCGCCGGCGAACACGCGAGCGGAACGCGAGGCACATGCACAGGACACGATTCTCTCCGCGTGGCGTGAGCACCGCGACTGGACCAACGAAGGGCTCATCCGCGATCCCGAGCAGCCGGCCACGGAAGATCCGACGATCCTCTTCCTCGCGCGGCTCGTGCTTCCGGCATCGGTGCCGCTCGGTGAAATGCGTCCCGTCCGCACGCCGAGCGCGCCCGTGATCGTGAACAATCATCTTCGCAGGTTCGTGTACACCGGCGGCGCCTTGGGCGACGCGTTCTCGTGGGACCGTATTCCCTAGTCCTTCTTGCGCCGTGCAGAAATCCCAACGGCACTCGTTAACCGCAGAGTCACTTGCTCGACTGCCGTGCCACTACTGCATTCGTTTTACCGCTGAGGACGCAGAGGGGCAGAGGTCCGCAGAGGAAACCAGGCAAGACATTCGCAAGACATTCGCACGACATTCGCACGACATTGGCAAAACCAAAGCAAGACATTCACAAGACATTGACACCTTCAGCTTCGCTCTAAGCAGTTCCGTAGTCCTCTGCGTACCTCCGCTCCTCTGCGTCCTCTGCGGTAAAACGAATGCGGTAGTGGCCGAAGGAGCGGAGGTAGAAGCAGGTCCCTCGGTCGCGCTGCGCGCTCCTGTCGGGACGACAAATCGCTCATGGCCGGACGACACAATAGAGGAGATTCACGATGTGGGAGATGACCAAGGGCGCCGCGCGGCAGAAGCTCACGGCACGCGCACAGGTGGATCACGAGACGCTCGAAGCGCTGCGCGCGAGCGGCGCACTCGTCGTGGACGAGCGGCGGCGGCGTCCCCTGTACTTCGACGGGCGATTCCTCACCGCCCGCGACCTCACGCGCGAGCAGCAGTACTTCCTCGCACGGCAGGCCGATCTCGGCCGCGCGGGCGGTACCGGCGTCGTGCACGGCCTCATGGTGTACAGCAACAACGGAACATCGCTCACCATCGATCCAGGCCACGGTGTGACCATCGGTGGCGAGACGGTGATCCTGCCACGGTCGCTCACGGTCCAGCTCTCCAACCTCGCTGAGGTGCAGCGTCTCGACCTCTCGTTCGGCATCGCGCGACGTCCGTCGCCGGCGCCGCGCAGCCGCTCTGGGCTGTATGTACTGGCACTGCGCGCCGTCGAGTTTACCGCCAACCCCATCGCGTCCTATCCAACGTCCATCACCGACACGCGGACCGTGGAAGACGGGGAGATCGTCGAAGCCGCCGTGGCGACGCTCATTCCATATCCCGACGACGGCGCGCGCAGCGAAGTGGGCATGCGCCGAGCACGCGCGGCGCGCGAGATCTTCGTCGAGGGCGCGTCTCGCGGACTTCCCATCGACGCACTGCCTCTCGCCATGGTGCTGCTGGACCAGGGCGTGGTGCGCTGGGTGGATGTGTTCCTCGCGCGACGCGAGGTCGGTTCATCACACGGCGACGTCCTTGGACTCGGCTACGCGCCGCGTGCCGTGCGTGAAGCACATCTCGTCCAGTACGATCACCATCTCGCCGACGTACTCCGCGATCGCGCCCAGGCGAATCGCGGCGCGCGCTTTGCCGCGAGCGAACACTTCCTCGCGCTGCCACCAGGCGGCCGCCTTCCAGCTGCGGCGATCAACACTACCGACTTCACGCAGTCGTTCTTCCCGCCCGAGGTGGACGTCGACCTCTCGATCATACCGGACGACGAGGTGGCCGCGTTGCTCGAGGAGAGCATTCTCCTGCCTCCAATCGACCTCACGGCCGGCGGCGAAGCGCTCGAATCCACGGCGGTCAGCGTGCTGCTCGCCGTCCCTCGCCAGCACATGCGGCTCGTGCGCAACGTGCTCGCGCGTGCGCAGAAGCAGAATCTCATGCGCACGTTGCGATCCGTGTCGCCCGGACTCATTGCGCAACGTCGACCGGCACTTGCGCTGGAAGACCTGCGCGGCGCGCGCTCGATCGCACCGCCCTCGGCGCAGGACAACATGCTCGACGCCGCGTGGGCCGAGGCGTTGGCGAGTGCGTCTGCGTTGAGTGGCGGGCTGCTGTGGTATGCGCGGCGCCGCAACCTCCAGCATCGCAGTGATCTCGTGGGCGCGAGCCTGCGCGTGACGGCCGAGGAGTTCCCCGACGAGCTTCGCCTGGAGACGCGTATCACCGAGGGCGGCATCACCGCGCTGTACCAGCGCATTCGCGTCGCCGCGAGCGCGGCAGGATTCGCGGAGGTCGTCGCGTTCCTCAGCTCGCGCAAGATCACGGGCTCGCGACTGCTGCTCAACGTCGTCATGCGCGAGCTGGAACTGCGGCTCGAACCGATCGTCCCGACGCCGGCCGCGCCCGCGCGCCCGGAACTGCTGCGTCTCGACGCCGTGGCCGACCTCGGCGAACTCTACGCGCACGCGTCGTTCGGCGATGGCTTCGCGGTGCTGGATGACGACGTCATCGAGGAAGTGACGACGGCAGCCACGACGCTCGACGTGGTCGCCACGCCGATTGCTCGCATGGATCTCAGCGCGAGCATGGAGCGGATTGGAGATCGGATGCGCGGCACGGACAACGCCGGCGACCGCCAGCAATTCGCGAGCGATCTCGTCAACGCGGCGACTGGCGCGACTCCCGACGCCGCCGTGCGCACGCTCGTCGAGGCAACACTGCAGGGCATCTCGCCATGAGAGTGAATCCCATTCGCACGCCGATGAGTGGCGAGCACGTCGCGGGCGTGGAGCCGACGCTCTCGCCCAACGTGCAGGATCACTGGAACCGGCGTCTCAATCTGTACACGGGCCGCGCGCTGAGCGACGTCGCGCTGACGCTCGAGCAGGACGGCCGCGCGGGTCGTCTCGCCACGCGCGGGCAGATGGCGTCGCCCGGTGTGGTGCACGGTCTCGAGGTCGCACTCGAGGTCGACGAGGATAGCGAGGGTGCACCGCGGCACTTCTACCACATCGCCGCGGGGATGGGGCTCGCCGCGTCCGGCGAGGATGTCCTGCTGCGTCGCTCGCTACGCATCGACGTGCGCGACGTGCAGGTCTGCGGGCCACGCGCTGTGTTTCCGCCGTACGCCATCGGCACCGAGGGTGGAACGCCTCCAATCGAAACCGGTCTTCCGTCCGCGGTCGACCATCAGGTGAATGGCCTGACGCTCGGGCAACTGCTCGACGTTCGCGTCACACAACCGCCGCCCGCAGGCACGAAGGATCTGCTGCGCGTGGGCGTGCTCGTGCTGCAGCCCATCGTCACCGAGATGCTCGGCAACGCCGACGCGGATGACCCGTGCGAACAGGATCCCGCGAACTTCGCGTTCGAGGATCAACAGCTCGTCGACGGCTGTCGTCTGCTGTGGTACGTGTGGCCCGACGAATGGCGCCAGCTTCCGCCGCTCGACCGTCATCGTCGCAACACCATCGCCTACACGATCTTCGACGCCGAGCGCGATATGGGCGGCGAGTCGTTGCTGCCGTGGGAGAATGTCGGCGTCCCCATCGGGCTCACCGCGTTCAACCGGCGGTGGGAGCCCCTCTACGTCGACCGCCATGCGGTCGTGCGCACCGGAGGCGCACCTCGGCGACGCTCGGTGATCCTTCCGCGACTCGGCAACTCGTTCCTCTGGCAGGCGCGTGTGCAGCAGTTCGCCGAGCATGTAGCGCATGAACATCCGCTGTCACCGTCTCCCGCGAGGTTGGCGCGGCAGTTCCGCTTCCTCCCGCCCGTGGGTCTGTTGCCGCGCGACGTCGTGGATCTCACGACCGGCCGCACGGCGTTCCTGCCCAGCACGTATCGCGTCGATGCAGCGCCAGTACCGCTGGAACAGCTCGATCTTGCGATGGAGGAAAGCGCACCGCTTGCGCCGTTTGACCTATACGTACCGGACGAAATGCAGTTGCTCGTGCCAGTGCCGCAGAAGTGGTTCGAGCCAGGACTCCTGCGTCATGAAACGATCAGCCAGGCGTTCATCGAGACGATTGACGTGCTCGTACGCCGCCGCGGCAAGTGGCTGAGACGCCGACTGGAAGTGCGCCAGCGTAAAGCGGTGATCGACCGCGCGATCGGGATTCTCGAGCAGACGTATCCGGAGCGCGACCCGGAAGCGCTGGAGGATCACGAGTCCATATCGACCAACACCATAGACGCCACGGACCCGCAGCTCGCCATTCCGGAGGAGCAGTTCGGCACCACGATGGATGGCGGCGACACCGTGTCCACGGTGCTGCAGCAGTTGCGCGACTACCTCACGAACGAGACGCCGCTCTACGACGACGTCAGCACCGCGTTCCTTGCGCCGGTCACCGAGCTGCTCGAGCCGCTGGCCGTGCTGCCATTCGCGCCAGCGCTGCTCGACACCACGTCGACAGGCAAGATCAGCTACCACACGACGTCGCTGCAGCTGGTGTACGGGCGCCTCTCCGAAGCGCTGACGTCCGCCGAGCTCGACGCCGTGCGCGCGCTCTCCGCGGACGTGGCCTACCTCGCCGCGCTCAACAGGCTGATAGCGCGCTTCGAAGCCACGGACGCGACGCTCACCTTCCCGAACAGCCTGCGCGGCAAGGTGACGTACGAACGCAGCCGCCGGCAGCTCGTCTACACGGCGCATCTCGAGCCGATGACGCTCGAGGAACGCGACCGGTTGGTCGCGTTGTCCCTCGACAAACGCTATCGGCGCGCGGTCAACACGCTGTTCACCTTCTCGCAACCGGCCGCACCGGTGCGTGCGCCGCTCGCGAGTCGTCCGCATCCCGCCACGCGTGCGCAACTCGCCGTCACGTCGGCGGGCACGGTAGTGTACGACGCCACTGCCAAGCAGCTGATCTACACCGCGCGTCCCGTTCCGATGACGATCGCGATGCGCAGGGCACTGGCGGCCCTCGCGTCGGGCAGCGCGTGGGTCAGGGCCGTGCGACAGCTGTACGAGCAGTCGCAACGGCCCGCATCGCCGACCAACAGTGCTCCCCTTCTAAAGCTGCCCGTCTCACGCGCCGTCCTTCACGACACCATGGGTGGACGCGTCGTCTACGACGACCTTACGCAGCAACTGGTGTTCACGGGCCGCACCGCTCCCATGACGAAGGAGGAGCAGCGCGACCTCCACCGCATGTCACAGGGTGCGTCGTTCAACGCGGCAGTGGACGCGCTGTTCATCCGCTCGCAGCGCAACGAGGTCGCACAGCTCGACCGGCTCGGCTTGCGCGACTTCATCGCCTTCATGGAGCGCAGGATCGACGAGGCGAACGACAAGGTGGACCTGAGCTTCACGCGCGTGCAGACCGACATCTATCGCGTGCGCCAACTCATGCTCGGCAACGATGCTGCGACGAGGCTCGCGACGTCGCCCGTGCTTGCGTCCATTGCGAAGGGTGAAAGCGCGGTCGCAACACAGGAGAACATCCGCGCCTTCGTCACGGACATGAAGCTCTCGGCCGGAGGAAGGGTGCCGGGCCCGGTGCCGCCCGTGGTCCCCGTTGATCCGGCACCGGCCGCTGCTCGGCCCAGCGCTGCCGCGCTCGCGATGGATCTGGGCACCACCGCGCGCATCATCAATTCCTTCTCGGCTAGCCTGGCCGTGCCTGCCGTCCGCCAGACCGCCGCCGAGGTGTTCACGGGCGCAAGCCTGGCCACGCCGTTCAACGCGATCCGCGCGTCAGCACTTCCCTTCGTGCGTCCGAAGACGGATGACGTCGTGGGACAAACCGCGATCATCGGCAAGGCCCTGAACTTCCGCACCGTCACCATTGCCGAGCGTCTCGAGCAGCCCAAGGCGCCCGAGGCGAAGAACGCCGCGGTGGCCACCAAGGCGGGCGTGATGGAGCAGGTTACCGCGCTCGGCATCAATGCCGATGACCTGTTGATCCCGGGCTTCTATCTCTACAACAACGCCGCGACGCTCGTCGTCGACACGTATGCGACGAGCCCGAACGGCACGCAGCGCGTGGTGCCGCGCGAAGTGCGCTACACCATCGAGGAAGTGGCCGAGCGCCGGCTGGTCGCGCAGGTGCTGCAGGGATATCACGACCTCGATCCACTCGACGGCGACGAGAGCGCATTCTTCGCGGCCGCGGTGCGCGCGCTCGACCACGCGGTGGCAATCCTTCGCGTAGTGGAAGGGCGCATTCACGCGTATCGCTCCGCGCTCGACCGCTGCCGGAAAGCGCTCTCCGAGCTCGAGGCGCTGCGTGCACGCGTCGACGCTCGACTCAACGTGATCGGGAGCGAAGTGGCGGAGACCCGGCATGACGTGTCGGTCGCGCGCGCCTTGCTCGCCGACGAGACGGCGCGCATTGCAGCCATCAACGATCGCCGGCGGCGGATTCTTGCCGATCATGTGCCGTATCTCGCCTTCCGCCGTCCGCGTGCGTCGGACTTGCTCGCCGGCGTACCGACGCGCCACATCGATCCCGCTGCCACCGAGGCGCCCGCAGTCGCGTGCATGGGCCATGCGGTCAAGGTCCCGCGCGAGCTCCAGCAGATGGCGAACCTCTTTCGCGACGTCCCTGTCCGGTGGCTCGCGTACCTCTCGCCGATGGTGGACCGCCTCGATCGTCTCGAGGTGCTGCACCAGACGCTCGCGCACGCCAAGTTGCGCGCCGAGGTGATGCAGCAGGCGCGCGTGAGGAGCATCGTGCGCGACGACCGCCAAGTTGGTGCCGGCGCGGCCATCCAGCGCGTCTACGGCGCGCATCAGGACGTCGTCGCGCACGAGCGGCAGCGCACCGCGCAGCTGGATCTCACGCAGATGGTGGGGCTGAGCTGGATCCGCACCGCGGAGCGCGCGCGTGATGCGCTCTCGATTGGTGACCTTGCTGACGCGAACCACGGGCGAGCGGAGCTCGCGCGCCTGGCGTCGCAGGAGATCGAGCACATCGCGCACGTCGCGGGGTGCCTGTACGAGCGCTTCGGCGACGTGCTGCCGCACATCCGTCTCGACTGGACGGAGCGCCTGAGCCAGTACGACGAGCCGGTGAATCTTCGCAACCTCGCGAGCCTGCCGCGGTGGGGAGAAGTGGAGCTGGTGGAGCGACGCGAGATGCAGGGTCTCGTGGACTGGCTGTATGGCCGCGTGTCGACGGATGCGCCGCAGGCCGTGGCGATGATGAGCGACGTGGTGCGACTGAGCCTCCTGCTCGCGAGCCACGCGCCGGTGAGCCAGATCATCGCCGGCAACGTGCACCAGACCGCCGCCGCGCAGCGCGGTGGCCGAGTGGACGTTGCGGTGGACATGGACCGCGTGCGCGTCGGCATGCAGGTGTTGATGTACGCGGAGACCCTCCAGGGCCCGCAGGTGGTGGCGCGCGGCGTGGTGGAGGACCTGGCTGATGGTCGCGCGGCTACGCGGTTGCTGGACGTCATTGCGCCAACGGTGAACTTCACGCCGAGCACGCGTGTGCAGTTCGTGGAGCAGACGTCCGCCGCGTCGCAGGCAGCGCGCGCATTCGGTGCGTTGCGATGAGCACCTGTCAGCCGGGGCGCACCCTCTGTCATCCTGAGCGCAGCGAAGGATCTGCACCTGGCCCTTCCGCAGTTCGCCGAGTGCGCATCAATGATTGTCATCCTGAGCCCTTCGACTTCGCTCAGGGTAAACCGCGCGAAGGATCTGCACCTTGCTGTTCCGCGCTGTGACCACCCGCCGCGTTCGACGGGTGCGCATCACCGCGCCGCGCGATGACCTCGTGCGTCGCGGCGCCTTCATGCTGGAAGACGCGCTGCGAACCGCCACGCTGCCAGACGACGGCGGCCGCGTCCTGATCATACGCAAGCTGGACGTCGGCGCCCTGCGGGTGGGAGACAGCAGCACGACGGTCGCGCGCAGTGTGGAACGCACCGTCGCCGCGCTTGCGTCGCGGGCGGTGCACGGATTGCACCCGTCCGCTGCGAACGCGGACGTCGTGTACTTCCGCGACGTGCAGGAGAGCATTGCCGCGCTGGCCACATGCATCGCACGCCAGCACTCCACCGCCGCCTGGTTCTGGCGACTCGCCGTGCCGGCGTGGCGTCCGGAAATGTCCCGCGACGAAGCGCTGCGCGCGTTGCTGTTTGCGTCGTGCGAGACTCCGGCGCCACGGGTCGGCGCCGCCGAGTTGCTGCGTGCGCTCGAGGAGAAGGGTGCAAGCGACGCGTTGCTGACTGCCCTGCGACCCAGCGACGGAGTGCGGCTCCTCGCGTCGAGTAGTTGGCGTGCCGCGCACGGCGCCGACATTGATCTAAGAGCCGAGCGAGAGTTCGAGGTCACGACGCTCGATGCACGAGTGACAGGCACGCTGACGCGGTGGGTCGCCCGTTGGGGAATTGAAGATGCCCGAACCGCCTGGCTGGCGTGTGCCTCACTCGTGGCAAACCGGCCGCTGCGCGCTATCAGCGCGGATCTTCCTCGAGTTGCGCGCGCGCTGGTGCGTGTCATCGCCGCGCACGAGAGTCCGCGTGAGCCGCCCGCGACGCACTCGGCGGCGACGCCAGGCGCAGCGAACAATCGCGGTGGCGACGAGGCGGACGATGTGGGCGTCGATCATCGGCCCGGTGACGCCCCCGCAGTGCAGACCCCTGATCGCGATTACGCGCAGGCGTCGTTCCCTCGACGACTGCCGGAGCTTCGCGCAGGCGACCACCTGCATGAGCAGCGCGACACGCCCGATGTAGTTGGCGCAGAGATCCACGCTGCCCAAGGCGAAGGAGCGCTCCCCGCACGCACAGTCCACCAGATACCCACGTCTCAGCTGGACCACTTTACGACCACCGCCCACGCCAGCACGCCGCCAACACCCACACGCGTCTCCGCTCCCGAGATAACAACCTCCGGTCGCCCTGCCACATCACTGCCGGCCGCCGTCCCGTGGGAGGAACCGGACATCACGACCTTCGGCGGATTGTTCCTCATGCTTCCCGTCATCGCACGCCTTGGCCTACCCGCGCAGCTCGAGTCGCATCCAGCGCTTATCGAAGCGGACTTCCCACGCCGGTTGCTCCGCTACCTTGCCCTTCGGCTCGGCGCGGACGAGCGTGATCCGGTGATGCGCGCCATCGCGTCCGGCGAGGAAGACGACCACGTCGCATGGCGAAAGGAGCTGGTCCAGTGGACCGTGCGCGTACGACGCTGGTGTCGCACGAACACCGGCCTGTCCGTCCGCACCATCACGTGTCGGCCCGCCCGACTTCGCGCGACGCGAACGCACATCGACGTCTACTTCCCCCTCGCACACATCGACCTGCGCGTCCGCCGCGCGGGCCTCGACATCGATCCCGGCTGGGTTCCCTGGTTCGGCCGCGTCGTCCGGTTCCACTATCAGCGGGAGCGCGGCGGTCATGGAAACGAGTGACCGGCTTCGCGGTACCGAGCACGCGCTCGACGCACGCGGCGCAGCACGCATGCGCCCCACCATCCGCCGCATCGCGCTCGCCGCCATTGCGTCCAATGCGCTGCCCGTCGATCCAGCGGAATCAGAGCCCGCGGACATCAGCTTCCTGCGCGAGCACCTCGTGCTCGCGTGGAGCGGGCCAGGTGGATGGCGCGCCACCATGCGGCACTACCTGCGCCAGCCAGGCACTGAAGATCTTCCGTTGCTACAGCTCACGTCGACGCTCGGCCTGAGTCGCATCGAGATGTTGAGCGTCGCGCTCGCCGCGGCCGTCGAGGACGATCTCATGATCGGCCGCGTCATCGCCCGACTACAGGCGCCCATTGGCGCATCGCGTCCGACCATCGGATTCCTCGTGGCGTCGTTTGCCGACGAAAGCTCCACTGGCTCGAACGCCATCGACACGCTGCTCACCGGCCCCGCCGTCTCGAGCGGCCTCATCGCCGTCCTTGGCGAAGACGTCCCCATGCCCGAGCGTGCGATCGCCGTCGCGCAGCACGTGTGTCACGCGCTTCACGGCCGCGACAGCGTGCAACCCGGCACCACCATCGGTCTCGATGATGCCCGCCGAGTCCCGCTCCCGCCGTCCATCGTTCGCGAAGCGCAACGCCATGCGCGCGGACTCGCGAGCTCACCTGGCCATGCACTCGTCATCCGCGCTCGCTCGCCCGCCGAAGGACGCGCGGCCGCAGCGGCGGTGACCGATGCGCTGGGCAAACGACCACTGTTCATCGCAACCGACAAGACGCCGGCGCTCGTTCCCTGGCTCGTGCTGCGCGGCCTCGTGCCTGTCTATCACCTCGATCCAGCACCTGGCGAGCGGACGTCGATTCCCGCGCTGTTCCCCGCAGTCTCGCCTGCCATCGTGATCTGCGGGCACGACGGCGCCATCGAGTCGCAAACCGGCAGCGCCGTCGAGTGGACCATTCCTGTTCCACCGCGCGACGAACGCGAGCAGTTGTGGACCTCCGCCCTCGGCACCAGGGACGGCGCACTCGCCCGTCGCCTCGCGCGCGAGTACCGTCACGGAAGTGGGCGCATCGCGCAGCTGGGCCGCCTGGTGCGTCAACAGATGGCCAGCGACGACCGGCCGGCTCCGAGCATCGCGGATGTTGCCGCGGCGGCGTGGATCGCCGAGGGCAATGGGCTCGACGCGCTCGCGCAGCCGATGCCCGAGGCCATTCCCGACGAAGCGCTCGTGCTCACCCCAGCGCTCCGGCGAGAGCTCTCGGCACTGCTCGCGCGCTGTCGCGCGCGCGACGGACTCGTCACAGGCCTCGGTGCCTCTGCGGTGACGCGGTATCACCCCGGCGTTCGCGCACTGCTCGTCGGCGCGTCGGGCACTGGCAAGACACTCGCCGCAGGCTGGCTCGCCACGCGGCTCGCGCTTCCGTTGTACCGCGTGGACCTCGCGTCCATTACGAGCAAGTACATCGGCGAGACGGAGAAGAACCTCGCGCAGTTGCTTGCGCGCGCCGAGCAGGCGGAAGTCGTCCTTCTGTTCGACGAGGCCGATTCACTCTTCGGCAAGCGCACGGACGTCAAGGACTCCAACGACCGCTTCGCGAACGCGCAGACGAACTACCTCCTTCAGCGCATCGAGTCATACGACGGCATCACGCTCCTCACGAGCAACAGTCGCGCGCGATTCGACTCGGCATTTTCGCGACGACTCGACGTCATCATCGAGTTCCCGCTGCCTGGCCCCGACGAGCGTCGCGCGCTGTGGCTCTCGCACCTCGGAACAGCGCACCAACTCGAGCCCCGCGACGTCAACCAGCTCTCGGCACGCGTGGATCTCGCCGGCGGCCACATTCGCAACGCGGTGTTGAGCGCGGCGGTCTCCGCGTGCGAGAGCGAGCGGCCGCTGTCATACGCGGATGTGCTCGAGGGCGTCGCATCAGAGTATCGAAAGCTCGGCCGGCAGTTGCCGGTGGAGCTACAGACGCACCGCTAGCCACACATGCGTCCCTCGAGACCGGCGACGACCACCACGTCGCGGCACGATGCCTCGGCCGGCCAGACGACGGAGACGTCGGCGCGCGCGACCGGCCCCGGTAAGGGCGCGGGCGTCCCGACATTTCTTCAATGCAAGCTCGTCGTCGGCGAAACGGGCGATCGCCTGGAGCAGGAGGCCGACGCTACCGCCGCGCGCGTTGCGTCAGGAGGCGATGCAAGCGACGTACGTCCTGCTGCGCACACCGTGCAACGTGCCAGCGCGGACGGCGCGCGCAGTACCCTCGCTCCGAGTCGCTCGGTTGAGCAGGGCATTCAATCGGGCGTCGCGGGCACCGACGGAGAAGGCAGCCCGATTCCCGAATCGACGCGCACCTTCTTCGAAGGGCGCTTCGGCCGCCAGTTCAACGATGTGCGGGTGCACGACGGACCGCGCGCGTCGTCGCTGTCGAAAGGCCTCGGTGCACATGCCTTCACCGTGGGCCGCGACATCTTCTTCGGCTCGGGTGAGTATGCGCCCGACCGGCGTACGGGTCGCACGCTCATGGCACACGAGCTCACGCACGTGGTGCAGCAGGACGGCGGCCGCGCGACGCCGCTCGTGCAGCGCGACGAGGTGAGCGGGTCGTCCCCCGCGGGCACGGCCACTGTGCCCGAAGAGGGAGGCGAAAGCCAGGAGTCGTTCGAGTTCTCCGATAAGGACATGGAGGGCCGGCTCGAGTCGACACCCAAGGAAGGCGCGGACGCCAACGATCCTAACGTCGCCGTGAAACCGGAGACGGATTCCAAGCTGGACGAAGTGGAGGGCGAGAACGCGAAGGAAAAGAAGCCGGGCGAGAAAGGGGAAGGCGAAGAGGGCGACAAGGACGCTCGCGGCAAGGGGAAAGGAGGCCTCGAGAAAGGCGCTGGTCGTGGACGCGGGCCAGCCGAGCCTACGGGCAACGAAGGTCAAACGCCGGAGACGGAGCTCGAGGGGCTCTTCGACGCGAGTGTGGGCGAGTACCTCGACGGCGCGTCCGACGGCGCGCACCTCAGCGTCCTCGGCGACACGCAGACGGTGCTCGCGGGGCAGGCGGCCGGACTGGCGGAGCGAACCATCTCCGAGCCGGAGGAAGAGGGAAGTCTCCTCGGCAACCTCACTGGCGTCGGTCCGCTGGCCGACGCGATCACGAAGACCTCGAAAGGCTACGAAAAGGAAGAGCCGTGGCTGAAGACGCTGGCCAAGGTTCGCGACATCACGAGCGCGCTCGGCGGCGTTGTCGGGATGATCGGGCTCGTCGCAACGGTGTCGGGCCTGATCCTCAGCCTTCTGATTCCTCCCGTGGGAGCACTGCTGCTCACCGTCGGGACGTTCTGCGACAAAGCGGCGCTCATCCTCGATCTCGTCGGATTCGTGCTTGGCGTGATCCTCACCGGGTACAACATGTACCGGTTGAAGAACGCCACCGATCCGAAGGAAAAGCAGCGTCTGCTCGAGATGGTGCGCTCGGACGCGATGAAAACGGTGTTCAGTGCGATCGCAGTTGCCACGGCCGTTGCGCCCGGTGCATCGAAGGCGTTGTCGCGCACGAAAGCCGGCCGCGCCATCGGGAAAAAGATCGGCAAGGCGGCGCAGGTGGTCGGCGACTCCGGCCTCGGCCAGATGGCGAAGCGTGGCGCGCAGAAGATCGGCGGTGCCGCGGGCAAGGTGGGGTCGTTCGTGGCAAAGCCGTTCAAGCCCATTGGTCTGCTGAAGACGAAGATCGCTGCGGCGGCCAAGCGACGCCTGGTGTCCATGCGCGGGAGCGCCTTCATCAAGAAGGCAAACCGGTTCGGCGAGCAGATGGAGAAGCGATTGCTCTCGGGCAAGGACACGTCGAGCCGGTTTCGCAAAGCGTACCAGCGCAACCGGAACATGGCGAACATGGTGAACGACCCGATCGAGCGGGCGTTTCACCTGCAGCAAGGACAGAACATGACCACGCGCCGCGCACAGCTCGAAGTGCTCGAGCGGCAGCGCATCAAGGATCTTCAGGCGTCGCAGATCGGGCCGCTCACCAAGGAGCAATCGAAGGTCGACATCAATCGCATCAACAAGGAGCTCGAGACCGAGTTCGGCGCCGCCGCTCGCCCGACGAAGGACAGTCGCGTGGGTGATTTCTCCGTCGTGGATCGCACCGACGACCTGGTCAAGAGGGAGGCGAAGGAACAAGCCGACCTCGCAGCGAGCGAAGTCACTCGCAAGCAGCGAGAGGCAGCGCACCAGCAGACCATGGCAGCGAACAAACAGGCGCGGGATCAGGCCAGGGCGCAGGCCAAGGCGCAAAAGGCAGCCGCCAAGCCAAAGAAGACGACAACAACGCCAAAGCCGCTCACCGCCAAGCAGGCCAAGAAACAGGCGGACGCCGTTGCCGCGCAGGCGAAAAGGGACGCTCGCGTGAAGGCGAAGGAGGACAAGGCCGTCGCAGCAGCGGACGCCAGGTCGAAAGACATCACCGCCAGCTACGAGAAGGAGGACGTCACGAAGTTCGATCGCTTCGACGACGACGTTCGCGAGCAGATGCGCCAGCAGGAGTTCGCGGAGATCGATCGGCTGCGCAAGAAGCATCCAAAGCTCAACGACGAGCAGCTCGCTGACGTGGTCAACGACAGCCCCTTCATCAAGGGACAGTGGACCGAGAACGAGCTCAAGGCGCTCAAGAACTCACCCGCGCCCCCGCAGGTTCCGGGGGTGCCCGTGCAGCCGCGCGCCGTGGACAAGACGCCGCATCACACGATCGCGGCGCACAATGCGCCGCAGATCCATCGCGATCCGCGCTTCATCCAGCTCGTGAATGCGCCCGAGGTGCCGAACTACAAGGCGTTCTATGACGCCGCGTATGATCCGGCCAAGGTTGCCCGCGTCGACGCGAAATCACTCAACCTGAGCGACAAGGAGCTCCTCGACGGACTTGCCGCGCACGGCAACACCGGCGTCATCACGCACCCGGTCACGAAACAGCCCGTGCTCATCTCGGCACACCAGTCGGCCGGTCATCTGGGAAATACAAAGGGCACCGCACGCTCGGTGTTCAACGAGTCTTCGCGTCAGGGCCTTCCCGGTGAAACCGCTCGACGCGTCGCGCTGCCCGCCACACGCGCAGTCGGCCGAGCCGCCGTGGAGTCACGTGAAGGCGAGGCGGCCATTACGGGCAGCTCACGACGCTTCGCCGCCTCGCTCTCGGCGCGCATGAACGCGTCGTCCGCCGGCGCCTCCGTGCCGAGCCCAATGGCCTCGACGTCGACGCCAGGCTCCGGCAGCGGCGGCATGACCGCAGATCTCGCGATCCCGCCCGAGACGGCCGAGTACGCGCCGGCCGACGTGAAGCAGATCCGCGCGTGGAGAGTCGAGATCGCGGAGAGCATCTCCACCGTCCAGGCGTACATCGCCTCAACGTACGACGCACAAACCAACAACGAGGAGCAGCGCGCAACCGCCACGCAGCTCAAGACACGCAACGAGGAGCAGCAGACATTCGTCGACGGCGAGAAGGAGGACGTCGGCGGACAGCAGGACAAGCTCGGCCAGGCCGAGACGGCGCAGCTGGAGATGTCGGCGGAGGGAGAGAAGGCGTCCGGCGAAACCGAGAAGGGCCAGGAGGACGCGAAAGCCATGGAAGGCGAGGCGGCCAACCTGAAAGTCGAAGCCAAGCCCGAGGAGAAGAAGAAAAAGAGCTGGCTCGCGCGCGCATGGTCCGCGACGGCGGGAGCCGTGTGGCGACGGCTCGTGCGGCCGGTGATTCGAGCCGCCAAGCGGAAGGTCGACCAGGTCATGAAGGGGATCAGCAACTTCATCA
>JANOIJ010000322.1:0-41556 GCA_031407575.1 Gemmatimonadaceae bacterium | reverse complement strand
CAGCGAGGGACCTGCTTCGACGTCGACGAAAAGCAGGTCCCTCAGTGTGCTCCCTTCGACATGCGCTCAGGGCAGGCGGGACGACACCAAGTTACTCAGGTATCGAGTTCGGCGCTCAGGCGAGGGAGTGGCGGCACGGGGGTGCCGAGCAGCCGCGCCACGATCTTGTCGCCGTGGAAGCGGCCGTTCTCGATGAAGACCTGGTTCGCGTCGAATCCGGCGACCACCACCCCCGCGATGAAGATGCCGGGGACGTCGGTCTCGAGGGAGTCCGGATCGTGCGCCGGTATGCCGGTGATCGCGTCGATCGTCACGCCGGCGTCGCGCAGCAGTTGCGTGTTGGGTGCGAACCCGGTCATCACGTAGACGAACCGCGCCGCGAGCTCCTCGTCGCCCACCGGCGTCTGCACCACGGCGACGCCCGCGGCGATGCGCGACACTCGGCTGTTCCATCGCGCGGCGATGGCGCCCTCCTTCATGCGGTTCTCGAGATCCGGCTGCACCCAGGGCTTGATGCGCTTGTCGAATGTGGGTCCAAAGTGCACCAGCGTGACGCGCGCGCCGGCGCGCCAGAGATCGAGCGCCGCCTCAGCCGCGGAGTTGCCGCCGCCCACGACGACGACGTCCTGGTCGAACGCGCCATGGCCCTCGCGATACACGTGGCGGACGTGCGGCAGCTCCTCGCCCGGCACCTTCAGGTAGTTCGGCGAGCCGAAGTATCCGGTCGCGATGACCACCGACCTCGCGTGCGTGACCTGCGCTGCGCCAGCGCTCGTGTGTGAGTGCACCGCCCACGCGGCGCCCTCGCGCACCAAGCGCTCGACGCGCTCGTACTGGTGCACGTCGATGCGAAAGTGCTTCACGATGGCGCGGTAGTACGCCAGCGCGTCGCGCCGCGATGGCTTGTCTGCCGCCACGACGAACGGCACGCCGCCGAGCGAGAGCTTCTCCGCCGTGGAGAAGAAGCTCACGTAATACGGATACTCGGTGATGGTGCTGACCACGGCGCCGGCGTCCAGCACGCGGACGGAGAGCCCGGCGCGCTGCGCGGAGATCGCGGCCGCAAGGCCGCACGGACCTGCACCGACGATGAGGAGGTCAAGCATCTGTCATCCTGAGCGCAGCGAAGGATCTGAACGTCGGACGAAGTGCAGATCCTTCGCTGCGCTCAGGATGACAACACGTCTCATAGTCCGATGATCTGATCGCGTCGCGTTCCGACGCTCACGTACGTGATCGGCGCCTCCACCAGGGACTCGATGCGATCGAGATACCTGCGCGCTTCCGACGGCAAGTCCGCGAGCGTGCGCGCCCCGGATGTCGACCGATTCCACCCGTCGAACGTCTCGTACTTCGGCGTCACGCGATCGAAGGCCAGCAGGTCGCTCGGGAACTCGTCGTGCAGGTCGCCGTCGATCTCGTAACCCGTGCAGATCTGCAACTCGCCCAACGTATCGAGCACGTCGAGCTTGGTGACGGCGAGGTCGCTCAGTCCATTCACCCGCGTCGCGTACTTTACCACCAGCGCGTCGAACCACCCGCACCGGCGCGCTCGACCCGTGGTCGCGCCGAACTCATTGCCGAGCGTGCGGACCTGTGTCTGGAGCGGCTCACCAAATTCGGTCGGCAGCGGTCCATTGCCCACGCGCGTCGTGTACGCCTTCACGACACCCAGCACCCGGTCCACGGCGGTCGGCCCGATGCCCACGCCCACCGACGCGCCGCCAGCCGTCGTATTGCTCGACGTCACGAACGGGTACGTCCCGTGGTCGATGTCGAGCAGCGACCCCTGCGCGCCCTCGAGCAGCACGGCTGCGCCCGACTTGATCGCGCGATGCACGCGGAGGCTGATGTCCTCCGCGAGCGGCAGGAGCCGCGCGCTGAGCCGCTCGAGCAACTCGAGCACCGCGTCCACGTCCACGGTCTTGTCGGAGCCGTAACGCGCCAGCCGGGCGACGGCATTCTCCGCGCCCCGCTCAACCACCTCGCGCAGCCGCTCCGGATGCCTGAGGTCGAGCACGCGAACGCCGCGGCGCGCGATCTTGTCCTCGTAGGCCGGCCCGATGCCGCGACCCGTCGTGCCGATCGCCTTGCTCGACGCGCTCGCACCGTCCACTGCCTTGTGGTAGGGCAGCACGAGATGCGCGCGCTCGCTGACATACAGCCGGCCCTCGACGTCGATGCCGGCCTTCACCAGCCCGTCGATCTCGTCGAACAGCGTGTCCGGATCCAGCACGACGCCGTTGCCGATGGCGCACCGCACACCCGGATGCAGGATGCCGCTCGGGATCTGGTGCAGCACGAACATCCGGTCGCCCAGGTCCACCGTGTGGCCCGCATTCGCGCCGCCCTGGTAGCGGACCACCCAATCCGCTCGCTCAGCCAGCACGTCGACGAGCTTGCCCTTCCCCTCGTCTCCCCACTGCGCTCCGACCACTACGACCACGCGTGAATCCGGACCGAACATGACGCTCCCGAGCGGTGGCCTCGCGGCCAAACGAAAAACGCCCCGGCGATTGCGCGGGGCGTTGGCTGAATCTACTGGTCGAGGGAGCGAAGTCAATTAACCACCTCCGTCATCCTGAGCAACTGGGTTGTCATCCTGAGCGAAGCGAAGGATCTGCACCCGCAGAGACACCGTGCAGATCCTTCGCTGCGCTCAGGATGACAATGGCTAGACCATCGCCGCAAAGAGGATCCACGCGGCCATCGCGAGCCCGATGCCGACCTTCATCGCCGACGCGATGGCGCGGCCGATGAGTGCGCCCGTTGCCACGCGCGTCGAGCCGCTGATCTCCGTGCCCAGCGAGAGCTCCGCCGCGAACGCCCCGACGAACGCGCCGGCAAAGGCGCCAATCACCGACCCGATGATCGGGATGGGAACACCCATGATCGCGCCGACGATGCCACCGATGATCGCGCCCCAGCTCGCGCGGCGCGACCCGCCGTACTTCTTCGTGTACTTGGCCGACAGCGTGAACTCGATCACCTCGCCCACGATGGCCACCCCCGTGAGCAGGAGAATGGTGAACCACCCGATCGACCCGGACACCAGCGCCGAGTATCCCACGGCGGCGCCGAGGATGATCCATGTGCCCGGCAGGCCAAACGGGATCATCACGAGGCCGAGCGCAAGCACGGCAGCCAGAAGGAGCATGGTCATGAAGCGAGCGCCTCCGCGGCGCGGGCGAGGATAGAGGCAACCCGGTCGATCGAGGTGCCGCGCAGGTTGGCCAGCGAATCGTCCGACGTGTGCACGCGCCGCAGCGTTCGCAGCGAGCCGTGACTCACCGTCACCGCGCGCCATCCGCCAGCGGCAAGTGCAGTGGAATCGGTGAGCAGCCCGAGCGGCATGCGTCGCGCACGAGCAGGCGCGCCGAGCAGCGCCGCGGCCGCGCGCACTGCGGCCACCACGTCGTCCGGCGCTGGTGCGTTGTACATGATCACGATCTCTCCTCCATCATCCACCCCGTCACAGTTGAGCGCCACGCCTGCTGCGTGCGTTCGCGTCCATGCGCGTGCACCCGCCAGTCCCAGCTCCTCCGCACTCGGCAGCAGCACACCGCACGAAATGTCCTCATCGAGCAACTCGGCCGCGGCGAGCACAGCGGCCACCCCAGACGCATTGTCCACCGCTCCGTCTGATTCGCTGCCGACGACACTCGCCATGACCGGCAATGCGCCCAGTGCGCCAGCGACGATGGCGGACAACCAGAGCGTACGCGGCGGTCCATCGGCAAGTGTCAGCACCAGCGACACGGTCGCCAGCACAAGAGCAAGCGCGAGCGTCGTGACGCCGGCGACGCGAAGCGCTGATGGCACCGGCTGCGACTTGCTGTCGAGATGCGCCACGAGCCACACTCGCGGCAGGGCGGCGCCGCGCGTCGCGACCAGGTTCGTCGATTCCGCGCGGAGCCACGGTGTGTCGAGCACACCGTACGCGAGCATCCAACGCGCGAATGCCGCGATACCAACGATCGCACCGACGAGCACGCTGCTGGCGACGGCCGTGTTGCCCAACAGCGCCAATGCGCCCGACACCGCGATGCCCGCGCCGAGCACGGCTCCGGCAATCGGTGTGGCGTAACGGCCCGGAAAGGCGGAGTAGGTGAACTGCTCCTCGTGAACCTCGAAACCCAGCGACGCCAGCACACCGCTCGCGTACCGCCGCGCGTCGCCCTCGGCGTGGCTGCCCGCCGGCCGCGCCCGCGCACCCAACTTCCCGAGGTGCTGAACGCCGCGTCCCTCGGCCAACGGGCGCTTCATGGTGCGGGTGGAGAGCGCCGCGTCAATGCTACGCCGCCACCGCCTGCTCGGACGCCTCGATGAGCTCGACGACGCGTGCCCGCGCAGCTGGCGTCAGGGGCCGCAGCGGAGGACGTGGAATTCCCCCCGTGAGCCCCACATGGTCAAGCGCGACCTTTACGCCGGCCACGCCAAGTGCGCTCACGATCTGGCCGGCGACGGGAGTCAACGTCTCCTGCGCGAGTCGAGCAGCGGTTACGCCGCCGTTTGCGAACGCATGCCACACGTCCAGTGCTCGTGCCGGCGCGAACAGCGACACGGCGAGGATTCCGCCGTGCGCACCCATAGCCAGCGCGTCGGCGAATGAGACGCCGCTGCCGGTGAGCACATGAAACGCGTCGCCCTGCGATGCGAGGTACCCGGCGAGGATCGACGCGTCGCCGGAGCTGTCCTTCATGCCGACGATGTTCTCGTGGCGCGCGAGCCGAGCCACGACGTCTGCCGGCAGCGCGAAGTGCATGTACTTGGGGATGGTGTACAGCAGCACTGGAATCGAGCTCGCGTCGGCGATGCGCTCGTAGTGGTCGAGCAACGCCTCGGGCGTCATCGCGTTGGTGTAATAGTGCGGAGCCACCACAAGGACGCCGTCCGCGCCGCGCTCCGCCGCCGCCCTGGTCCGCGACATGGCCGCGCGCGTCGACTCGGCGCCAGTGCCCACGAGCAGCGTGCGGTCTGCCGGGACTTCGCGGCGCGCGCGCTCGACCAGCGTGTTCCGTTCGTCCTCATCCAGCAACGCGGCCTCGCCCGTCGAGCCCGCGACGACGACGCCGGAGAGCCCCGCCGCGATGTGCGCGCTCACGTTGCGCGAAAAACCCTCCGCGTCCACTTCACCGTCCGCCGCGAATGGCGTGACGACCGGCGCGAGAACACCATCGAGCTTCATCATTGGCCGAGGAAGTCGAAGTTGCCGCCCTGCGTCATGCCGTCCACGCCGGTCGCCGGCGCAGCGGCTGGGGCCGCTGGCGCTGTCGTCGCATCCGTCGCCGCTTGCGTCCCGGTAGGTGAGGAAACCGCTCGGCGGAACATGTTCATCTTGAGCTGGAAGTCCGAGGGGTTCGTCGCGGCACCCATCGCGGTTTCGAATGTCACCACGCCTTCCTGCACCAGGTCCGCGAGGTGCTGATCGAATGTCTGCATGCCGTACTGGTCGCGCCCGTCGGCGATGTAGTCGCGAATCTCGCCAATGCGGTTGCCATCGGCGATCATGTCGCGCACTGCCGGCGTGACGATGAGGATCTCCGCGGCAACGGCGCGCCCATGGCCGTCCGCGCGCGGCAGCAGCCGCTGCGAGACGACTGATGTCAGCGTTTCGCTCAAGCGGATGCGCACGACGTCCTGCTCTTCCGGCGGGAACATCGCCATGATGCGGAGGATGGTGCTCTGCGCGTCCGGCGTGTGCAGCGTGGAGATCAGCAGGTGACCCGTCTCCGCCGCCTTCATCGCAGTGTCGATCGTCTCGGCGTCGCGCATCTCGCCGATCATGACGACGTCCGGATCCTGACGCAGCGCGGCACGCAGTCCCATCTTGAAGTCCATGGTGTCCGAACCGATCTCGCGCTGCGTGATGGCGCTCTGGATGTCGGTGTGCAGGAACTCGATGGGGTTTTCCAGCGTGAGGATGTGGCGATTCTCATGCTGGTTGATGTAGTTGACCATCGCCGCCATCGTGCTCGACTTGCCGGAACCCGTGACGCCGGTGACCAGCACCATCCCGCGTTCCGCCTCGGCCACTCGTTCGAGTGCTGGTGGAAGGTGCAGCGTGTCGAACGTCGGTACCTCGAAGGGGATGACGCGCATGACGACCATGAAGCTCGAGCGCTGCTTCATGATGTTCACGCGGAAGCGGCCGATGCCGGGCGACGACCAGGAGCAGTCGTAATCCGTGATCTTGTCGATGCGCGCCTTGTCGTCGTCGTTCGACATCAGGTGCAGCGCGATGGTCCGCGTCTGGTCCGGGGTCAGCGCCTGCTTGGTGAGCGGCACCAGCTTGCCGTGAATGCGAGCGCGGAAGACATCTCCCGCCTTGATGTGCAGATCGGACGCGCCGCGGTCCACAGCGGCCTTGATGATGCGTTCCATGACTCAGTAGCCTGCTTGCTTGTCGACGAGGTTTCGCAGCGCCTTGCCGGAGTGATAACGATGCCAGTTATCGAGGAAGAGGTCGAGCTCGCGCGGCCAGAAGCGGCCCGGTGACACGGGCGACACGTGGGGAACGACGAGCGCTGTTCGAAGCTGCCATAGGCGGCTGGTCGTCGCCAGTGGCTCCTCACGAAAGACATCCAGCACGGCGCCGCGCAGGCGGCCAGCCTCGAGCATGTCCGCAAGCGCATCCTCATCAATCATCGCGCCGCGCGCGACGTTGACGACGATCGCGTGGTGCGGGAGCGCCGCGAGCCGCTCGCGCGAGAGCAGCGTCGCCGTCTCGCCGGTGAGCGGCGCCGCAAGCACCACCACATCGGCGCGCGGCAGCTCCGCGTCCAGCTCGCCAGGCCCCATTACTCCGGCGAAGCCATCTGGCGCGCCAAGCTCCGGGCGTCGCCTTATGCCGATGCACGTAGCGCCAAGCGCAGTGAGCCTTCGCGCGGCCTCGCCACCGATGCCCCCCGTGCCGACGATGAGCACGCGCGATCCGCTCACTTCACGCACGGGCGACTCGTCCGCCACGAAGAAGCTCTTGCTCCACTCGGCGCGACGCTGCTGGTCGATGGCCACGTCCAGCCCGCGAGTGAAATGCAGGATGCCGGCGACGATGAACTCGCCGATGGGCGGTCCGTGAATCCCCGCCGAGTTCGTGAGCAGGACGTCCGTCTCGGCGATGCCCGACTTGAGCGCGCTTCCCACTCCCGCAGAGGCCGAGTGCACCCAGCGAAGTTGGCGGCCAGCCTGGAACACGTCCGCCGTCATGCCGAACCCGAAGTACGCCTCAGCGCCGGCAACGAGCTGTACCGTCTCCTCGCTCCCACGAGGTGGGCCGTCGCCATCGGAGCTCGTGGGCGAGCGCACGACGTCCACGACCCAACCCTCGGGTGCCGACGCACGCAGGCGCTCTTCGCCCGCTGCGGTGAGCGCCCAGTTGCGGGACGTCGCCATCAGGTCCACAACGAGTCGGCGAGGCTCAGTCAAGATGGACTCCATAGATGTCGGGGCGGGCGAGCAGCGCGGCGGTCGCGAGCTCGTACTGTCGCGACGGCCCGGAAAGCTTGAGCTCGAACGTGATGTCCTCCTCATGCTCGAAGACTTTCTCCGCGTCGATTTGGATTCCATGCACGCGGAGGATCTCCGAGACGTCGGACCGCGGCGTCCCTCGCTTCGCGCGCACGGTCGCGCTCGCAAGGCGGCGAGCGCGACGCGCCCAATGCTCCAGGCCGGTCAACCCTCGAAGTACGAACGTCACCAGCAGGCCGGCGCCGAGTCCCTCGACATAGAGGCCCGCGCCGATGGTCATGCCGATGGCGGCAACCACCCAGATCGTGGCGGCAGACGTGAGGCCCGTCACGATGCCCTGCGACTGCATGATGGTGCCGGCGCCGAGAAAGCCGACACCGCTCACGATCTGTGCGGCAATGCGCCCGGGATCTCCGACCTGTTTCCCGTCCACAAAGCCGATGCGGACCGAGAGATCCATCAGGAGCGTGGCACCGAGACAGATCAGGATGTTGGTGCGCAACCCGGCGGGCTTGCCCGCAAGCTCGCGCTCGAAGCCCACGATGCCGCCGAGCAATACGGCGATGGCCAACTTCAGCAGGAGGTCGAGGCGCAGGGTGCGCACGACCTCCATCATCATCGGGAGGTCGGTGTCCTGCATCGGCGGTGCGAGAATCGTGTGCTCCCGCCCGCCGTCGGCTTAGAGGCGGTCGAGGTCGCGCACGTCGTCAGGAGTGGTGTCCGGCGAACTGTCGCCGTACGCCATGCTGCGCGCCTGCACCTCGAGCGCGTCGATTGCCGCTTCGTCGGGCTCGGTCGGGGTGGAAAACGTGCGGAACACCGTGCCGGCGCATTGTGCGCAGGTCGCCGAGGCCGGCACTTCGTGCGTGAAGAACTGCTCCTTGCCGCAGGTGAGGCAGATCAACGTCGACACGCCCTTCGAGTGCCTTGGCCCCATGACTCGCTCCCTGTGAGTAGGGCGCCGAGCAGTGCAAGAGGCATGCGGGACATGTCGTTGAAGCAAGATGAGACTGCTACGTGATGAGCGCTAGCGACGGCGCTGAATCAGTCGAAGCCCATGCGGTCGCGCACGGCGCGCAAGGTTTGCTTTGCGATGCCTCGGCACTTCGCCGCGCCCGACGCGAGCGCGTCGTCCACGCGCGCTGGTTCCGCGCGCAGTGCTTCCGCGCGCGCACGGATCGGCGCCAGCTCCGCCTCCATCGACTCGGCGAGCACTTTCTTGCAGTCCAGGCAGCCCCATCCGGCGGTACTGCATTGCTTCGCGACGTGCTCCACCGTGGCCGGCGGACTGAACGCCTTGTGCAGGTTGTAGATGTTGCAGACTTCGGGCGTACCGGGGTCCGTGCGCTTGATGCGCTTGGGATCCGTCATGGCCGGACGCAGCTTGGCCCAGATCTCGTCGCGCGACTCCAGCAGCCCGATCGTGTTGCCCGTGGACTTTGACATCTTCGACTGGCCGTCGAGTCCCATGATGCGGCGCGTCGGCGTCAGCAGCGGCTTCGGCTCGGGGAAGAACTCCTGATCGGGCGAGAACTGCGCGTTCCACCGACGTGCGATGACGCGCGAGAGCTCGAGATGCTGCACCTGGTCTTCACCCACCGGCACCGTATCGGCGCGATAGAGCAGGATGTCTGCCGCCTGGAGGATCGGATAGTTGAGGAGCCCCGCGTTCACGCTCTCCATCCGCTGCGACTTGTCCTTGAACTGCGTCTGTCGCTCCAACTCGCCGACGGGCGTAACGGTGTTGAGGATCCATGCGAGCTCGGTATGTTCCGGCACGTCCGACTGCACGAACACGGTGGTCACCTGCGGATCGAGCCCTGACGCGAGCAGCCCGATCGCCATCTCGCGGCGACGGACGCGAAGCTCGGCCGGATCGTATACTGCGATGATCGCGTGATAGTCGACGATACAGAACAACGATTCCGCCGTCGCCTGCAGGGCAACCCAATTCTTCACCGCACCGAGATAGTTCCCGATGTGGAGCTCGCCGGACGGCTGGATCCCACTGAAGATGCGTGCCATCCGGAGAACGTAATGATCGCGTCTGACGCGAAGCAAGCAAGACATCTTCTCGCCACGTGCGTCGCCGCCGCTGCACGCTCGGCCGACGTGATTCGCGATGGTGCAACGCGTCGCGGGTCGCTCACGTGGGAGAACAAGAGCACCTTCGATTTCGTGAGCGACGTGGACCGCGCGAGCGAAGCCGCATTGGCCGAGGTGATCGCATCGCGCCATGCCGACGCGACGCTCCTCGCGGAGGAGGGATCACCGAACGCAAACGCAACGCGCGGGCTGGTGTTCGTCGCCGATCCGCTGGACGGCACCACCAACTTCCTGCACGGTGTTCCGTGGTATGCGGTGTCGATTGCCGCGCTGATCGACGGGGAGCTCGTCGCGGGCGCGATCATCAACGCCGCAACGGGAGAGCTGTTCACGGCGACGGCCGGCGGTGGTGCCCGGCGAGCGGGCGAGCCGATGCGCGTGAGCGAGACGACCGAGCCCGCGCGCGCCCTCATCGCCACGGGATTTCCATTCTCGCGTGAAGAGGAGATCGCTCCGTACCTCGCGATGCTGCCTCCGGTGATGCGCGCGACGTCGGGGCTCCGGCGTGCCGGTGCGGCAGCGCTCGACCTCGCGGACGTGGCGTGCGGTCGCTACGACGCGTTCTTCGAGATGCGCCTCTCGCCGTGGGATCTCGCCGCCGGCGTGCTGATGGTGCGCGAGGCGGGCGGCATCGCGACGACGATGGACGGCGCCCCCTGCCCCATCGCCGAGACATCTATGTTGAGTGGCAATCCGGCAATGCATGCCTGGCTACTCGCGACGTTGAACAGATGAGTTGTCGCCAATCCACCTAACAAAAATGGCTCTTCGGACTCTGTGGTGGGTCGCGTCGAGATTTGCAGTGATGCGAGTGGCGCGATGTTCTTGAACGACCAAGGGCGCAGACGTGATTGCGGACAACAGCCGATTCACTCCCTGCGCCTTCGTCCGTCCCATGCGCATCAACAACGACCTCGCGTTGACGCTGCCGGTCTGATCGAGATGCGCCGTTCGTCGGTTCGGCGTTCAGTCGGCTCAGTTCGGCCTGTTGTCGTCGTTCCCAGAGACTCGCCCCGCTTCCCTCGCGGCAGAGCCGGCCCGACTGGCGCGGTGCTTCGCGGGTCGCGTCGAGATCGATTGGTGAACACCCAAGTCACAAGTCCTGTGATCGCCTACCCACAGGATTCCCTGCCCACAGGATTCCCTGAAGAGCCTAAAAAATGAAACTGATCGAGTGCGTCCCTAATTTCTCAGAAGGCCGCCGCCCGGACGTCGTCGAGGCGATCCGGAGCGCCATCGCCAGCACAGCTGGCGCGCACGTGCTCGACACCAGCGCCGACGCGAGCCACAACCGCTGCGTCATCACGTTCGTCGCGCCAATCGACAAGGTGGTTGACGCGGCGTTCGCCGGCATTCGCGAAGCGGCGAACCACATCGACCTCACGATGCACTCAGGCGAGCACCCTCGCATGGGCGCCAGCGACGTCGTGCCTTTCATCCCGCTCGACGGCGCGACGATGGAGGATTGCATCGCGCTCGCGCGTGAGTTGGGCGAACGTGTGGGACGCGAGCTCGAGATCCCCGTCTTCCTCTATGAACGCGCCGCCACGCGGCCCGATCGCGAGAACCTCGCTGACGTGCGCCGCGGTGAGTTCGAGGGCATCCGCGATCAGATCGGCACGACGCCCCAACGCACGCCCGACTTCGGGCCGTCGTCCGTGCACCCCACCGCCGGCGCCATCGCGATCGGCGCGCGACCCTTTCTCGTGGCGTACAACGTCTACCTCGGACCCGCGTCGAACATGCCCATCGCCAAGGAGGTCGCGAAGTCCGTGCGGGGCTCCGTGGGCGGCTTGAAGTACGTCAAGGGACTCGGCTTCGAAGTCGACGGGCAGGCGCAGGTGTCCATGAACCTCGTGGACACGGAGAAGACGCCGCTCCACCAGGCGTACGACATGGTGAAGATGGAGGCCGAGGCGCGCGGCGTGACGCCGACGTGGAGCGAGTTGGTCGGGCTCGTGCCCGAGCGTGTGCTGTTCGAAACCGCGGCGCGCCACGTTCGCCTGCGCAACTTCTCCACGGACATGGTGCTCGAGCGCAAGGTTCGCTCGGCCATCTCGGGCGGCGAGTCGCTGAGCGGATTCGTCGGCTCGGTGGCGTCTCCCAATCCCACACCTGGCGGCGGGAGCGTCGCGGCACACGCGGGCGCACTCGGCGCCGCACTCGCGCAGATGGTTGCGGGACTCACGGCGGGCAAGAAGAAGTACGCCGCGGTGGACGCCGAGATGCGTGAGATCGCGATTCGCGCAGCGGCGCTGGGCAACACGTTGAGTGCACTCGTCGCACGCGATGCGTCGGCGTATGCCGTCGTTGCCGCGGCGTACAAGCTGCCTGCCGAGTCGGACGAGCAGCAGCGCGTCAAGACGGCGCAGATCGACGACGCGCTCATGCACGCCGCCGAGGTGCCGCTGGAGACGGCGCGCGCGTGCGCGGCGGTCGCCGAACTGGCGCTGGCCGTGGCAGAACGCGGGAACACAAACGCCGCGAGCGACGCGGGCGTCGCGGTCCTGATGGCCGAGGCGGGGTGCGTTGGCGCGTGCTACAACGTGCGCATCAACGTCGCAGCACTCACCGACAAGCTACGCGGAACGCCGTTGGCCGAGGAGGCCAACGGCGTCATGCAGCGAACTCGAGAGGTTGCTCGTCGTACCGAGGCGCTGGTGGAGACGGCCATCGGTGACTGATGCGCGCGGGCTCGTCGCCCGCGCGCCTTGAAACTACGCCTTGTGCTTGCGGCGACGGCGCGTGAAGCCGATGCCGAGGAGTCCCGTCGCCAGCAGGGCGAGGGAGGCGGGCTCCGGCGTCGCGACGACCGCCAGCCGTGCATCACCCTGAAGCGAGCGAACATCGAGCGCGCCCGGCTCGCCGAAATCGGCGACCTGGAAATCCAGCGTGTTGAGCCCGGAGACGAAACCCGCCGAGATCAGGAAGCTGGTGAAGGACGTAAAGCTGGGTGACGTGTTGCCGGTGGCGACGCCGTTCAGGAAGATGTTGGTGCCTGCATTGTCGGTTGACCATTCGCCTGACACGAACGCGGTGAATGGGTCATAGGCGGCACCGATGTTGAAGGTCGTGCGAAAGGTGCGCGTGGTGTTGCCAGGCTGGCCGCTCGAGGTCTGCCAGATGTAGGCAGAATTGACGTCCTGGATGTACGCGGGATGATTCGTGACGATCGCCTGCGAGCCACCGTTCTCCAACACGGTGTAGTGCAAGTCGGTGGCGCCGAAAGTCAGCTTGGTGCCGAAGGCATCGACACCGGTGTTGAACAGGCCGGTCACGCCCTGCGCTCCGGCGACCATCGGGGCGAAACCGAACGCCAGCACGTACAAGGTTTTGCGGATATTGCTCATGGTCTGGATCATTGGAGTCCATGAAAAGGAAACGCGACAGGGCCTGTTGGGCCCTAGGCAAGACACCGCCCAAGCCACTGGCCCAATGGAGGGCCTCCCGACGCTTCAGGCCGGAGTCGTTCTGGCGTGCCGGCACATCAAGCTGTAGCGCGCGAACGGCAATTGGGCGTGTCGCTGAAAAAGCAAGGGCCACGAGTCGCTCGTGGCCCTGCTTCGTGCGCGAAGGTTCAGCGTCGCACTACGGCACCAACGGCAAGTCCGCGCCACCGTAAATCCCGTTGAACAGCCACTTGAAGGTGCCGTGCGGCTGCCCGCGGAACGTGATCTCCGGCGCGAACATGTACAGCTTGCCCTTCCCGATGGACGCCTCGGCGGCCTGCACCGCGCCGTCGAGATAGGCTTGTCCCCACGCCCAACCGCTGCGGAGCGGTGTCGTGTTCGGGAACCACGCA
This sequence comes from Gemmatimonadaceae bacterium, assembly GCA_031407575.1. Taxonomy (GTDB): domain Bacteria; phylum Gemmatimonadota; class Gemmatimonadetes; order Gemmatimonadales; family Gemmatimonadaceae; genus AG11. The sequence continues at coordinate 28,178 of JANOIJ010000322.1, read as the reverse complement.
ATGGCCTTCACGCCCTTCGCCGCCGCGTCGCTGCCAAGCCGGAACGCCGGGCTGTTGTCGTAGAACACATCCACATCGCGACGCAGCCCCGCTGAAATCGCGAGCGTCGTGTCGATCTGCACGCGGAGCACCGAACCGGGAACGTAGAACTTGTCGCCCGGCAAGTCGCGCTCGCCCCCCGATGCCGTGCGCTCGACGAGCGCGTTCGCCATTGGCAGGCCAAGGTGCATACCGAGCGTGGACGATGAGCCCACCGCGATCACCGTTCCGCCGGCTTCGATGAACTGCTTGAGCTGCGGCACCGTACGCGCGATGCTCACGCGTCCCAGCCGATTGCGGAACTCCGCGGGAATGGTCGTGCTGTCCTGGGCGAAACCACCGCCACCACCACGACCACCGGCACCTTCACGCGCCGGCACGGCGCCCGAGGGAAGGATGATGACGTCGTACTTGCTGGCCAGGCTGCCTGCGTCGAGCGTCTGCGGGAAGATGACGTCGAATGGGAACTCGAACTGCTCGAGCAGCCAGCGTGTGTGTCCGGACGGCATCGAGCCCCCGTACTGGTCCCACAGCGCGACGCGCATCGTGTGCAGCTTGCGTGCGTCGGACGGCGGCGCGGTGGAGACGCCCTCCGCCATGACACCGTTGCTGCGGCCAAGGTCACGCAGCATCGACGTCGATGCTGGCGTCGCCGCAACGTAGAACGTCCCGGCTGGATACGTGCGGCCGCCCGCGCTCACTGGCGAGCGCGTGATGTACACGTCCGCGTTGGCCTTGAGCGCGCGGTTCACGGCGATGAACGCGTCGTTCATCGCGTGGCTCACGAGATAGCCCGTGGGACTCGCTGCACCGGCGAGTGTCTTCGGCAGCGGTGCCGCCAGGCCCTTGATCTCCTGGAAGGGGCCGTCGAACCCGTCGAGAATCCGGTCGAACTGGATGCCCATCTGGAAGGCGAGCGTGTAACCGGCGTTGTCGTACGGGCGCTTGGGCGGACCGCCCGGATACGCGAAGTCGTTCGGATGCTCCTGTGGCTCGAACATGTCGAGGACGTGCGGACGGAACGGCTGCGCCGTCTTCACGACGTACGACCCTGCAGGATAGCTCTTGCCCTTCACCGTGAATGGCGCGGTGGCCGAGTGGATCGTGATGCCCACGTGACGCAGTGCGTTGATGAACTTCGTCGCCGTCGGAAAGTCGGCCTGGTCGCTGGGAAGGATGTACCCGCGGGGATCGCGGTTGTCCGGCGCGCGCAGCACCTCGGTGAACAGCTTTGCGTCCAGCCGCGGCGCGCCGAAGCCGCCGCCGCCGCCGCCACCACCTCCACCACCTCCTCCTCCTCCAACCGGTGCGGCGCCGCCGCGCGACACGGAATCGGACGCGACACGCTTGCGCACCGCCTCGAGGTCATTCGGCGTCGTCGTCCACGTGTCGCGGGATCCGCGTTCAATGGAATTCCGGCCCATTCGATAGATGTTGAACAGTAGGTTCTCACGCTCGCGCGACGCGATGTCGAGCACCGCGCGATTGGCCGTGAGCGAATACTCGACCGACTGACGGAAGTGCCAACGCTGCGGCGCGATGGGAAACGGAAGGTCGGCGCGCGGCAACTGCTGCTCGGGAATGAACGGAATCATCATCGGTGTCGGATTGCCGATGGTCTCCGTAAGCAGGCCGATCTGGTTGTGGAAGTACACGGTGGTGCGCAGCCCGCCGTTCCACCACGTCGAGTAGCTCGCACCCGACCGCATGGTGACACCCGGCTTGCCCTCGGCGGCAAAGCGCGAGTGCATCGACGCGGCAACGAGGTCGATGCCGACCGGAATGAGCGGATCGAAATTGTAGTTGAATGGATCGCGGAACGGTGGCGCGAACATCACGGTGCCGGCAGGCCCCGTCTGGTGGTGATTGTAGACGATCTGCGGAAACCACTCCCAGTACAGCTGGTGATTGATGTTCCGCGATTCCGGCTGGTTGTTCATGTAGAAGTCGCGGTTGTTGTCGTGCCCGATGTACTTCTGGTACAGGCTCGGGATGTTCATGCCGCGCTTCAGCGTGTCCGCGTCCTTCATGTACCAGTTGGACACGAGCACCATACCATCGGGGTTCGCATGCGCCGCGAGGATGATGCAGTCGTTGAGGAAGCGCATCGTCTCCGCGTCGCTCTTGCTCACGAGCTGGTAGATCGTCTCCGTGAGCTGCGCGGCACCAAGGACCTCGGTGGCATGCAGTCCCCCGTCGATCCATACGATCGCCTTGCCTTCGCGCGACAACGCGCGTGCCTGCTCGTCCGTGAGTCCCTCGGCGAGCGACAGCCGCCGCGAGATGTCCTTGTAGCGGTCGAGCTTGGCGAGGTTCGCCGGTGACGAGATGATCGCCATCAGCTGCGTCCGGCCCTCGGCCGTCTTGCCGATGTCGACCAGCTTCATCCGGTTGGACTCGGACGCGAGCTTGCGAACGTATCGCTCGTACTGCGTGTAGTTCGCGAGCTTGTAGTCGTCGCCGACGTTGAAGCCGAAGTGTTGCCGTGGCGAAGTGATCTGCTGCGCGTACGTCGCTGGCGCGTGAAGCGCGAGCAGGCCGACGCAGGCGATCGCCGCGCGCCAGCGCAGGTGTGGTGTGGTGGATCCCCGCATTCTCTCTCCCTGGATGCCGTGTCGGCGGAGCCCCGTGGGGCCCTCGATGTCGAGCCGGTGATTGTACGTCGTCAGTGATATCAACGCTATCGGCGACGGCAACGTTGATGCTCCATCGTTTCGTCAGTCGAAGTGCCACTCACGTACGGCCAGGATGCTGGTATGTTCAAAAGTGGCCCGAAGCTCGTCACCCCCTGGAGGCACTCATGTCGACCGATTCCGGCTCTACTCCCTCGGAGAAGCGCACGAAGACCACGCAGATCACTGACCTCCCGGATCCGGCGATCGACCAGGGTGAGGCGGGCGATGTGAAAGGCGGCGCCACCATCGTGCCGTGCGTCCGCACCATTGTCCCTTGCATCAAGACGATCATCCCCTGCATCCGGCCGGCTCCCGGCGGACGCTGACTTTCGAGGGCGGCGTCATTCACCGGCTCGCACCTCCGCGTCCGCCGGCCGGGTTTGCCCTGCCGGAGGCGTTCTGGAGTTCGTTCCGCGAATCGCACTGGGAAAAAGTCGGCGCGGTTCTGACGCAGCCGTTCGTCATGCCCATTGCCACTCCTGATGAATCGTTCGCGTGTCTCGTCGAGGCCAGCGACCGTTTCCGGAGCGGCGACCGCAGTGTACAGCTCGAGTTCTGCATCGAGCATGCGATGCTGCTCGCGGATGTCGGCAGGTTCCTGCCGGAGGCGTCCGATGAGTCCGCAGCAGGCTACGCAGCGCGCGTCACTCCACTCATTGACGGACGACGCTTCGGACTCGTGGTCGAAGACGTCCATGCCTACGACGCCACACTTTGGCTCCGGCTGCGTGAATTCCTGCGCGGCCTGTTCGAGCACACCGGCCTTCCCGGCGACGCATGCAAGGCCACGGTGTTCCTCGGCAACTACGACCGCACGCCATTCGGGCTGCATCGCGGCAGCTCGGCGAACTTCATGTTCGTCGTAGACGGCGTCAAGCGAATGCGCACCTGGCCCGATGCGTTCTTCGGCGGCAAGGAGGACCTCACCCACCGGCTCGACTACGCGCGGTTCAACGACGATTCCATCGTCATGGACGCGCAGCCAGGCGACATCATCTTCTGGCCCTCCGACTACTGGCACATCGGAGAGTCGGTGGATGGAGGGATGTCGTCAGCGGTGAGTGTCGCGTTGTTCATGACGCCGAGGCCAGCCGAGGACGTCGCGAAGCGGGCCGCTGGGTTCGTGCACGCACACTTGTCCGACGATGCGCCGTCCGCGAACCTCGCCACGCGCGAAGCGCCGGTGAAACGCATCACGCGCGAGGCAGCACGCGCGCTGACCGCACTTGCCGCGGCCGCTCGCGACGAACGACTCGAGCGCGCACTGCGAGTAAACCTGCTGAACAAGCTCACTGCATTCGGCTTCGAGCGTCCACCGCGGCCGCTTGCAACAGCCGCGCTGAGCGACGATCACGTGGTGCGAGCAGATCCCGCCTACCCGGTCCTGTGGATGCCCGACGTGGACGACGAGGTCCTCGTCTCCGCGTGCGGCCATGCGTTCAACGTGGCCGCGAGCCCGCACGTGCTCGGCCTGATTGCGGCGCTCAACACCGGAGCGCCATCCCGTGTCGGCGATCTCATGACGCGGCATTCAGGCACGGCGGACGCTGGCGACGTGTCGTTCGAGACATCGCCCGAGAGCGTGCGTGCGCTACTGGAGAAGCTGGTACGCCTGCGCGCGATCGCGTAACGTCGCGCAAAGGCCCGTGCCTTATGGCATCCTCTCCACCTGGATGAACAGCTGGTACTTGGCCGGCCGCTGGGGAAAGCCGAGGAATCCGAAGACTACTCCGTCCTGAAGATCCAGGACGATGATGCCCGGCTTCGTCGCGACCGAGCCGACGCCGGACAGTCCGGCGCCTCCGGGTACCGGCGACGGGATGGGACCACGCGCCGGCTTCGCCAGCGCCTTCTCGATGATCTCGCGCGTCAACACGACCGTGTGATCGGGCAGCATCGTGCCGGACGTTCCGTTCGGGATCAGGCCAATCGGCCGATCCTTGTTGGCGGCCAGCAGATTGCCGACGACCATCTGGACATTCGTGAAAAGCACGTCGTCCGAGGTGTTGGAAACGTCGAGACCCGCGCCGGTGACGCCGTTCATGAGGCCGTGGATGCCGCGGCCATGGCTCCGGAGGGAATCGCATCGCCGTCCTGAATGCCGCCCGTGCCGCTGCCGGTTCCCGCATGCAGTCGCGCGCCGAAGTTGTGCACGTCCCCATACACCATCGTCTTCATGCTCTTCGCTTCAGCGAGCGTTCCCGCCGCGCGATTGTATCGGCGGACATAGGCCGCCGCATACACCTCGCCTCAAGTACCGTCCACGAATGTCAGGTGTTCGTAGGAGGTCTGAAACGCCCGCACACCGGTGACGGTCACCAGATAGTTGCCGGAGAGCGGGGCGGGTGCCGGGGATGAGGTGGCGGGTGCCGGCGATGTGTTGGCGGGTGCCGGCAACGTGCTGCCGGGAGCGGGCGCGGGCGATGTGCTGCCGGGGGCGGGCGCGGGCAGTCGTCCCGGGGCCGACACCGGGACGGGAGCGGCCGTTTGCGGCGTGCGCGGTGGCGCACTCCCTCCCGATGCGATCCTCGCGCTCGGAGTGACGACGCTCGCGGGCGCCGTCGCCAAGGCAGCCGCCGCAGGACATGCGGCAGGATTTGTCGAGCCCTTCGCCGCCGACAGCGCGAACGTCGCCGACCGCTGGACGGAGACGCCTGGAATCCGTGAGGAGGCCGAGAGCGACCGAAACGGATACGTCGCCGTAACCGTTGCCACCGTGCCAGGCGTTGCGCCTTGGCAGGCGCATGCCAACCAGTGGTGCGCATCGATTTGCTGCGCCATCGCCGAGAGGCCGTCCGGGGACGTCACCGCGATGTCGAAGTCCGCGATCGTCACGCGATTTCCGAGTGAGTTGCGCGGCACATCCCTCACCGTGGAATCCTGCACCGTCAGGTGGATCGCGGAACAGAACCCGACGGGTAGTGGATCCATCGAGGGGGTGAGGACCAGGTTCCACCGCGGCTGGGCAGCGGCGCCCGCCGGTGCCATGAGACACGCAGCGAGCGCCAATCGCACCGTGCGCAGGAGCACCCACTGACTGATGCGCGCGCGGCATGATGCGACAGTCGTCACGGCATCCTCTCCACTTGAATGAACATCTCGTAGATCGCCGGCCGTTCCGTGCTGAGCATGACCCCCTGCAGCGGCATCCGGTCGTCCCGGAAATGCAGCACGAGCACGCCCGGCTTCGGCGCCGGAACCGGGACCGTCGCGAGCGACCAGGGACTCAGCGGAACCGGCGACATGATGAACCCCTTCGCCGGCTGCGCCAGCGCCGCCTCGATGATCTCGCGTGTCAGCACGACCGCCTGCACCGGCAGCATCGTCGCATCCACGCCGTTCGCCAGCAGCCCGATCGGGCGATCGTTCGTCGTCTGCAGGAGCGTGACGATCGGAAACCCGAACTGGATGAGCGTCATGTCCAGCGCCGTGCGCAGTTGGTAGCCGAGCGTGTTGCCGCTGCCGTTCCCCGAGTTGCCCGACACGACGGCGCCAAAGGCGTTCTTCGTGATCTGGTCCTGGATCGTCGCATTCGCGAAGAGCGACAGATTGAGCGCCGCCTGCTGTTGCACCCACTGGTCGTAGAACGCCGTCCCGCCATCCTGCTCCCAGATACTCGGCGTGATGATGAGTGCCTCGGCGCTGTCGGTCAGGGCTCCCTCCCAGAGCCTCCAGGGAAAGAGGATGTCCTGCGCGGGGATCGTGCGTACCGCGGTCACGGGGCCCGCGGGAATCGGATCGCCGTCGCGAATGCCGCCGGTGCCGCTCGCCGATCCCGCCTGAACGCGCTGGCCGCCGAACTTGCTCACGTCGCCGTACGCTGCCGTCTGCTTGCTCGCGTAGTCCAGCAACTGGCCTGTCTTTCGGTTGTATCGCCGCACGAACGCGGCGGCATAGACCTCGTCTCCCATGCCATCGCGTGACAGGAAGTCATCAACCGAGGCTTGATACGGCCGCAATGCGACTACCGTCACCAGGTAGTTGTTGGATTTCGCCGGTGCACCCGCAGCAATGACGGGCGGGGGCGTCGGTGCGGGGGCGGTCACATTGAGCGCCACGGTTGGAAACGCCCCGAAGCCGGTCGTGACCTGGCCGGGATAGTAGCTGCCCACCGACCACTGCTGCGCTCCGGCTGGTACGCCCGTCGCCTGGAACGTCGTGGTGCCCGCCATCACCTGCTGCCCGCCGCTGGCGACGCCGGGGCCGAACAGTCCATAGAACGCGACACCATTCACCGGCTGCCACGAGAGCTGCACCTGACCGGGCGCGGTCTGCACAGCCACGAACCCTGACGGATTTACCGGCACGACGGCAATTGCACCCGCGGCCGCGCCGCCACTGGGCGCTCTGCCGGTCCTGCCCCCAGTGCCAGCCACGATGCCAATCGCCGCGCCTCCGACAGCCCCGCCTCCACTGGCGGCGCCTCCCGCCTGGGGTGCGCCGGCCGCCCCAGCACCAGCTCGAGCCGCGCCGGCCGCGCCACCGCCGGCCGCTGCACCTCCCCCCACGTTACCACTCGCGGCAGTGCCAGCAGCGGTGCCAGTCGTTGCACCTCCGGGCGCCGCTGCCTGGCCGGCGGCGCCGGCCGGACCTCCAATGCCAGCACCGGCTGCGCCACCTCCCGCCGCGTTACCACTCGCGGCGCCAACGGCGGTGCCAGTCGTCGCACTTCCGGTCGCGGCTGCCTGGCCAGCGGCGCCGGCGGGGCCACCGACTCCAGCGCCCGCACCGGCTGCGCCGCCCGCCGCGTTACCACTCGAGGCAGTGCCAACAGCGGTGCCAGTCGCTGCACCGCCGGGCGCCACTCCGCCGCCGGCCGGCGCTGCTGCCTGGCCAGCCGCGCCACCCGGGCCACCCACTGCCGCACCACCACCAGCCGCCGCCGATCCACCCCCCGACGCTATGCCGACGGCCGCACATCCGACCGGATTTACAGGACCCTTCGGCGGCGCCACCGTGAATGACGCCGAGCGCTGCAAGGACACGCCCTGCACGCGCGCTCTCGCGGCGAGCGACTTCGCCGGATACGACGCCGTCACCGTCGCCACGCCGCCCGACGCGCCCTGGCACGCACACGCATTCCAGTGGCTTGCGTCGATCCACTGCCCCACCGCGGTGTTGCCACTCGCCGAGCTCACCGTCATGTCGAACTCCGCTATCGTCACGCGATGACCGAGCGGGTTGCGTGGTATGTCCCTGGCCACTGAGTCGAAGATCGTGAGATGCACCGCCGCACAAAAACCGGCGGGCAGCGGATCCATCGTCGGCGTGACTGCCACCGCCCACTGTCCCTGCATCGTTGACGACGTCAGGACGCAGCCGGCCAGCACCACCATCGCGCGTCGCCTGCTCACGGCTTCGCCTTCGTCGACGGCTTCGCGGCCTTGACCACCTTGGCCGCCGGCTTGGGCGACGCGATGCTCACCCACTCCTTGATGATGGTGACCTGGATCGCCTGAAGCCGCTGCACCGCGGCGAGGTCGCCAGCGCTTGCCGAGATCGAGAGCCTTTCGATCTCCGGCTGATACTTGGTGGCGATCGCCTCCCAGCGCTCGAGTTTCGCTTGCGCGGCCGCGTCGCCGCCGCTCGCCGCCATCGCCACCTGCATCATCTCCGCCTGAAACGTCGCGATCGCGCGCGCATCCGCTTCCGTGAACCCGACGAGCGCTCGCCCGTCTGGCACCGGCGTATTCGCCGTGACGCTCGCCATGTTCTGCATCTGCGCCGTCGCACCCTGCTGCATTTTCATCAGGTCCGCCACGTTCGGCATGCCGGGAATACCCGAGATGCCCTGCGCGCCCTGCATACCCTGCATCACCGACGCGCCGCTGATCGGCGCACTGCTCCGCGCCCTCGCATTGCTGATCGCGCTCGAGCCGATGCTCATCGGGTCCACCCCCAACTTCTTTGCGACGAGGTTGCCCGCACCCACCCCCGTGGCCGCCAGCGCGGCGTCCTTCGCCGAGACGCCAGTCACCTGCTCAAACTTCTCGGATGCCGCACCCGCCGCGGACACGGCGCGTGAAAACTTCGAGCGCTGCAGTGGCGTGGTGTCGCCGGCGGCGAGCTTGGCCGCCATCGCGATGCTGTCCTGTACGGCGGACTCGGCCTTGGCGGCGGAGTCGGGACTGATCGCATTCTTCAATTGCTTCAATCGGCCGAACTGCGCGTCGGCCACGTTCGGCATCACGGCGGTCAACGCAACCGCAACGACGAGACGCGTCGTGTTGACGCGTACGAACCGAAGATCCAGGTAGTTGGACATCACTCCCCCCGAGGTGTCGCGCGCCTTTGCTGCTCTGTCTGCTGCGAGCGTGCGAAGAGGCCGCACGTCGTCTGGCGCATCGTTTATCGGGGGCTACATTAGCCGAGCAGGCGCAGCGACCCGTCAACTCACGCGTCAAGCGCTTGTTAGGCAAAGAGATGCACGCGTCCCGCGGGCCTGCCGATGATGCGTCTGTTCACGCTCGGGGAACTCCGCCTTACAGCGGACGATGGTACGGTGCTCTCGCGGCGAGGGAAGCCGTTGCTGCTGCTCGCGTATCTCGCGCGTCATGCGCCGCAGCAGGTCCCGCGCGCCGAGCTCGCTTCGCTGCTGTGGGGTGAGCGCGAGGAGTCTCGCGCTCGGCACTCGCTGCGCCAGTCGCTCCTCGAACTGCACAAGCTCGTTGGCGACGAGATCATCATCGCGCCTGATGCTGTTCGCCTCGACCTGACCAACATCGAGGTTGACGTCGTGTGCTTCGAGCGCGACGTGAATGCGGGGCGCGACCGCGAGGCCGTCACACGCTGGGACGGCGACTTCCTTCGCGACGCCGACTATCGCGCCGAGATGGCCTTGCGGTCGTGGCTCGAGACGGAGCGCGCTGGACTGCGCCGCCTGCTCACACTCGCATTCGAGCGGCTGCTGGATGCTGCGGATCGCACCGGCGCCACGCGCGACGCCGTTGCAACCGCACGGCGGTGGATGGAGCTCGCACCGCTCGACGAGCACGCGTGCGACCGGCTCATCGCCACGTTGCGACGCGCCGGTCATGCCGCCGACGCACTCGCCGCCCACACGCAATTCACCGCGCGCGTGCGTGAGATGCACGACGTCGAGCCGTCACGCGAGTTCCTTCGCCTCGCCGAGTCGCTCGACGACGCGGCGCGCGGCGCCCCACCTGAGCGTGGACGCTCGTCGCTACCAGCGTTGGTCGCGCTCCCGTTCGTCGGCCGCTCCGCCGCCATGGCCACGCTCGACGACGCCTGGCGACGCGCCGTCTCGGGCTCGCCGTTTGTCGCCGTGATGGTTGCGGCACACGGAATGGGCGCCACACGCGTGTGCGACGAGTTGGTGCTCACGGTGCAGCGCTCAGATCCCGCCACGCTCGTCCTTCGGGTCGACGGTAGCGCGTCGCCGCTCGCGGCGACTCGCAGTTGGTCCACCGCGAGCGCCCTGCTACGGAACCTCGCGTCCGCAGACGCACTCGGCGGCATAGCTCCCGAGATGCTCGCCACGCTCTCGCGTCTTGTGCCGGAGCTCGGCGCGCGGTTTCCGCATTTGCCGCAGGCGCCCTCGACAGTCGACATGTCCATCGCGGTGCGCGAGGCGATTGAAGCCGCGGCTGATGACGCGCCGGTGCTCGTCATTGCCGATTCCCTCGCGAGCGCCGACGCGGAGAGCCAGGCGTTGCTGATGGATGTCGCGCGTACGATCCGCGGCGCAGTGCTCGTCGTCCTCATCATGCGCGACGGAGACGCGGGCGAAGAAGCGCTCGTACAATTGCGCGAGCGCGTCCCCAATCTCTCGGTCGCGACGCTTCGCGCGCTGTCGGTCGAGGACGTCGCCATCCTGCTCGACGTTGCCGCGCCCGCCGACGCCTCCGAACGCACGCGGCTCGCAGAGGCCATTCATGGCGACACCTCCGGAACGCCGCTGTACGTCTCGGCGGCGATCCAGTACCTGCTCGACGAGCGGTTGCTGTCCGCCAGCGACGCCGAGCACGCGAGCGCGTTAGCGAGGCTGGGTCGACGCGAGTTGCCGGTGGCCGCCCGCATTCGCGCCGACGTGCGGCAGCGCCTTCGCACCCTTCCCCTCGTCGCGCAGCAGGTCGCGGAAGCCGTCGCCACACTGGGTGCCGCGTTCCACGCATCGGACATCGGGCAGCTCACCGGCTTAGCGGCGTCCGACGTCGAGACCGGCCTGGCCGCGCTCGATGCGGCGGGTCTGTTGCAGCCAACTGAAGCCGGCGGATTGCGGGCGCCGCTTAGGCCACCTGTCGTCGAGCGCGCGGCATATTCGCTCATCCCGCCATTGCGACGCGAGACACTGCATGCCGCTGCCGCGCGGTTGACGGGAGACGCGCGATGGTATCACATCAATCCCCGTGATTCGCGCGCTGCATACCATCGCGCGCGCTCTGGCGGGAGCGTACCTCGCCGCATGCGATGGGTGCTGCCCGTCGCCGCCGCCGCGGTCGTGGCGGTAATCGCCGGCACGCTGGTGTGGCGCTCTGGGCGCGGTGCGCCGTCGCTGGATCGTACGGTGGCCATCTTTCCCTTCGCCGTCAGCGGCGGTGCGAACGTCGCGTACCTGCAGGCCGGCATGGCGGACCTGCTCAGCACCAACCTGGACGGCGTGGGCAGCCTGCACACGCTCGACCCGCGCGTGGTGATTGCCGCGACGAATCCCTCGCTCACACCCAATGCCCTCGAGCCGGCTCGTGCGCGCGAGATCGCCACGCGACTCGGCGCGGCATTCTACGTACTCGGCACGGTGGTGGGCGCAGGTGGACAACTGTCGATCGCGGCGTCGCTGTTCGATGCGCGCAAGGGCGGCGCGCCCCTCGCACGCGCGAGTGCCGAAGGCAGCGAGGCAGCGCTGTTCGATCTCGTGGACCGGGTGACGGCACAGTTGGCGGTCGCGCAGGGTGCGCCGTCCGGAGAACGGTTGGCGCAGCTCGCGGCAACGACCACCACGTCGCTCGAGGCGCTCAAGGCATATCTCGAGGCGCGCAATGCCTATCGCGCGAGCGACCTCTTTGCCGCGCTGCCCGCCTTCCAGCGCGCTGTTGCTGCCGACAGCTCGTTCGCGTTGGCGTGGTATGGTCTCGCGACCACCGCGTCGTGGATGCTCAACTCTGGCCTCGAGCGCCGAGCGGCCGCGCAGGCCGTGCGGGAGGCGGGTCGCCTCTCGGCGCGTGACCGAATGCTCGTGGAGGCATTCGCTGCATACTCACGCGGCGAGGCAGACAGCGCCGAGCGCATGGCCAACGACATCGTGCAGACGTACGACGACATCGAGGGCTGGGTGCTCCTGGGTGAGGTGCTCTATCACCACAACTGGAAGCGCGGACGGCAGCTCACGGAATCGCGACGCGCGTGGGAGCGTGTCCTCGCGCTGGATCCCGCGTACTGGCCCGCGCTGCAGCACCTGTCGGAAGTGGCGTTGCTCCAGCGCCGCGATGCCGAGGCGGATTCGTTGCTCGGGCGCTACGAGCGCATCGTGGGGACGCCGAACATGATGCTCGCGTCGCGCGCCCTCCGCGCGTACAGGTTCGGCGACGCGGCGTCCCGCGCATCGCTCGCCAGCTCGCTCACCGCCGATCGCGGATTCTTCGTCGCGGCGTCGGTGTGGTACGTCGCCGTGCTCGGGCGGGACGTGCCCAACGCGCGCGTGGTGGCGAGCATGCTCGTGCAACCGCTGCGCCCACCGGAGCAGCAGGGATTCGGGCACACGGTGCTGGCGCACCTCGCACTTGCGCAGGGCAAGTGGCGCGAGGCGCGTGCGGAGCTCGCCATCGCGCGCGCGCTCTCGCCCATCGACGCGCGCGAGCACGAGTTGCTGCTCAGCATGGCGCCGTTCCTCGAGACGCCCGCGGCCGACCTCACTCGGCAGATGACGGAGCTCAGTCGCCTGCCCCCTGAGCCGACGGCGCCATCCACCATGCCCTGGCCGCGAACACACAGCGGGCTGCACCCGCTGCTGCGCGCGTACCTCGCGGGGATGGTGCGTGTGCGCGCCGGCTCCGACGCGCCACCCGCCATCGCGGCGCTCGACTCGACGTTCGATCCGACCGGCCCCACCGCGCTCGCGCAGGGCTTTGCGTCCAGCATCCGCGCCGAGCAGTGGCGACGCGATGGACAGCCGGCGCAGGCGCTCGCTGAGCTCGAGCGCGGCGCGCGCGAGACACCGTTCGTGCCGGCGTGGACGTCGGCGTTCGCGTCGCAAGCCTACGAGCGCTACGCTCGCGCGGAATTGTTGCACCAGCTCGGCCGCGACGACGAGGCACTACGCTGGTATGCGACATTCGCCGAGAACTCGCCGTACGATCTCGTCTACCTTGCGCCGTCGCTGTATCGGCAGGCGCGCATCCACGATGCGCGCGGCGAGCGTGCGCTCGCCGCGGAGCGGTATGCGCAGTTCGTGGAACTGTGGTCGAGCTGCGATCCGCAATTGCGGCCGCTGGTCACGCAGGCGAGCGAGCGGATCGCGCGGCTGCGGTCGCGATGATCCAGATACCGCCCAATGGGGCGGCGATACCGCGCTCGGCGAGGCGATGGAGCAGGCGGCGTCGCTGATCACCGAGTGGGCCGCAGCCGATCCCGACGCGCATCCACCGGTCGTGATTGCTCTTGATGCTGGGACACGCACACCGACCTCGCCGGTCCCTGCGATCACGCGAAGCGCTTCGAAGACGTGCGGGGTGACTGCGAGGAGCCCGGACGCGATCACCGCCAGCATCAAGTGGACGGCGGTCATTTCATGATTTCGAGGACTTCGCGCAGGCCCTGAAGAAATTCCGCAGCGTATCCCACTTGAGTCGATTGCGAAGGTTGGCCACGAACTAACCGTCGAGATGGGAATTACGGGACCTTGCTGAAGTACGCGTGAAGGAAGTCAGCCCAGTGAATCGCAGGATCCTGCACGAATTCCACTGGCCGATTCTGGTTCATGCGTTCGTATCCATTCTCTGCGTACAGATCGGTGACGTATGCCGAATTGCTCACCGGGAAGTAAATGGCAATGCCCGTTGACCCGAATGCGCCAAGCCTGGCTGGGCTGGCATAGTTCCGGTAGGCAAGTGACCCTACGGCGGCGATGACATCCCGACTCGCGGCTTCCGCCGAGGGTATCCGCATGCCAAGCTCGCGCGCAACGCACCCCAGATCAATGTGATGGAAATAGTTCAGACCATCGCCGAAGGTGTTGGGCGCGTACTCGTTGCACGATTTCCGGGCTGCCACGACGGCCGGCAAGTTTGCCTGCAAAGCCGGAATGAGGGCGTCAGCGAACAGGCTCACGGCGGTGACGGTCGCTTGCACATGGGCGAGATCAAGTGCTGAAAGCGTCGTGCCGCCCGTAGCGGCGTCCTGACCGGCATATTCATTCTCGTAGGAATCGACGATGGCAGTGCCAAGGCCCCGCGCGTCCATCTGAGGCCGTGCCACCAGCCTTGTGAGAAAATCCCTGTAGTTCCAGCCAAACCCTGGCTCGAGTTCTTCACTGGCGACCATGACCTTGGCCACGTGGCGCATCGCGTAGGCCGTCTCGATCATGCCCATCAGGCAGGCATCAAACCCGATGAGGTCCACGCCCTGATTCGCCAGCACCTCCTGGATCTCCCGGTTGTACAACTTGCTTTGGTTCGTATCGTCGGAGGAGACAGATCGAACTGGTCCCTGCGTTGGAGGGTCCGAGGGGAAGCGGCGGCTGACGGCCGATGAGGAAGACATTGGAGCGCCCAGGGGGGCGATGCGGTCGTTGCTCGGGCGATTGGCGCGTGCCTCCATCACCTTGAACGCGTCCAGCATCTGCATCAGTCGATAGCCCTGACCGTGTCCCCAGATGATCACGGCGTACCGGGACGCGGGCGCTCGCTTCTTCGCCCACTGGACGAATGACAGCAAGGTGGCGGGGTTGCCCATGTCCTGTTCCTTCAGATCCTGCGCTGCCTGCGCCGGAACCGGCTGGATACCTGGACGCATTTCGAAGCGAAGCGTCTGTGACCACACGGGCGGAGTGGACGGTCGTTGCGGGCGGTCGAACTGAACGAGAACCTTGACCCGATTTCCGAGCGCGACGCTGGCAATCTGCCGGAAGTTCCGTATCGCATCGCTATCGAGGTTGTTGTCACCGTTCATGTAGACCATGATGGTCCAATCGGCGGCTGGCGCTGGCGTGACCGATGGCTGCGCCGCGACGATCGACGGGAAGGCCAGCCTCGCGATCAGCAGAGCGACTGTGAATTTCATTTGCCTTCTCCCGTGCCTTTGAGTTCAAGACCGCTCAGTGAGAACATCACGCCAATTCCCCATCGGTAGTTGTACGTGATGTTGTCCTCCAACCTTGGAATGTTCGACGGCAGTTTTTCTCCCACTCTGCCGACTTTGAGCGCGCTCGGCACCGCCGTCTGGATCGCGCCGATGCCGATCGTGACCTGGTGCGTTTGAAGGTCGCCGCCAAGGCGGGTGACAAAGCCGTAAAACTGGTCAGGTTTCGTGAGGTCCTTGGCGGTCGATACGCCCACGCTCGCCCAGATGCGCCGAGATTCGAACGGGCGCAGCAGAAGGAAGATGCCCGGGTGCCAGATGTTCATGCTTCCATCGCTCCTGCTGACGACACTGTCTGCCTGCAGGGCGAAGGTCGGCACGTCCGAAACGGAACCGTACAGGAGGCCAGCGGCAACTTCGATGCGACTGGTCGTGACTGGCTCGACCTCGACTGTGAAGGTGTCGCTCACTGGACGGAGGAGTGTGCCGTCTGTCGGCTTCTCCCTCACGGCAATGGTGAACTGGACTTTCAGCCGCCGCGTGTCTACAGCGACGCATCGTGGTCGAGCGTATTCCCTGTTCGCGTCGGCGAACGCCTTATGAAAGGTCGTTATGCGTGCCCAGATCGCGTCGTGAGCGACCGCTAACAGACCGTACTCCGCGTGTGCCTTCAGCTGAGGTCCGGTGACTGGATCGGCCTTCAGTTTCTCCGCTTGCCCGTTCAGGCCACGGGCGCTCGCATAGAGCTCCTGCTCAAGCTGGAGCTCTTCCGGAAACGAGCTGGAGTCGGACCGCCACTTCAGCGAATCGATCGCTCTCATTATCTGGAAGAGACTGATGAGCGTGGACCGATAGTTGTCGATTGGCGGTTTTGCGGGATCCGGAGCGATCCTCCTGGTCGCGGGAAGAAGTGGCTGCAGCGCCGCGATAAAGGCCTTGAGTGCCGAGTCGTTCTCGACCTTCAGTGTTTCGGCCTTGATGGTGTAGTTGTACAGGAGCGGGTTGCCGTTCTGAACCTGCACACAGACCCTCCCACCGCGAGGCACCTCGATCAATCGAGGATAGCCCCGCATGTGCTTCGATACGTCGCCGTTCGCTTGCTGAAAGGTGATCGCCGCCGGTGCGCCAACGAGCGGCGAGATATGGTCGAAGTAGATTGTAGCGTCCTGCGCGTGGGCATCGCCCGACAAGCGGAGCACCAGGACGCTCGCGACCACGGCGATTGTTCGGAGAGGTACGTATCGCATCGTCAGAGGGATTGAGGTTGGCGAAGCTCGACGACGCACTCTCGTCGGTCCCCGCGTCCATCGTTAACTCCTCTAGATGGCCCGCCCCTCTTGGTTTCCCTCATTCCGTCGGTGAGCTTTTCACAAGTTTGACCGCGGCGACGGTGTAGTGCCTTCGGACTTCGCGGTTCTCCGTCCGGCGCTCCTCATACCGCGGATTACCGACCGACTCCCGGAAAGAGCTTGGCGTACAGCTCCGCGATGCGGTCGTCGTTTTGATCGCCGTGCGCCCCCGGAGCGACACCCATCGCGTCGCCTCCTTCGTCGGTCGGACGACGGTCACTGCGCAGCGACAGGAGTTGTTCGTACTCGTCGAGCTCCGCGGGGGATATGTCCGCATTGGCGTCGAGGATCGCTTGTCGAACGGACGGATGTAAAGGTTCCATGCTTCCTTACCGGCGGATCTTTGCGTGCAACCGGTCGAGCACGAATGCACGCGTCAGATGATCGTTTTGGCACGCGACGGGCGGCTTGCCGAACCAGTAGTCGTCCATCAGTGACGGATTGTCAGGATCGTGGTGCTCGCAATGGTACGACATCCAGCCGTTGGGATACCCAAACGGCTTGCCCACTGTGTCCGAGTTGAACGCGTTTCCATTGTAGGTACAAAAGCGGGCCGGAATTGGCCGCCCGACCTTGCGGTTCACGGCCTCAGGGCCGTCGATATTGAGATCCTTGATCTGGCCGTTCTGGTAGCTTCCCAGCGCGTGCTGAAACTCATGGAGTGCGGTTAGGGAGCCGGCAATCGTGTGGAGCGCAACCGTTCCCGGCACCTTTGAGTGGTGCGCATGATGGAACGTCCCGCCATCGCGCTCGTACGGCGTGGTTCCCCTCTCGAGATCGTCGTCCGCAGCAAGACCGCTCGAGCGACGGTGCGAAGGATTGCACGTCACCGCAAAGACGACGTCCACCTCGAGCCCCAATGTCGCCACGAACCTCGCGATCACATACCGTCGCGGCTCCACGATATAACTCCTGGGACATTGCACGACGAGCGCGTTGGCGTCCGAGACCGGAAGTGCCGGATCGAAATGGCTCACGACACGAACGGCGTGCTCAATCCCTGGCGTTCCCAGCGTCAGCTCGGCCTGCCCGGGGAGCTTTCCGAACAGGACGTTGCACACGTACTCCACCTTTGCCCGAAACGCGGAGGGCTGCGACATGATCGGGTCGGCGACAACGGTCCCCGGCACCGCGTCCGTCTCGTATGCTGGCGTAGCGATGACGAGGATGGTGAACGGATCGGGCTTGTTCGTGTCGCCGGGGAAGATTGTCTCGAGTCGCATCGTGCTATCAGCTCGCGCGAATTGTCAGTCGTCGCCTGGTTGCACATCCCAGATGCCGTCGATGCAGTCACCATCGTCCGGGCTGGGCTCCGCACTGTCCGATGTACGATTCACGATTCGTATGGCGAGCTTGCCAGACGGGTCGAGCAGCCTGGCCCCACACGAAAGAACCGGTGTTGGCAGCGGGTCGGTTCCGCGCCACGTCTTCCACGTCACAACGGGCACCTTGAACACGTGATAGACCCACTTGAAGTCTTCGTCGGATGCGGCGTTGCCGCGGATGGGGCAGATGTCCAGGATCGTCCTGTAGAACGTCACGCTGTTGGACGGCTTGTCGAAATTGAAGATGTAGAGCTCGTCGCTTCCTGTGAGATGAATGGCTTCCCCCTCTTCGGGCGTGACGGTCACCGTTCCCAAGGTGGACCACACGGAAATCAGCGGGATGTGCTGTTGCGGAAGCGGAGTCTTGCTGAAGGTGACGGGGAAGTTGTATGGATTCACGGAATCCGTCATCGGTTCTATCGCAAGTGTGCCGCCCGCGAGCGTCACGATCGATGCTACCATCGGGGTTCGTGCCGTGACCGGGTGAAGCGCCTCGGGCCCATTGTCGACCAACCGATGAAGCAGGACCTTGCGGTCAAGGGAGCTGTCGGCCCCGCAAGGGAGCCCCGAACCGTCGTCGATCGCCACGTTGAAACCGGTCAGGGGGAAGACCGGACCCTCCACGCCGCCAACAACGACAAACATTCCCGCCGTGTGCGGCCTCGACGGAGTATCGTCGGGGTAGTCGACGGGAACTCTCCCCTCCGGAATCAGAATAGACTTGATCGTCCTGTTGCTTCCCAGTCCACGCCGCACGGTCAGCATCGGGCCACGAAAATACACTTTCGGCACTCTACACCTCCATCGTTGATTGTTGTCCTGCTCACTAGATGGCTCCGCAACCCGATTTTCCTACTGGTTCTCCACGCGAAACGCTCCCCAGCTCCTGATGCTCCCGCCGCCAGCGATCGCCGCACGCTGTGACTCCCGCAACGATGCGGACACCGGCCTTCCCGCCACGAGCTCCTCGTGAAAGCGGGCCATGATCGTCGCGGTGCCCTTGTCATCCGCTTCCCAGAGACTGCTCACGACGGAGTTCGCTCCCGCCGAGAGGAACGCGGCCGACAAGCCGTTGTCAGCGGTGTCTCGCCCCGATCGCGACTGCGACGTACCGCACGATGACAGCACGACGAGCTGCAGTCGCCTGAGATCGAGCCGCTGAATCTCCTCCGCCGTCAGCATCGAGGTAGTGGCGCTGTCGGTGGAACGCGCGAGCACGAGGTGCGAAAGCGCTGGCGCGCGACTCGTGAGCCGCGCATGTCCGGCGAAGTGGAATGCACTCGCCAACTGCAGCCCGATGAGGACCGCCGTCTTGCTCGCGGCGTCGGACGACAGCACGACGGAGCGTGGCCGAATGGAGCGAATCGCCGAGACTTCGTCGTGCGCGCCGGCGAGCTGCACGAGATCGGGGAACCGCCGCTTGTCGATCGCCGGATCGGCGACAAGAAGCCACGAACCCTGCGGAGCGACGGCTGAAGCCGCGAACCGCGTGGCCGACGCGAACGACAACGAAATGCGCTCGATCAGAAACGTGCCGGCCGAATCCTGCAGCCCGGCAAATGGGAGCCGCTGGAGCACGCCACTCGCTACGACGATGAGTTCGTGCGATTGTGCCAACTCGAGCGCGGCCGGCTCGATGAGGAGCGCATGCAGCGTTCGACCAGCCGCCGGCAGCTCGCCGCGGCGGACACCCGCGGTGAACTCGTGCACCTGTCTTCGCACCTCGGCGGTTGCCGCAGCGACTCGCACCGCGCGCATTCCGCGCCGCGATATGATCCACACCATCGTATCGTCGCCGAGGTCCGAGTACGCGAGCACCAGTGTGCCGGCTCCCGGTCGCGGAACGTCCTTCAGCAGATTTCCACGAGCGCGCTCCGAGAGGAGGAAGGCGCCAAGCGTGTCGCGACGCGCAAAGTGAATTGCCGTCAGGATATCGAACGCCTGCCGCCGCGTCGCGCTCATGTTCCGGCGCGTGGTGGCATCCCTCGCATTTGCCGCCTGCTTCTCCACCACATCCACCACTTCGGACAGGTGCAACTCGGCCGCAATGGTATCGGAGAGCTTCAGGCGGAGGCGAGCTGCTTCGAGAAGTGGCGCCGCGATGCTGAAGGCGATCTTCCTCGCGCGGAAGTACGAGGCAGCTTCCTCGAATCGCGTGGCGGCGCGACGGGGATCGGTTTCCGCCATGGATCGCCCGTCAGCCTGGAGGAGCTCCATTACGAGACGTGGCTTGACGATCGTGTCCTTGAGCGGTGCGATCGAGGCGCGCGCCTCATCGAGAAGCGCGGCTACGCGAGCGGCCGCGCCATCACCGAATTCTGCTCCAGCAAGTCGGAGAATCGCCTCCGGACGATCGGGCGGTCGCGTGGAACCCCGTGCCGACGAAACGGCTTCGCGAAGTATTGCCCGGCTTGCGTACCGGAGACCAGTCTCATTCGCCTGCCTCCCGAGCGCCATCAACGGCCCCGTGCGAACGACGGGATCGCGCCGAGCTGCGATCGCCGCGAGTGAGCGGAGCTTCATGTTGAAGGCGTCGTAATCACGGCCCAACAGGAAGAGGACGTCCGCGCCCTGCGAGAGCATCGATCCTTCGTTCGTTCGCTCGCCAATCGTCCGAAAGATTGCGGCCGCTCGCTCGTAGTCGCGCAGGGATTGAGCGGGCAGTCCCTGCCGCGCACGCGAGAGCGCGCGACCCCACTTCGCCCGCGCACTCAGCGCAAGATCATGACGCAGATCCGCGCGTCGCTCGATGCGCGTGTACGCCTCGTTTGCCGCATCGTGCTCCGCGCGAAGCACCATCACTCCGGCTTCGTGGAAGGCAGCCCAGTCGCCGATTGCTCCGGCATGCTTCGAGAGAAGCCGAGTTGCCTTCTGCAGCGACGTGGCGGCATCCACATAGGAGGCGCGGCGGAAGTCGCGCGCGCCGGCGAGGTACGACTGCACGCCGGCTATCACGGCGGGCGCGCGGGACGATAGGTCGCGGGCGACATGCAACACCGACGAGTCGCCCGCCTGTGCGACGAGCGCCAAGCCAATCTGCGCTACGAGCGGGTCGAGCGACGCGTCTTTCGGCGCGGCCACCCAGTTCGAAAGCGCGCTGTCGAGCACGAATTCGCGCGCCCCCTGCGGGTCAGCCTTCACTGCTCCTTCGATCTCCGCGCCACCTCGCGCGAACGCCTTCTGTCCACGCCCGCGAACCAGCGCCGTCAGATGTTCGCGCGACTCGGCGGCCCATTCACTCGTGGAATCGCGCGCGAGCTGCCGCTCCCAGCTCGCTTCTGCTTCGTGGAAGAGATGCAACTCCTCCAGGATGATCGCGCGGTTGAACGCCACGACGCGCGAGCTCGTGTCGTTCGCCAGCGCGCGCTCGATGGCGTCCAGCGCGGCGAGTCCACTCTGCGCATCTCCGCGCGCACCGTATCGGACGAAATGCGCGACAGCGAGATCATTGAACAGATCCGCCGATCCCTCATGCGCCGCGGTCGCCGCGGTGAGCTGCTCGACGATCGCGTCGAGGCGAGCGTCCGCCGGCCAGGACGCGAGATCCACGACGGCCGCCGCCCACTCCGCGTCGGCGCCACTGGTGTCCGCAATTACCCTGGTCGCTTTCGAAGCGATGCCAGACGTGATCGACCCGCCGGCGCACCGCATCGCTGACGCGGGATCGCGCGCGCACGCCGACCAGCCATCCGATCCCGCAAGGAGGAGTCGGTAGGGACGCTGGTCACCGATGAGATTCGCGACCCGTTCGTGGACCGGAAACGCGCTCGCGCCGCCGCGGGAATCACGGGATCCACACGCCGCCGCGATTCCCATCGCGAGTGTCAGGGCAATGATGCGCCGAAGCTTGTGATGAATGGCGATCAAACGGTGGGAACTGCTAGTTGGCCAGGGCTCGCAGGAGCTGTTCGAGGAGAGCCGCCAGGTCATTCAACGGTACGGGTCGCGTCGCTGTCAGCTCTCGCATGCGCGCGAGCTGGCTTTGCGTTGCTGCCTCCAACGTGCTTCCTGCGTCGGGGATCGAATTGCGGGAGCCCTGAAAGAAGGAAGCGTCGCCGCTTGCGGCGGCGAGCCGTGCGGCCTCGATGTAGGCGCCGAGTGAGACGAGTGCGCTGTCGGCGACGCGGCTGGCGTCGAGACCCATGCGCTTTCGCTGCAGCGAGTCGGCGCCTCTTCCTGCGGTGGTGGCGTACTCCCGAAATTCATTCGCGATCGCAGTCGCTCCCCGCGTCTGCTCGAGGAGTGCTGCAAGGCCATAGGCCGCAGTCATGTTCGTATCTCCCCGCAACGCTCCGAGCTCGAGGTCTACGAGAAGGACGCCGATCCGAACAGCCGTAGTGCGATCAGGCGTGCCATCGCTCCCGCGGGTCGCCGTCCAGGGGAGCGTGGATGGTGCGGACACAGATGCAGGGAGTGACGCCACCAGCATGCCCGGCTGGTACGTACCGGCGTTCGGTGCTTCGCGCTTGACGAAGAAGAACACAGCTGCTGCTGCCGCGAGCATCGGTATCGCGGGGAGCGCGCGCCTCCAGCGACGTCGCCGCATGGTCTCGAGCGGCACGACAGCCCCCTCCTGGCCTTCGCCGGAAAGGGCGACAGCATCCGCAAACGCGGACTGGACGGCTTCGTCGGCCAAAGCGAGCTGTGCGCGCGCAGTCGCCGCTTCCTCCCGACTCAGTCGTCCGTCAATGAGCGCCGCCAAGCGCTCGGGGTCGATCTGCTGCGGTGGTTTCAAGGTTGCTCGCCGGTGGGTCCCGCCATGGTGCGCATACTATGAGAAGGGATCAGGTGCGGAAAGTCTCATCAAAGACCTCCCGCGAGACGCCCGCTTGCTCGAGACGTTGCCGAAGCAAGGTGATCGCCCGGTCGATACGCCTGTAAAGGGGTTTCTGCTTGATTGCGAGGCCGCGCGCGATGTCGGCGACGGTAAGCTCATTCATGAAGCGCATGCGGATGATGAGCCTGTCTTCGGCGCCGAGTGCTTCCATCGCGTTCGTCAACGCGCGCTGCATCACGTTCTCCTGTTCCGTCGCTTCTTCCGCGACGATGAACTCGTCCGCCTCGCCGTAGGCGGTGACATCCGCCGGAAGGGCGACGCCGAACTCGACCGGGCGAAGGGGGCTGCGCCGCGGAAAGCTCGCGACGATGACGGAAAGCTCCTTGTCGGAGAGCCGCGTTTCGCCGGCCGTTCGCAGCAGCTCGCCGGCCTGGAAGATCGGCATCCGGTCGCGCTGTGTGAGGACCTCGAGTTTGAGCGCGATTCCTCCGTGCCGCTTTGCCGCGGCGGATGGACGCCAGCGTCCCCATTCCTGCACCCTGTACTCCCGAAAGAGCATGGCGAGGACGACCGTGAGATAGGTCGTGATGGAGGATTCGCCGCGAAACTTGCCGAGCGTGGCGTAGTCGTCTTCAATGAGCCGAAGCCGTGCCCACGACGCAAACTCGTCCGCGTCGGCCGCCGAGAGTGAATGGCGGCGAGCGAGCCCTGCGAGGACCTTCTCGATCGCCGGGAGGGACTTCAGGAAGAGGGCTTCGAGTTGCTCGCGGGGCACGGAAGGGGCCAAGCGTGATGGGTACGCGGCCCAAGCTACTTGCGGCTTGAGGCCCGGTGGCAACCTATGGAACCCGCGTCACGGACCGGTCAATGATATGCGATTGCATGACGAGCGCAAATGCGCGACAGGGCCTTCGACCGTGAGGCGCTGGCGGAAGCAGTCGATGGATATCTGCCGCGCGTCATCTCGTCATTCTCCAAAGCTGCGCGCGTACTTGATCAGCAGGCCGACCTGCGCGATCAGGGGTGATGCTGGCACGGCGACGTCGCGATCGAGATTCATGTGATGGCCGTACACGATCCACAGGTCGTGCCCTTCGCGGACGTTATAGCGGATTCGCGCGTTGGCCGTGAGCAGGTCGGCCAGGTCGTTGGATTGGACAACGGCGCTCACCGACAGACGAGGTGACGCAGACGCCAGCACGCGCACGCGCACCAACCGCGACCACTCCCGCTCGGCGCGCGATGCAAAGTCGAGACGGTCCAGCTGAACCTCGCCCGACATCCTGAGGTGCGCCGATGCGCGCCACTCCGGCGCGAGCAGCACCGAGTAGAGCGTGCCATCGAGATACTCGCCGGCACGCACGCTTGCGCCCAGTACCGTCCGCGGTCCCGTTGACGGCGTCCACGTCAGTTGCGCGAACGTGGCGTCGTGGCGCCCAACGGGAACGGACGTCTTCGGTGTCGGCGAGAAGGGAACGAACAGCTCGTCTTCCTGTCGCGTCGCCGCGAACGTCCACGCCGCGCCAGTCGGAAGGTCGAGCGCAATCGCGCTGGTCACGCCCGCGCCTTCTCGCACCCGCACTGAATTGCCATGGACCAACGCCGCACCAACGCTGCCTCGCAACAGATGTCCTTCGCTCGACACGATTCGCCCGTAGCCAAGCTCGCCAGACGAACGAATCGCGTCGCGCCGCTCGACATAGCCGAGTGCCGGCGCGTACTGCGACCCCACGGTCGACGCTGCGGCGCGATACCACATCCCGCGATTCCGTCGACGCTCCACGAGCACTCGCAGCGAGCTTCGCGGCAGGAGACCGCGATCGACACCGGCCCCGTGAGCGCCGGCGAGCGTTGCAGCGCCAAAGCTCGCGTAGTCGTCCCCACCGAGCCGGAACTCCCCGTCTGCTCCAAGCCCGACCTGATTCGAATCGCTCGACACCCGCGACGTGACCATCACGCCGACCCATGACTGGTCGCTGGCCAGGCCGCGCCGCAGACGCATGACACCGAGATTCTCGCTCCCTCCTCCTCCAGGTGCGCGACCGGTCTCGGCGTTGAAGGCGCCGAGATCCCACGCGCCAACGCGCCCGACGAGGCGCGCTCCCCCGAACAGGCGAACAGGCTCGCCGGTGGCCGTCAATCCAACACGACGGCTGTTGAAGAGGAGATCGGTCTCTCCCGTGCGAAGCTCGAACGTGCTCGCGCGCTCCAGGAAGAACGGCCGCCGCTCGGGGAAGAACAGCGGAAACCGCGTCAGGTTCACGCGCTGGTCGTCCACTTCCGCCTCGGCAAAATCCGTGTTGGCCGTCAGGTCGAGAGTAAGGTTAGGCGTGATCGCCATCTTCAGGTCGGCACCAAGATCGACTCGCTCGCTGCGTGCCAGGGGCGAGCTGGTCGGCGCGGGACGCCGAGCGTTCTCGAGTCCGAGGATGGTGTACGGCGTGATGCGAACGCTGCGACCGGGGTGGATGTCTTCCACTGACACGCGCTGCATGCGCGACGGCTTCCAGACGCTGGTCGGCGCCGAGGGCTCGATGTCCGGAAACGAAACGCGCTCGTTCGAGTGCGCAGTCAAGCGATTGATTGTCATCCCGAACTCCACCCGTCCGGCCTTTGCCGAGAAGCGCAACGTGGAGAATGGAATCCGGAATTCCGCATGCCAGCTGGTGGGCTGACGCCGAGTCGCGAGCTCCCAGACGCCGTTCCACGCATTGCTAAACGACGCAAAGCTCTTCGCGTCGTTGCTGATGGTGAAGTCGTTGCGATTGCCACCGGGTGTCGTGGAAAATGCGACCGCGTTCTGCTCGTCACCGAATGTGTCGAGGACGATGTTGACGAAGTCGCCCGGCGCATCGTCATCGCGAATCATGGAGCTCGCACGAACGCCTCCCGGATGCGCCTCCAGCGCATCGATGACGACATAGAGCGCATCGGCATCGTACGCGACGCGAATGATCGTTCGCTCGGTCGGCTCGGCCCGGTGCGTCGGGCGATGCACGGTCATCGCGAGTGGCGCGATTGCCTGCCATGCGGCATCGTCGCTTCGTCCGTCGATGCGAATGGGACCCGCCAGCCTCGGCAGATTCCACACCGCCTGCCGATTCGACGTCGCCGACACGGCAGGCGTGGGTTCCTGAGCCACCGCGGGCGCGCCAACGAGTAGTGCCACCACCGCCGCTGCCGTGCTCAGGCTCGATCGTGCGGCCGGCGCACGGTCTGCCCTGCTCGTCAGCCATGCGCCGACGAGGATGAGACCAGTCCCGAACACCGACGTCGCGACAATCGCTTCATCGCGCACCAGCGCGCCGAGCACGATCGCCACTGGCGGGAGGAAGTAGATCGCCACGGAGGCGCGCGTCGAGCCAACGCGACCCACCAGCGTCGTGAAGGCAACGAACGCGATCGCCGTTCCGAACACACCGAGTGCGGCGACGGCTGCGATGCTGGTCCACGAGAACGTGGCGTCGCGCAGCGCCGCAATGCCCATCGGCGACAACAGCACCAAGGCGACGATCTCGGCGCGCCAGATGATCGGGAGCGCACCGTGCCGCTGCTGGAGTGGCGCGGCGATGTTGAGGGCAAGTCCGTACAGCAACGCGGCGAGCAGCACGAGGCCCACGCCAAGTGGCGTCGCGCGCGACCCCATCACCGACGGCAGGCTGACCGCGACGACACCCGCGAACCCGACGAGCAGGCCAACCCGCTGGCGCGCGCCGGGCCGTCGGTTCCAGAACAGCGCCGCGAGCACCGCGGTGCAGAGCGGCGCGGCGGCGTTCAGCATGCCGGCGAGCGACGTGTCGATCGTTTGGAGCGCGATGGAGAACAGTACGAACGGCGCGGCCATCCACACTGCCCCCACCAGTGCGATCGACCGCCATTCGGACCGCGGCACTGCGCGACGCGACGCCGGAATGACCGCCAGCGTGACCACCCCGAACGCCAGGCGCAGGAACGCGACGAGCACAGGCGGCATGTCCCGCACCGCGACCCCGATGAACAGGAACGAGGCGCCCCAGATGAGCGCAGTGGCCGCAAGAAGTCCCCAATCCACGGCCGCGAATGATTCCGTTCTCGAACTTGACATGGCGGGATATCTAGACGCACACTGGTAACCTCACCATGCCCAGTTGATGTCAATTTCTATTGACCAGTGACGCCCTCGAAGTACTCGTTTCGGTGAATCGCGAGGGCGACAAGACCCTCGGTGCCCAGATCGAGGATCAGCTTCGCAACGCAATTCGCGGTGGAACGCTGCGGCCGCACAGCCGTGTCCCATCCACCCGGGATCTGGCTCGGCAGCTGTCCGTGTCGCGACCGATCGTCGTGAGCGCGTACACGCAACTTGCCGCGGAGGGCTACCTCGAGCTTCGGCAGGGCGCGCGCCCACGCGTCTCGGCTTGCGTGCGTGCAAGCGGATCGACTGCCACTGCCAAGGCGACCGCGGTGCAGCCCCCGCGGTTTGATTTCTCGCCGGGCGCGCCGGATCTCTCGGCGTTTCCGCGGTCCGTTTGGCTGCGCTGCATGCGCGACGGCTTGGCGAAGATGAGCGACTTCGACCTCGGCTACACCGATCCGCATGGCAGCGAGGTGCTTCGAGTGGCGTTAACGGACTACCTCGGCCGAGTGCGTGGAGTCGTCTGCGAGCCAGGTCGCGTCGTCGTCACCGGAGGATTCGCACAGGGACGAACGCTCGTCTGTCGCGCCTTTGCGAAGCTCGGCATCACGCGGGTCGCGGTAGAGGACCCGAGCAATACGGAATTGTGGGATTCCGTGAACCGCGCTGGACTCGAGATGATTTCCATTCCCGTGGACGGCTCCGGCATCGACGTCAACGCGCTCGAACGCTCAGGGGCTGGCGCCGTCCTCGTCACGCCGGCGCACCAGTATCCCATGGGCTCCGTGATGTCGGGAGAGCGTCGCGCCGGCCTCCTCGCCTGGCTGCGCGACCACGACGCCATCGCCGTCGAGGATGACTACGACGCCGAGTACCGCTACGATCGCGCGCCTGTCGGCGCACTGCAGTCGCTGGACCCTGCGCGCATCGTGTACGGTGGAACGGCGAGCAAGACGCTCGCACCTGCGCTTCGCCTCGGCTGGCTCGTGGTTCCGCCTCGGTTGCTCGACGAGGTGATGCAACAGCAGCTGGCCAGTGACTACGGTGGCCCGAGGATCGAGCAGCACGCGTTCGCGGAGTTTCTGGCCCGAGGTGAGCTCGACCGGCACCTCCGACGAATGCGAGGCCGGTATCGCGTTCGCCGCGATGCGCTCATCGACGCATTGCGTCACGCCTTGCCCGAGGTCGAGATCTGCGGCATTGCGGCAGGCCTGCACGTGACCGTGCGGATGCCGGAGAGTTACGACGAGCGAGCCATCCGCGACGAGGCGCTTCGTCGCGGCATCGCAATCACGGTGTTGGGCGACTATTCGCTCAACACGCGGAGCGGCCCACCGACGCTGCTGCTCGGGTACGCGCGTAGCTCGGAAGCGACCATCCGCGCGGGCATCCGTGAGCTCGCCATCGTCATCCGTCACCTGCGCAAACAATCGCGCCGCTGAAGCTCCACGCGCTCGCACCGGCCCGGAATGATACTCGGCGTGCGGCGAGGCTCGCCTACTTGAGGAGTGCCGCGAGGCGCGCCCGGTACGCCTTGCTCGTCGTCACCCTCGCCCCGTTCTCGAGGAGTATCGTGTACTCGCCGGCGAACCAGGGCTGCACCTCCTTGATCCGCGCGGCGTTGATGATCGCCGAGCGATGGAC
>JANOIJ010000317.1:0-2442 GCA_031407575.1 Gemmatimonadaceae bacterium | reverse complement strand
ATGCCGCGACGATCGGCGTGGCACTCGCGCTGATCATCGGCGCCGTGGTGGCGATACAGCGACGAGTGGTCGGCACGGCGGAGGCATCGTGACTCTTGCGAGCGGCGATCGGCGAACGGCGAACGGCGGCGCTGCGAAACGGGCTGCACTCTACGTCGTGCTTGGCATCGCCGCGCTCACGTTCATCTATCCGTTCCTCTGGATGGCATCGAGCACCTTCAAGCCAGCCCTCGAGGTTGGTTCGCTGTCGCTCATTCCCGACCAGCCGACGTTCGACAACTATCGCCTCATGTGGAGCAGGGCGCCCTTCGGGCGTGCGCTGCTCAACAGCATCCTGGTGGCGAGCACCATCACGGTGGCCGTGTTGGTGTTCGGCTCCATTACCGCGTACGCGATGGCGCGGCTCACGTTTCCCGGCAAGCGCGCGCTCAATGCTGCGACGATGGCCGTGCTGTTCGTGCCCGGACAGCTGACGCTCATCCCGCTGTACACGCTCATCGTGCAACTCGGCTGGATCGACACGTACGCCGCGCTGATTGTTCCCTACCTGTTCAATGCGACGGGCATCCTGATGCTTCGGCAGTTTTTCCTCCAGATCCCGCAGTCGCTCGTGGATTCCGCGCGCATGGACGGCATGAGTGAACTCCGCATCCTCTTCACCATCTTCTGGCCGCTCGCGAAGCCCGCGCTGGCGATCGTCGCGATCTTCACCTTCATGGGATCGTGGAATGAAGTGCTCTGGCCGCTGCTGGTCGTTCGCGACCAGCACATCATGACGCTGCCGCAACTACTGACCGTGTTTGCACTCGGCGGCGGCGCGGGGACGCTCGGCGTCTCGCTCGCGGCGGCGATGGTGCTCGTGGTCCCGGTGGTCGTGGCCTACATGTTCCTGCAGCGCTCGTTCATCGAGAGCATGGCGGGCGCGGGAGTGAAGGGGTAATGCGTTGTCATCCTGAGCGCAGCGAACGGGTACCCGCTTTCGCGGGTGCTGCACCTCCGTTGCCAGAGCACACGTGCAGATCCTTCGCCTGTGGCTCCCTTCGACTGCGCTCAGGGCAGGCAGGATGACAACGCTGCAATTCGAGCACGTGCGCAAGCAGTTCGGCGACGTCACCATCGTGGACGACTTCAGCCTCCAGGTGGAAGACGGCGAGCTCCTCGTGCTCGTCGGCGGGTCGGGCTCCGGCAAGTCGACGCTGCTGCGACTCGTGGCGGGACTCGATGCGGTGACATCAGGCACCATCCGCATCGACGGGCGCGACATCACGCACCTCGCGCCGCGCGAACGCGACGTCGCCATGGTGTTCCAGGACTACGCGCTCTATCCGCACCTCACCGTGCGCGAGAACCTCTCGCTCGGTCTCACGCTGCGGCGCGTGGCCAAGCCGGAGATCGCGCGTCGCGTGGCATGGGCGGGCGAGATGCTGGGGATTGCCGCGCTGCTGGAGCGAAAGCCCAAGCAGTTGTCTGGCGGCCAGCGCCAGCGCGTCGCGATGGGTCGCGCCATGGTCCGCGAGCCGCTCGTCTTCCTGTTCGACGAGCCGCTCTCCAACCTCGACGCCGGCCTTCGCGCGCAGATGCGCATCGAGATCGGCGGGCTGCAGCGGCGCCTGAAGACAACCACCATCTACGTAACGCACGATCAGGTGGAGGCGATGACGCTCGGCGACCGCATCGTCGTCCTCGCGAACGGGCGGATCCAGCAAGTGGGTCGCCCCATCGAGCTCTATCGCACGCCGGTCAACCGGTTCGTCGCCGGCTTCATCGGCACGCCGCCGATGAACTTCATCGAGGGGCGGCTGGACGGCGCCTCCTTCGTGGCGGACGGGGTTCGCGTACCGCTGGATCATCTCGCGCTGCCCACGACGCCGGCGACACGCATGACACTTGGGATCCGGCCGGAGGACCTTACGCTCCTCCGCGGCGGCGCGGAGCTGAGCGGACCAACGACCTCGCTGGTGACAGGCACCACCGTCCTCGTCGAGCGGCTGGGCGGCACGAGCCACATTCATTTCGACGTCGGCACGACGCGTCTCATGGCCACCGTGTCGCACGACGACCTGCCTGCGGCCGGCGCACCGGTGCACGTCTCCGTGCCTCCAGCGCGCGCACACCTGTTCGACGCGGAGGGTGTGGCGCTCGCACGCATTTGACCCCGCGTACACGGGGTGGTACCCTACCGCCGCTGACATGCCGTTGTCCCCTCTTGCAGGAGGCTTGCATAGATGGCGCCTGTCCTGACCGGCGTCGGTCTCTCGTGGATCGACTACACGATCATCGGCATCTACTTCGCCTTCGTGCTCGGCATCGGCTGGCAGCTCAGGCGATCGATGCGGACGAGTACGGACTTCTTCCTCTCCGGACGATCCCTGCCCGCGTGGATCACCGGTCTCGCCTTCCTCTCGGCCAACCTGGGCGCGCAGGAAGTGATCGGCATGGGCG
>JANOIJ010000302.1:0-9366 GCA_031407575.1 Gemmatimonadaceae bacterium | reverse complement strand
GAACTACGAGCACGAACTACGAGCACGAGCTACGAGCACGAACTACGAGCACGAACTACGAGCACGAACTACGAGCACGAACTACGAGCACGAACTACGAGCACGAACGACGAGCGCGAACCCCGGCCTCTGACCCCGGACTCTGACCCCGGCCCTTGACATAGGGGTAGGGGGTATACATCTTCCCTCCATGCAGGAGACGATTCGCATTCCCGTGAGCGGCATGACGTGCGCCGCGTGCCAGGCCCGTGTGCAGCGCACGCTCCAGAAGACGGAGGGCGTCGCGGATGCCAGCGTGAACCTGATGATGCAGAGCGCGACCGTCACGTTCGACGCCGCGAGCACGTCGCCGGACCGCCTTGTCCAGGCGATCAGGGACACTGGCTACGGCGCCGAGCTCGCCGCGCCTGAGCAGACGACGTTCGATGAGCAGGCCGACCGCGACGCCGCGCACGCGGAGGAGTTTGCGGACTTCAAGCGGAAGGCGATCGCGAGCGGCATCGCGGGCATCGTGGCGATGATCCTCTCGATGCCGCTCATGAGCCGGCTCGCCGCGGGCGCACACGAGCACGGTGGAGCGGGCGACCCCTTCATGCGCTGGGCCATGTCCGTCGTCGACCCCGTGGTGCGCGCTGCGCTGCCGTGGCTGTACGCGATCCCGGCGTCGGCCATCGCATGGGCGTTGCTCGTCGTCACCGCGGGAGTGATGGCGTGGGCCGGTCAGCACTTCTACACCCGTGCGTGGTCCGCACTGCGTCACCACGCAGCGGACATGAACACGCTCGTCGCATTGGGGACGGGCGCAGCGTTCCTCTACTCCGTTACCTCCACGGTGGCGCCCGGCTTCTTCACGAGCCGAGGCGTGTCGGCGGACGTGTACTACGAGGCGGTAATCATCATCATCGCGCTTGTCCTCACCGGCAACGCGTTCGAGGCGCGCGCAAAGCGGAACACGGCGTCGGCGCTGCGAGCGCTCGTCGCGCTCCAGCCAAGTACGGCGCGTGTGCTGCGTGGCGACATGGAGGTCGACGTCCCCGTGGCCGAACTGACCCGCGGCGACGTGGTGCTCGTGCGGCCCGGCGAACGTGTGCCCGTGGACGGCGCGATCGTGAGTGGCGAGAGCGCGGTGGATGAGTCGATGCTCACCGGCGAGTCGCTCCCGGTGGCGAAGCACCCTGGCGACCGCGTGATCGGCGGCACCGTGAATCGCACCGGAGCCTTCCGCTACCGCGCCACGACACTCGGCGCCGACAGCGTGCTCGCGCAGATCGTCAAGCTGATGCGCGATGCGCAGGGCACGCGCGCGCCCATCCAGCGTTTGGCGGACCAGATCTCCGGCGTCTTCGTCCCCGTCGTGATCGCGATTGCCGTTGCGACGTTCGCCGCGTGGTTCTTCCTCGCGGATACCGCACCCGCCGTGCGCGCCTTTTCGGCGGCGGTGGCGGTGCTCATCATCGCGTGCCCGTGCGCCATGGGCCTCGCGGTGCCAACGGCTGTCATGGTGTCCACCGGCAAGGGCGCCGAGCTCGGCGTACTGATCAAGGGCGGCGAAGTGCTCCAGCGCGCGGGAGACATCGATACCGTGGTGCTCGACAAGACCGGCACGATCACCGTGGGTCGTCCGACCGTCACCGACGTGGTGGAGCTGCTGCACGCGACCGACGCGGGCCGCGACGAGCTGCTCACGCTGGTCGCGTCGCTGGAGAGCATGAGCGAGCATCCGCTCGCCGACGCGATCACGCAGTACGCGAAGGCGCGTGGCCTGACGCTCGTCGCGCCCACAGCCTTTGCATCACACACCGGGCGTGGTGTCGTGGGCGTCGTGCGGGAGAACGCGGTGGCCGTTGGCAACGGCGCGCTGATGCGCGAGCTCGGCATCGATGCGGTGGCGCTGGCAGCAGACGCCGACCGCCTCGCGGGTGATGGAAAGACGGTGATGTATGTCGCGATTGACGGTACGCTCGCGGCGGTGATGGCGGTGGCCGATCCCATTCACGAGACCTCGCGCGAGGCGATCGCGCGCCTCCGGCGCATGGGAATCACGGTGGTGATGCTCACGGGTGACGATGCGCGTACCGCCGCGACGATGGCCAGGCATGCGGGCATCGACCGTGTGGTGGCCGGCGTGCTGCCAGATGGCAAGGTCGCGGAGATCGAGCGGCTGCAGGCCGGGGGTGCCGTCGTCGCCATGGTGGGCGACGGTGTCAACGACGCTCCGGCCCTGGCGCGCGCGGACGTCGGCATCGCCATCGGCACCGGCACCGACGTCGCCGTCGAGGCGGCGGACATCGTGCTGATGCGCGGCGACCTCCGTGCGGTGGCGCAGGCGATCGAGCTCTCGCGCATCACGATGCGCACGATGAAGCAGAACCTCTTCTGGGCGTTCGTTTACAACGTGATCGGCATTCCGATTGCGGCGGGCGTGCTCTATCCTGCGTTGGGTGTGCTGTTGAGCCCCATCCTCGCCAGCGCGGCGATGGCGTTCAGCTCGGTGAGCGTGGTTGGCAATTCGCTGCGGCTGCGCGGCGCGCGCATCGCGTGATAGGGGACATTTCTCCAGGGAATCCGGCATGGCGAAGAAGGTGACAAAGGTCGCGCTTCCCCTGGCCGCAGTTGCGACATGCGGTTGCGCTGCCCATGACGACGGGGACGGTCGCAAGGCGATCGCGGTGGATGACGCCGTGCGCGAACGCAATCGCAAGCGGCTGCGGCGTATCGAAGGGCAGGTGCGCGGGCTCCAGAAGATGGTTGAGGACGACCGCTACTGTGCGGACATCCTGACGCAGATCTCCTCGGTGCACGAGGCGCTGCGCAGCGTGGGCCGAGAGTTGATGCGGAACCATCTCAAGCACTGCGCGTCGTCGGCGATACGGTCGAGCGACACCGACGCGGAAGCGATGTACGACGAGCTCGTCGAGATGATGTACAAGCACAGCCGGTGAGTCGCGCACCAGTCGCGAAGCCGTCGCTGCGCGGCCGACGACGCTGGCTCCGTTTCGCCGGCGTGGGGGTCGCATGCCTGCTGATCGTGCTCACGATTGGCGTGTCGGCACTGTGGTTGCTCGCCCGCGACGCCATCGGCGGCCGCGTGGAGGGCGCTCGGCTCGCGCGGATCGAACGCTCGCCGCACTGGCGCGAGGGACAGTTCCAGAATCGGCTGGCGCGCGTCGACGGTCCGCTCATGGAGACGCTCAGCGAATGGTTGTTCGGTGGGTCAGCGCATCGCTTTCCTGATACGCCAGTGCCACTCGTCGCGCGCGCCGCGGCAGACTATGCGACACCGCCGAGCACGGGACTGCGCGTCACGTGGTTCGGACACTCAACGTCCCTGCTGGAGATCGACGGGCAGCGCGTGCTCATCGATCCCGTGTGGGGCGCGCGTGCCTCGCCGCTGGCCTTCGCGGGGCCGAAGCGCTACTTCACGCCGCCGTTGCCGCTCGCCGAGCTGCCGGCCATCGACGCCGTGCTGATCTCGCACGACCACTACGATCATCTCGACCGGCCGACCATCCTTGCGCTCGCCGCGAGAGGCACGCGTTTCGTGGTGCCGCTCGGCATCGGTGCGCATTTGGAGAAGTGGGGCGTGCCGCTCCGCGACGTCGTCGAGCTGGATTGGTGGGAGTCGACGCGCGTCGGCGGGCTGACACTCACGTCGACGCCGTCGCGACATTTTTCCGGACGCCTGAAGCCGAACGAGAACCGCACGCTGTGGACGGGATGGTCCATTGCCGGTGCGGCACATCGCGCCTACTACAGTGGGGACACGGCGCTCGATGACACGGCGATCGAGATCGGCGCTCGCCTCGGGCCGTTCGATCTCACGATGATCGAGGTTGGCGAGTACGACGCGCTGTGGTCGGACGTGCACCTTGGACCGGAGCAGGCGGTACGCGTGCATGCATTGGTGGGCGGTCGAGTGATGCTACCGGTGCACTGGGCTGGCTTCGACCTCGCGCTGCACGGTTGGACCGAGCCCATCGAACGTGTCCTCGTCGCGTCGCGCGCAGAGGGCGTGCGGGTTGCTACTCCGCTTCCGGGCGAGCTCCTGGAGCCCACGACGTCATTCTCCAGTGTGCGATGGTGGCCGGTGCTGCCGTGGAGGACGGTGCAGCAAGCGCCTGCATTTTCGACGAGTGTGGCGCATCTTCTGGCACCCATCGCGCCGGAGGCACCGAGATGATGCCCGTCCTCATTGCGGCAGGGTGGGCCATTGCCCTCGCGGTGGTCGCGTGGTGGTGGCTGCTCCGGAGCACGCCGCCGGAGCTTCCGCAGCTCGGCGGCATACTCTCGACCGCCAAGTTCTTCACCGTCGGCGAGGACAAGGCGCATGGAGTCGCGGCCGAGCGCAGCTATCTCCGCTACGTGCCAACGGACTGTCCTCGCGGCGCGCCCTTGCTCCTCGTGTTGCACGGACCCCACGGCAGCGCCGCGCAGATCCGCCGGTACACCGGCTACGAGTTCGAGCGGCTGGCGGAGGCGCACAAATTCATTGTCGCGTACCCGGAGGGTTTCGGTGGCTACTGGAACGACGTGCGGCGCAAGGGCGGCTACGCGGCGAAGCAGCAGGACGTGGATGACGTCGGATTCCTCCGCGCGCTCGTGAAGTCCTATCGCCAACTCGATGGCGTGGGCAAGGTGTTCGCGGTGGGATACTCGAACGGCGCGCAGATGTGTTTTCGCCTGGCGCTGGATGCACCCGGAATGCTCGACGCCATGGCGGTCTTCGGAGCGTGCATGCCCACGCCGGACAACAGCGTGAGCGCGCCACTGGACCGGCCACTCTCGATGATGATCGTGAACGGCACGGACGACCCGATCAATCCGTACGGCGGCGGTCATGTAACGATCTTCGGCTTTGGTGATCGCGGCACGGTGCTGTCAACGGTGCAGACCGCGGAGTATTTCGCGGCGCAGCTTGGCGACAACGTTCGCGCCGATGGTCCGATTGAAATAGTCGCGCCCGCTGCAGGCCAGAACACGTCGGTTGAACTCCGCTCGTGGCGTGCGTGGCCACGCGGGGAAGTGCTGCTGTACACCGTGCAACGCGGCGGGCATGTCGTTCCCCAGCCGCACTACCGGTTCTTTCGTCTCGCGGGGCGCACCGAAATGCGGTTCAACGCGCCCGACGCGTGCTGGGCATTCTTCTCTCCCGACACCTAGCGTGTGCACGCGTGTCGGCCCAACTTGCCGGGCCACCGTCTTCCGCCGAGTTGTCGATGTCGCCCGTGATGAACAGCGCCTCCCTCTCCACTGAGCCCGACCGGTCAGGAAACGGAGTCGCCGAGCTGATTGCACTCGTCGCGGTGTTTGCGGGACTGGATGCGGACGTCATGGCTGAGATCACGTCGATCGCGACGCCTGTCGCACTCGAGACCGGCGAGGCGCTGGTCAGGCAGGGAGACGTCGGCGCTGCACTGTACATCGTCGTCTCGGGCGAGTTGGACGTCGTCCTCGAATCGAGCACCGGCGGACGGCAGATGCTTGCTCGCCTGGGTGCAGGCGATTGCGTCGGCGAGATGGCGCTCCTCACACAGCAAGTCCGCTCAGCGACGGTCGTCGCGCAGACCGCCACGCAGGCCCTGCGCTTCGACGCGCTCGCGTTCGAGCCCGTCTTGCTGCGACACCCGGCACTGCGCGCGCACCTCGTCGCCTTCAGCGCGCGGAGGTTGCCGAGCCTGCGGCTGGCAGCGTCCGGCTTGTTCACGGACGTGGACCCGATGGTGCTCGAACAGTTCGATCGTGAGTCCAACTGGGTGCGCGTGCGCAGCGGCGACACGCTGGTGCGGCAGGGCGAGGACGCCGACGACATGTTCGTCGTGGTACACGGCAGTCTCGAGGTCGTGGTTGTCGGGCGCAGCGGCACCGCCCGGCTGGTGGACGTGCTCGGTCCGGGCGCCACCGTCGGCGAGATGGCACTCCTCTCCGACGAGCCGCGCTCCGCGACGGTGCGCGCCATTCGAGACTCGGAGCTGGTGCGCATCTCGAAGGGCGACTTCCTTCGCCTGCTGGACGAGCATCCGCGCGCCGCGGTTGCGCTCTCGCGCACGCTCGTGCGCCGACTCCGCCAGACCACGACCGCCCCGAAGGTGACGCGATTCGCGCGAACCCTGGGGCTGGTGCCGACACACGGCGCTGGTATGCCGCCCGAGTTCGCTCCGCGCCTCGCCGAGGCGCTTTCCACATCCGGGGACAGTGTGCTGCGGTTATCCAGCAGCACGGTGGACGCGGAGCTTGGCGCTCGCGCGTCGCAGACGCTCACCAGCGACATGGCGAACGGTCGCATGCTGCAGTGGTTGAACGAGCGCGAAGCGCACTATCGCTACGTCGTGTACGAGTGCGATCCGACGCTCACGCCGTGGACGCAGCGATGCCTGCGCCAGGCGGACCTCGTGGTCGCCGTGGCGAATGCGGACGACGCGTGGGAGCCCGGCGAGGTGGAGCGCGCACTCCTGCATCCGCCGGACGACGCACGCGAACGTGCGTCGCTGCGGTATGAGCTGGTGCTCCTGCACGCGCCCACCGTGGGACGCCCGAGCGGCACGGCGCGCTGGCTCGACGCGCGGGCCTCAGGCGCCATGGCGGCGCACCATCACATCCGACTGCATCGCGATGCCGACATGGCTCGGCTCGCGCGCTCGATCGCCGGTGCGTCACTCGGGCTGGTGCTCAGTGGTGGCGGTGCGCGTGGCTTCGCGCAACTGGGTGTCATGCGCGCCCTGGGCGAGCTGGGGCTAGGCGTCGACGTCGCGGGTGGCACGAGCATGGGCTCGTGCATGGCAGGCCTCATCGCCATGGGCCACGATGTCGACACGATGATCAGGATGAGTCGCGAGGCCTTCATGGCGTTCGACATCGTGCGCGATCTCACGCCGCCGATGATCGCGCTCATGCGCGGCGCGAGCGCGAGCAAGGTGACGCAGACGCTCTTTGGCGACGTGCAGATCGAGGACCTGTGGCTGCCCTACTTCTGCGTGTCCTCCAACCTGAGCCGAGCCGAGGTGGTGGTGCACGACCGCGGCCCGCTATGGAAGTGGACGCGCAGCAGCTCGGCCGTGCCCGGCGTGACGCCACCGGTTTCGTGGAATGGCGACCTGCTCGTGGACGGTGGCGTGTTGAACAACCTGCCGGCGGACATCATGCGCCTGCGGTGCAGAGGTTCGGTGGTCGCCGTGGACGTGAGTGCAGCGGTTGAGCTGCGCACCACGGCGGACGTCACCGAGATATCAGGGTGGCCGCCCCTGATGCGCGCGCTCAACCCGATGGACACGAGCGCTGCGTTCCCGAACATCGTGCGCATCCTCTCACGGACCGCAACACTGAGCAGCGTGCACAACCAGGGCGCGATGGAGGACGTGGCGGATCTGTACCTGCATCCGCCCACGGATCACGTGGATCCGTTGAACTGGAGCGCCATCGACGATGTGGTCGATACGGGATACCGCTATGCGCACGACCTGATCGCCGAGTGGATGACGTCGGAGAATCGCACGACGGGGACCCATGCGGCGATCCGTCGATCATCAACCGCAGGGGAGCGGAGCAGCCGTTGAACGAGCCACGAGAACAGATCGCGATCATCGGCATCGGGTGCCGGTTTCCAGGCAGCGCGAACTCCGCCGACCAATTCTGGCAGCTGCTGCGCAACGGCGTGGACGCGATTCGCGACATTCCGGAGCATCGCTCCGCGTTGATGGATGTCTACGATCCCGATCCCACCAGGCCCGGGCGTTCGTACCTGCGCCGCGGTGGCTTCATGGACCGCATCGACGAATGGGACGCGGGTTTCTTCGGCGTCTCGCCGCGCGAGGCAGCGCACATCGACCCGCAGCATCGCCTGTTGCTCGAGGTCGCGTGGGAGGCGCTGGAGGACGCAGGACAGAGCGCGGACCTGCTGGCGGGCTCGCGCACCGGCGTGTTCATCGGCATTTCGACGCACGACTACGGCGACACGCAGTGCGATCCCGCGAACCGCCACTTGCTGGACACGCACTCGAACAGCGGCAGCGCCACGAGCATCGCGGCCAATCGCATCTCGTATCTCTACGACTTGCGCGGCCCGAGCTTCACCGTGGATACCGCGTGCTCGTCGTCGCTGACCGCCACGCACCTGGCGTGTCGCAGCATGATGGCCGGTGAATGTGATCTCGCCATCGTGGGCGGCGTGCAGATGCAGATCAATCCCGAGCTGACCATTGGCTTCTGCAAGGCGTCAATGATCTCGCCGAGCGGTGAGTGCCGCGCGTTCGATGCATCGGCCAACGGCTATGTGCGCAGCGAAGGCACTGGCGTGGTCGTGCTCAAGCGGCTCTCGGCCGCACTTGCCGATGGCGACGACGTGTACGCAGTCATCGTGGGCAGCGCCATCAACCAGGACGGCCGCACGAATGGCATGACGGTGCCGAGCGCGTCGGCGCAGGAAGCGATGTTGCGCGAGGCGCTCGCGGGCGCGCGCCTGGCCGCGACGGACCTTCATTACGTGGAAGCGCACGGCACCGGCACGCCGGTGGGCGATCCGCTCGAGACGCAGGCACTGGGTGCGGTGCTGCGCGAAGGCCGCGCCGAGGGCGAGTATTGCGCGATCGGCTCGGTGAAGACGAACATCGGGCATCTCGAGGCAGCATCGGGTATCGCGGGTCTGATCAAGACGGCGCTCTGCGTGAAGCACCGCGAGCTCCCTGCCTCGCTGCATTTCACGTCGCCCAATCCGGACATCGACTTTGCCGGTGGACGCATGCGCGTGGTCACCGAACTCGAGCCGTGGCCGGACGCGCTCGGACCGGCGACCGCAGGCGTGAACTCATTCGGGTTCGGTGGCGCGAACGCACACGTCATCCTGCGCGAGGCACCGGTTGTTGCCGCTCGTGCTCCGGAAGAGGTGACCGTTGGCTCCACGGCGACGCTCATTTCCCTCAGCGCTCGCAGTCCCGAGGCGCTCGTGGACCTTGCGCGCGGCTACATGACCGCGCTCGCGGACGTTGACGCGGCGCCGCTCGCGAGCATCGCGAGCGCAGCAGCGCATCGGCGCGCGCATCACGAGCACCGGCTCGCGATCGTTGCGGCCACGCGCGAGGAAGCCGTGGACGCACTGGACGCCGCAATTGCCGGCGAGACGCGCGCAGCCGTCGCACGTGGACGTCGCGCCGAGCACGGTGGCAAGCTGGCGTTCGTCTTTTCCGGAATGGGACCGCAGTGGTGGGGCATGGGGCAGCAATTGCGCGCGGAGAATCGCGTCTTCCGCGAGATGCTCGAGCGGTGTCACGTCGCGCTCGAGCCACACGCGCCGTGGAAGTTGCTCGACGAGCTCGCGCGCGATGAACACACGTCTCGCATCGCCGAGCCAGACCTCGCGCAGGTGACGAACTTCGC
>JANOIJ010000288.1:0-5623 GCA_031407575.1 Gemmatimonadaceae bacterium | reverse complement strand
CGATGACGCTGCAGCGCGAGTTGTTCCCGGCGCAGTCCGCAATGTTCCGGACGCTGCAGGTCGACGTCGACCTCTCGGTGGAGCGCAACACGTGGGTGCGGTCGCGCGATGCGAACGTCGAGA
Source organism: Gemmatimonadaceae bacterium (assembly GCA_031407575.1). GTDB lineage: Bacteria > Gemmatimonadota > Gemmatimonadetes > Gemmatimonadales > Gemmatimonadaceae > AG11. Next base: position 5,500 of record JANOIJ010000288.1, on the reverse strand, counting down.
TCTTCACGGATGGCGCGGTGAAGATCAAGGTGCTGGGCGATGCGCTCACGCTCACCGGCGCGGTGGACGCCGACCGCGGCGAGTACACGTTCATGAGCAAGCGATTCCAGATCAAGCGCGGGTCGGCGCTGTTCATCGGGACGCCGGACCTCAACCCCACGCTCCAGATCACGGCGGAGTATGTCGTGAAGGCGGCGACGAGCACCGCCACGAACATCCGCGTCCTCATCGGCGGCACGCTGCAGACGCCGCGCATCTCGCTGGAGAGCGATGCGCAGCCGCCGCTCTCGCAGAGTGACCTGCTGAGTTACCTCGCCTTCGGCGAGCGCTCGACGTCGCTGCTGCAATTCAACCAGTTGTCATTGTCGCCGACGTCAGGCGGCCTGCTGAACGTGGCAGGCAGCCGGCTGGCCGGCATCGCTGTGGGCGTGGCGCTCGATGAGCTGAAGGGCAATGCCGCGCGGACGCTCGGTGTGGATGTGTTCAACATCGCGCCGGGCGACCTCCTGGTGAGCGACGGCGCTGGCGCGTTCGATGGTTTCCTCAAGGGGACGGAGATCGAGGTCGGCCGGTATGTGAATCCGCGGACGTTCGTGTCCGTGATCGCGACGCCGGGCGCGGTGTCGTGCCTCGGCGGGCGCAGCGGGGAGAACAGCTCGTGCGCACCGCCGGGCATGACGATCACGCACCGCACGGCAAAGGGGCTGCGACTCGAAACGAGCTACAGCCCGCGGTACTTCCTCAATCCGCCGACGCTGGCGGGCCAGGCGACGACGCCGGGTGGCCAGTTCGGCGCGTTCATCTTCCGCGAGTGGCGTTTCTAGGTCAGGCACTCGACTGGTTCGTCCTCGGGCGTGGACATCCGCGCGGAGCGACGCATGACGCGAGAACACCGCTAACACAGTTGCTCGCGGCGACTTAGCGCGCAATCCGAGCGCGTAGTAAGGCATGGTATCGGGCGTGCCTTGTCCGGTGGTACGCCCCAGCGTCTCTGCTGCCGGCGTCCACTCCCGGAGACTACCATGCGCACTCCCTCGTTCCTTCTCGCCGGTCTTGCCGCCGCGATCATCGTTGTTCCCGCCTCATCGAGTGCGCAGTCGCGCAACGGCCGAGCGCCGGCAACGGCCGCGAGCGCGCTGTTCGAGGTGACGCCGTACGCGGGCTACATGGTGTTCGGCGACTACCTGTCGGGGCCACTCGGGACGTCGCTCTCGAATGCACCCGCGCCGATCTTCGGTGCGCAGCTGGGGATGAAGATCGCACCGAATATCTCGATCGTCGGCAACCTTGCCACGGCGAGCAGCGACATCAAGGTCGGCATCCCGATCCTCGGCGGCGTGTCGGTGGCGAAGAGCAGTATCGTGCTGTACGACGCGGGACTTCAGCTCGACATCCCGGTGACGTCGGCATATGGCACGACGTTCTCGCCGTTTCTCCAGGCGGGGGTCGGTGCGCTGCGCTACGACATCACACAGTCGTTCGTCTCCACGACGGCAACGAACCTCGCGGGCAATATCGGCGCTGGGGCGGACATCGCGGTTGGTAGTGGCGTGGGAATCCGACTGATGGCGAAGGACTACATCGGGAAGTTTGATTTTCAGGATGCGACGAGCTTCTCCGTTTCTGGAGGGACGGCGCACAGTCTTGCGTTTAGTGCAGGAGTGAGGTTCTCATTCTAACAGAACTACGAGCTTTGAGCTGTCAGTAACTACGAGCGTTGCGCTTGAGCTTGTGCTTGAGCTCGGGCTCGGGCTCCTGGCTCGTAGTCACTGACAGCTCGAAGCTCGTAGTCGCAGTCGTGATCAGTGTCCGGTTCGCTCTACGGTCTTGCCGGTGAAATTCTCCGTAGAAGGATCTTTCCCAGCGTTAAGAGACCGGACGTAGCTCACCAGCATCCAGATCTGGTCGTCTGAGATGAGGCTGCCCCACGCGGGCATGCCTTCGGGGCGGCCCTGGTAGATCGACTCGAACACCTCGCTCGCTGATCCGCCGAAGTGCCAGCGTCCATCTGCGAGGCTCGGAGCCATGGCGCCGCCGCCGTCTGCGCCGTGGCAGTCGATGCAGTTGTAGGCGAGATAGAGCTTGCCGCCGGTGACGATCGCCGCTGGCTTGCCTTCGTGTGGGTTCACGAGGCGCAGGCTGACGAACGGTTTCACCATGCCCGGCTGGTTGTACTCCGCGTGCGAGACGAAACGTCCGGCGAGATCGCCGCCGGCGGTCGCCTGCGTGGACACCGGCGCCTGCACGACGGCACGCGCGGGCTCCTCGGCGCGCGAGTCGCGGGTGCAGCCGTTGAGCGCGAGCGTCGCGCACACGAGTGATGTGGTGGCGAGCCGGTCAAGTGATTTCATGCGGACCTCGAACGGAAGTACGAAACTGCGGAACTTTCGGAACGCCGCGTTAGCGGATCGGGGCGGATGCCACGGGAAGCGCCGATACGGAAGGCAGAGATGCAGATATTGCGCTACGCACGGAATGTTCTTGTCGCCGCGGATCCAGTCACCAGTCGCCAGTCACCAGTCGCCAGTCCGAGTCTCCGCTCGCCTACAACGAGAACACGAATAACATCCCACCCCAGCTCGTCCACCGAGCGAGATCGGGCAGCGTGGAGCCACGATCACGGACGTCGTACGGAAGGTTCGATGCGACATCGCCCGCAATGAGCAGGCCCATGTCGCCACCGATGCCGGAGTACACTGCGATGTACTCCTTACCGTCGGGGCCGGTGTACGCGATCGGGTTGCCAACAACGCCGGAGCCGACCTTGAACTTCCACAGGAGTTCGCCAGTGCGGGCGTTGGCGGCCTTGAACCATCCGTCGAGCGTGCCGTAAAAGACGACGTCGCCCTTGGTGACCAGCGCGCCGCCCCACACCGGGTAGGGCTCCTTGATGCCCCACACCTTCTTGCCCGTGGTAGCGTCCCACGCCATGAACTCGCCGCGGTAACCGCCAGGCCCCGCCACCTCCGGCGCATTGGCGCCGATGTACGGCGTGCCGGGAATGTACGACACTTCGCGCGCCTCGAAGTCCATGCAGAGGTTGTTCGTCGGCACGTAGAAGAGGCCCGTCGCCGGTGAGAACGCCGCGGGCTGCTGATTCTTGCCGCCTTCGAGACTCGGGCAGATGTACGTCACCTTCTTGCCCTGGAACGGCACCTTCTCCGGATTGAGCGTGGGACGTCCCGTTACCAGGTCGACGCCGGTGGACCAGTTCATCGGCACGTACGGCTTCGCGAGGATCACCTCTCCCGTCACGCGATCCATCGTGTACGCAAAGCCGTTGCGATCGAAGTGGACGAGCGCCTTGCGCGTGGTGCCACCAATCGGCAGGTCGACGAGGATGTTCTCGTTGACGGCGTCGTAGTCCCAGACGTCGTGCGGCGTGGGCTGGAACGCCCAGACCATCTCGCCAGTGTCGGCATCGCGCGCGATGATCGCCGCGCTCCACTTGTTGTCGCCGGGCCGCTGCGCGCCGTTCCACGGGCCGGGATTCGATGTCCCGTGATAGACGAGGTTGAGCGCCGGATCATACGAGAGCCATCCCCACACCGTGGCGCCGCCCTGCTGCCACGTGGTGCCGGGCCAACTCGTGGCACCCTGATTGGGACTCGTATCCGCCTTCCCGTAAAACGGCTTGAAGCGCGAACCGACCTTGATGTCCACGTCCGGTCCGATGTTGTACGCCCTCCATACCTCCTTGCCGGACGCCGCATCAATCGCGGCGATCCAGCCTCGCACGCCCATCTCGCCACCGCTCGAGCCGACGATGACTTTGCCCTTGACGACGATGGGCGCCATCGTCATCGTCTCGCCCTTGGCGAGGTTCCCCATCCGCGTGCGCCAGAGGAGCTTGCCCGTCGCGACATCCACGGCGACGGTGTGCCCGTCGAGCAGGTTGTAGAAGATGCGACCCTCTGCATACGCGGCGCCGCGATTCACGACGTCGCAGCAGGCGAGACCAACGGCCGTCTGCGAATTCTCCGGCCGCACTTTCCACTTGAGCGGATGTCCCTCCACGCTCAAGTCGAGCGCGTACGACACATTGGGATACGGCGTCACGAGGTACATCGTGTTGCCGACCACCAGTGGCGAGCCCTCGTGTCCGCGCAGGACGCCGGTGGAGAAGGTCCACGCGGCGCGGAGGTTCTTCGCGTTGGCGACCGTGATCTGATCGAGCTCGCTGTAGCGCGAGTTCGCGTAGTCGCCCGCCTGCTGATTCCATTCGCTCGCCGGTCCCGTCCGCGGCGCGGCGATGCTCGTGCCGGCGACACCCGACGCCGGCTCCGTGGCCGGCGTGCGCTCACCGCCGGAGCAGGCGGCGATGGCGAGTACTGCGAACGACGTACGAACTGTGCGACGCACGGTGCCTCCAGCTATCGCTTCTTCGTGGCCTGCGTGGCGGCGTTCCTGCTTGCCGTCCTGGTGGACGTCGCTGCCGACTTTCTCGCGGCGGTCTGCTTCGTTGTCGCCTTCTGCGCAGCGGCCTTCTTTTGCCCCGCCTTGGTCTGCAGCCGAGACTTCTCGTACATCGCGATGTGCTCGTCGGGCGAGACTGACGCGATCGCATCGCCGATCGCGTTCAGCGCGAGATCGTCGGCCGCCTTGAAGTGAACGCACGACTTGCCCATGTCGAGCTTCTTGCCCGCCTTCGCGAACGCGTCATGGAACTGCTTCGCGCGGGCGCCGTCTCCATAGACGCCCAGCAGGTAGATGGTGTTGAAGTTCTTCTGCGCGGCGAGTCCGGCGTAGCACAGTGGATGTCCGTTGTACGTTCCCGGATACCGCGACAACGGAATCGAATAGTAGATCATTCCGTACTCCATGCCTTCCACATAGCCCTTCGGCAAGTTGCGCAGCACGATGTCGCGCACGGCACTGATTTCCTTGCGGCGATCTGCGGGCAGCGACTTCAGGTACGCGTCCACCGTCTTGGCGGCACTCATGACCATGGCTCGACCCTCCAGGGATTGGCGAGTTAGCGCTTGGGTTCGGGCATCAGGTAGTCCTGCGACGCGATGCACCGCCACCGACCATCGATTTTCGCCCACGTGTCGGTGTATCGATAGCGATTCGTGAACGGGCCCTTTGGCCCTCGGCCCTTCATCACGAGGATGCCGATCACGACGGCGGAGTTGTCGTAGATCATGGCGCGCATCCGTTCGTTCGACGCGGTGTGCACGGTATCCGTGCCCGACGTGAAGAGCTTGATCGCGGCGTCGCGCTCGATGACTCCGGATTCGTCGGAGTAGACCCATTTCGGAGCGACGATGCGGCCGAGTGCAACGGGGTCGCGCTTGACCACAGCGTTGGCGAAGGCGTCCTCGAGCTTGAAGAGGGCCTGCTCGGTGGCCTTGGTGTCTGCCTGTGCATGGAGTGGCGCGGCGGACAGCGTGAACAGCGTCAACAACAGCACGTGCAGATCCTTCGCTGGGCTCAGGATGACAACACCCGAATGCTTCGCTGCGCGCAGGATGACAAAACGTGCGATAGGCGGGTCAGG
>JANOIJ010000285.1:0-4048 GCA_031407575.1 Gemmatimonadaceae bacterium | reverse complement strand
TGTCGCTCGCCACCTTCGCTCCACCCTCGTCGCCATCGCGGTTGGTCACGCCGCGCAGCTGTCGCAAGAGCACCGCCAGCGAGCGGTGGGCGTCGCGCGCGCGCGGCGGTGCGATGAGGTGCGTGAATGCGTCGGGGTCCCAGGTGCGCTCCTGCATGCTCTCCATGAGCGTGCGCGCCGTCGAGTCGCCGATGCCGGGCATCAGCATCAGGATGCGATACCAGCTGACCTCGTCTCGCGGGTTCTCGGAGACGCGCAAAAAGGCGAGGACGTCCTTGACGTGCGCAGCCTCGAGGAACTTGAGGCCGCCCCACTTCTCGAAGGGGATCTTCCGCGCCGCCAGCTCGATCTCGAGGTCCGCGGACATGTAGCCGGCACGAAAGAGCACCGCCATGTCGGCCAACGCGACGCCGCCTTCGTGCAGCTGGAGGATGCGATCCACGACGAATCGCGTTTGCTGCGCTTCGTCTTTCGCGGTGACCAGCCAGGGCTTCTCACCGCCTTCGCGCTTCGTGAACAGATCCTTTGTGAACCGCTCCTCCGCCCGCGAGATGACGATGTTCGAGAGATCCAGGATGGGTTGGGTGGACCGGTAGTTCTGCGACAGCGTGACCATAGTGGCGCCGGGGAACTGGCGCGGAAAGTCGAGGATGTTGCGGAAGTGCGCGCCGCGGAAGGCATAGATGCTCTGCGCGTCGTCGCCGACTACCGTGAGTTTTCGGTGCGCCGAACACATGCCGCGGAGAATGCGTGCCTGGAGGAGGTTGGTGTCCTGGTACTCATCCACGAGCACGTGATCGTAGAGGCCTGCGATGCGGCGCTGCAGGTCGGGGGACGCCTCGAGCATCGTCGCCCAGAAGACGAGCAGGTCGTCGTAATCGACGAGATTACGGTCCCCCTTCCGCATCGTATAGTCGGCGAAGAGGGAGATGATCTGCGATTCGTACTCGAGGAAGTGCGGGACGTCGCGATGGAGCAGCTCGTCCAGCGGGAGCTCGGTGTTGATGTGTCGGGAATAGAGCCAGTGCAGCGTTTCCTTCTTTGGGAATCGCTTGGCGGACTTCGCGAGACCGAGCGCACCCCGCGCGAGCTGCATGAGGTCTTCCGCGTCGCCCTGGTCCATGATCGTGAAGTCCGCCGCCAGGCCGGCAGAGACTCCGAATTTGCGCAGCAGGCGGTGCCCCACGGAGTGGAACGTGCCTCCGTGCACGCGGGAGCCAGCCGAGCCGACGAGCCGCTCGGCACGGGAGAGCATCTCGGCAGCGGCGCGCCGTGTAAACGTCAGGAGGAGAATGCGCTCCGGGGCGACCCCGCGATCGACCAGGGCGGCAACCCTATGAATGAGCGTGCGCGTCTTTCCCGTACCGGCCCCAGCGATCACCAGGAGGGGGGCGTCGCCGAATGTGACGGCGCGAGCCTGATCCGGGTTGAGCGTCGCGGTGAGCCGTTGCTCGTCGCTGGGGGGCAGGTCCCGCTGGCGGGGGCGGTAGAGGCGCGGCTCGTCGGCCATGAGGGCTAATATATAGTGTACGCCCGAAGGTCTGCCGAACCCTTTTTGCCGCGTTGCGAATCTTTGTGACGCGAGTCGGAGTGGGGCGTCTACACTCGGTTCTCGGTTCGGGCAGAACGTCCGGAAGCGGACTGAACTGCGGACAGCACGACCGGAAGCGATGCAGATGATGTGCGGGTGATGGGCATCACTGCGTCAGATGTGCCGAGTGAGTATCTCGCAGGCTGCTTGATTCGCGGGTCGAAATAAGTAGGAGGCAGGGAGGGTCGGTTCACTTGACCGGCCCACTGCGCGCTCCTATCTTCCTTCGATTGCGCGTATTGGGCACGAAGTGTCCGTTGTTGCAATTTGTATCAGGCAGGGCCATGCAGGTTCGCAGTTAATCACGCACCATTCCTTTAGGGGGAAGAATGCACAAGGTATCTCGTACGCTAATGTTCGCCGGAGTCCTGGCGTTCGGCTCGTTGGCGGCGGCTTGCGGTGACAAGATCGAAGTCACGCAGCCGGTCGTTCTCAACGAAGTCCAGAGCGTCACCGTTTCACCGCCCAGCTCGCAGGTCAGCGTGGGCCAGACGATCACGCTTGCGGCCAACGTGCTCGCCACGGGCACCGTGGCACGTACGGTCACGTGGTCGAGCAGCACGCCTTCCGTCGCGACTGTTACTCAGGCCGGCGTTGTCACGGGCGTTTCGGCCGGTACGGCCACGATCATCGCGACGTCCACGGCTGATGCGACCAAGGCTGGCGCTGGCGCCGTCGTCGTGACTGCGACGAACACCGGTTCGCTCTTGCTGAGCATCAACAGCGTCACGAAGAATGGCATCCCGGTCGTCCTCAACAACGTGCTGGGCCAGGTCGATGTCACGCTGAACATCTCCAACACGACCGCTGGCACGGGCACGGTTGACGTGTTCCTCTCGACCAACTGCTCGGTGAACACGATCGGCGCGACTGAGGTGTTGGTCGCGACGCAGGCGGTCCAGGCTGGTCAGACTGGACAAGTGACCCTGAGCTTCGACACGTCGCAGCTGACGGCGGCGAATCAGGTTCGCTTTGCCAACGGCAATTACTGCATCAAGGCTCGGATCACGACCGGTGCCGGCGCCACGGCGACGACTGTCGTTGCGTCGAACTTCACGCCGATCACGCTCAACAACGCGAACGTGTTCCGCGGCACGCTGTCGTTCGCATCGGCCAACGGCGGCACGGTCACGTCTGCCGTTAGCTCGCTCAACGGCCTGCAGTACAACCAGGGTAACCTGACCGTCACGATCACCCCGGCGATCTTCACGACGCCGACCGCAATCGCTCAGGTCTCTGGCTACCTGACGCGTAACGGCCAGCAGGGCGGTGGTGCGGTTGGCGCTTCGGGCGCGGCGATCTTCAACAACGCCGTCGTCACGAATGGCGTCGCGACGATCACGTTCATGGACACGCTCGGTACCCCGGCGCTGCGTTCCCTCTATCTGTATAACTCGCTGCCGGCTGGCGACACGCTGTACATCACCGCCGCGACAGATGTGGCGGGCAATCAGGTTACGGTGCCATCCAATCAGTTCGTAGTGCTCGGCGGAAACGGCGTGCGTATCGACAATGACATTCCGGCACTGGCGACCTACACGGTCACTGCGCCGAATGGCTACATCGGTGCGGCGTACTTGTTCTCCAGCGGCACCACCGGTACGGCGACGGATACTCGCGGCGTTCCCCCCGTTCAGGGTGTGGGCGGCGTGACCACGCAGTACTACGTCGGACTGGCGAGTCTGTCGGTGTGGGGAGCGGGCTCTTGCAGCACCGCCGGCCTCACGCTCGTCACGGTCGGCACGGATCTACCCAACACGGATGCCATTACGCCCGACCGGGCGAAAGTCGTCGTGGCGGATGCGCTGGGCAACAAGGTGTGCTTCATCGTCCCAGTTACAACCGTCACCGGAAGCACGACCACGTTCGGCGTCGACAAGGTTGCTCCGCGCATCGCCTTCGTTCCGCCGGATTCGTTGACCGTCAGGCCGGTCGGCTTCCTCAACAACAACGGCGCTGCGGACCTGACCGGCTACAACGTCTCCAAGAACTTCAGCTTCGTGTACACGGACTCCATCTCCAGCTTCACCAACGGCGTCGTCCTGACTCCGCTTTCGGGCACGCTGACGAAGAACTTCTTCGTGGCAGGCGTCAACCCGATCGGTGATTGCGTCATCGGCCGTTGGGTTGGTGGCACGACGCGGACCTGCACGGACACCTTGATCACGCCGACGTCCTCGATCACGACTGGCGCGAACTCGGCTCCGTTCAACGGCCTCTCGGGCGGCGTCTTCACCCCCGTGCACCTAAACGACTGCGCTGCGCATGCCACTCCTGGGCCGCCAGGCCGCCTACGTCATCCGCGACCCGGTTGCCTTCGCCGTCCGCACGCTGAAGGCGTTTCGCGCCAACCAGGGGCTGCTGCTGGCCGGCGCGGTGGCGTACTACGCGCTGCTGTCGATCGTGCCGCTGCTGATCCTCACCGTGATTGCGCTGTCGCATGTGGTCGATCGCGGC
>JANOIJ010000264.1:0-2897 GCA_031407575.1 Gemmatimonadaceae bacterium | reverse complement strand
CTCGTCATGATGGGGACGATTGGCGAGAACAACTCGCTGCTGCCCGAGGAGAAGCGTGAGCTGCTGCGAGCGACGGTGAAGACCGTAGGCGGCCGAGTGCCCGTGCTCACGGGCATCTCGGAGTTCACCACGGCGGCGGCGTCCAGGTACGCATCGGATGCCGCGGACATCGGCGCCGATGGCATCATGCTCCTGCCCGGCATGGTCTACAAGGCCGACCCGCGCGAAGCGGTCGTCTATTACCGGTCGGTCGCCACGGCGACGCCGCTGCCCATCCTCTGCTACAACAACCCCAAGGGCTACGGCGTCGACCTGACGCCTGAGCTGTTTCTCGAGCTGGCCAGCGTCCCAAACATCGTCGCCATCAAGGAAGCGTCGGGCGATCCGCGCCGGCTCACCGACCTGGTCAACCTGTTGGGCGATCGCTTCGTCCTGTTCGCGGGCCTCGACGACATCGTGCTCGAGAGCGTCATGCTCGGCGCCGTGGCCACGGTGTTCGGACTGGTGTGCGGCTTTCCCGCAGAGACGATGCGCATGTGGGCCCTCGCCACGTCCGGCCAATGGGAAGAGGCGCGCGAGATCTATCGCTGGTTCATGCCGCTGCTGCACCTGGATGACCATCCGAAGCTCGTCCAATACACGAAGCTGGTGACGCAGGAGTGCGGGATGGGCAGCGAGGTCACGCGCCCGCCGCGCCTGCCACTGGTGGGCGAAGAGCGCGAACGCGTGCTGAAGATCATCCATACCGCGATGGCGACGCGTCCCGAGCTCGGTGTCCTGACCGCGTAGCCCCTCACACGCGAACGCCATCTCGCAGCGGATAGTCATCGAGGGCGGCGCCAACGCGTCGCCCTCTTGCGCTGGCGCGGATCAGGGCCAGAATTGCCAACTGGCAGAATTGGATACTTTATGCAACGCTCTCCAACCGTCCCCTCGCCTTCCGCGACATGATCATCAATCTCGAGCCACGGACCACCTCCATCTGGGCTCGCCGTGAAAGGCGGACGGACGGCGCTCACGACGGCGCTCACGTACGGCGCTCACGACGGCGCTCACGACGCCCCTCACGACGGCGCGTACGGCGGCCTCCACAACGTCGGCGCTCACAACAGCCCCCAGTACGGTGAGACGATGACCGGTCTTCTTACGCACGCGGGCCGATGGCAACAGGCCGCCGTGGTCGTGTGCTCGCTGCTCGTCCTGACGTCGAGTGGAACGCTGCACGCGCAGGACCCCGGCATCCCCAGGTCCGCGGATTCGACAGTGCCAGCCGACCTCAAGCCCCTGCTCGCGCCGCGACGAAGCGAGCTGCGACTGGTCGTTATTCGCTACAATGCGGACCGCAACCTCCTCTCGGGCAACTACGCGGGCCTCACCAGTGGTGGGCGTGGCGGACCTGGGCCTGGCAACCCGGCCCTACCCGGTGCCGCAGCCGCCAGGCCGGTCGATTCGGTCCCCGCACCCGTGGTGGCGGTCTCGCCAGCGCGCATTGCGCGACTCAAGCGATTTGACATTGCCTGGCAGACTGCGGTTGCAGCCCTCGACGCATCGACCCTTACGGCCGCTGCGCGCACTGACCTCGACTCCCTCAGGGCGACCATCAGGATCAATCTCGCCGAGCTTGACAGCGCGACGCGCACGCTCGGCAATGTCATGCCGCTCATGCCATTTGCGTCGAAGCTTGTAGCGCTGGTTGAAGCGCGCATACGCATCGAGGATATCGACGCCGAGCGCGCGGCGGGCACCATTACTGACGTCACCCGCGACATTGCGCGCATTCGCAGTCGACTCGATTCGGCACGCAGCAGCACCGACCCAAACGCGGCGAAGCCCAGTCGAGCGCAGGCCATCCACGCCGCTGCGGCAGTGGAAACGCTCCGCAGCAACCTCGGCACGTGGTTCACGTTCTACAACGGATATGATCCGCTGTTCACATGGTGGATGGGTCTTCCGTACAAGCACGTCAACGGAGCGCTGGCGAGCTACGCCGCCTTCCTGAAGGATTCTGTCGCAGTGCGCAACCCCTCGTCGATTGCCTCGGCGGCCCTTTCCATCAATCCTGCAGCGCCTCCGAAGTACGGTGACGTTCCCAACCTCGCCGAGATCATCGCACTCCCGCAGGACGAAATGTCGGACATCGTCACGCGATTCCTCGGGCGTGGACAAGGTGGGCGCGGAGGAGGTCGCGGGGCAGGCGCACCAGCGGCAGCAGCGCCACCACGCGATTCGACCTTCTACCGCGCGTGGCTTGGCGCGCTCAAGTCGCTGGACTTCGACAAGCTCTCGCGCAACGCACAGGTGGACTATCTCTACCTCAAGAAGATTGCGGAGCAGCAATTGGCGCGCGAGGGCAGGACGGTGCCACCCAATTCACCGAGGAAAGCCGACAACAGCGGCATTCCCGGGCCGGCCCGCGGACGTGAGGGGCTCATTCGTGATTTGCAGGACGAGCTGATTCCATACACCCCCGAACAGCTGATCGCGCTGGCGGAGCGGGAGTTCGCCTGGTCCGAGGACGAGATGCGGAAGGCGGCTCGCGAGATGGGACTCGGCAACGACTGGAAGGCCGCGCTCGAGAAGACCAAGACCATGCATCCGCCGCCGGGAGGTCAACCGGCGATGATCCGCGACCTTATTCACCAGGCGATCGACTATCTGCGCGAGCACGATCTCGTGACGGTCCCGACGGCGGCGTCGGAGTCGCAGCGCATGATCATGATGTCGCCACAGCGTCAAATCGTGAATCCGTTCTTTACGGGTGGCGCGCAGATCAGCGTGTCGTATCCCACGGACAGCATGGAGTACGACGCCCGGCAGCAAGCCATGCGCGGCAACAACCGCCCATGGTCGCACGCAACGGCGCACCACGAAATGATTCCTGGGCACAACCTGGTGGG
>JANOIJ010000215.1:0-1865 GCA_031407575.1 Gemmatimonadaceae bacterium | reverse complement strand
AGGGTCACCAGCCCACGCGTGGTGGTGCCGCGCACGATGGAGTCATCGACCATCACGACACGCTTGCCATCGATCACCTCGCGCACCGCGTTGTACTTGAGCCGCACCTTGGCGTCGCGCGTCTCCTGGGTGGGCTGAATGAACGTTCTGCCCACGTAGTGGTTGCGAATGAGCGCGAGCTCGTACGGCAGCCCGCTCTCCTCGGCGAAGCCAATGGCCGCCGAGTTGGACGAGTCGGGCACGCTGAACACGAGGTCGGCCGTGGGGGCGGGACACTCCTGGGCCAGGCGCCTGCCGAGCGCACGACGCGCGCGATCGACCGAGCCCCCAAAGATGCGGCTGTCGGGGCGCGCGAAATACACGTGCTCGAAGACGCAGCGCTTGAGCTCCTGCTTCGCGAAGGGGAAGATCGAGCGCTCGCCGGACGCATCGATGGCAATGATCTCACCCGGCTCGATGTCGCGCTCGTAGGTGGCGCCGACGATGTCCAGCGCGCAGGTCTCTGATCCAAACACCGGAGCGCCGTTGAGGCGCCCCATCACGAGGGGCCGCCATCCGCGTGGATCACGCGCGGCGAGCAGCGTGTCGCCCAGCGAGACGAGAATGCTGTATGCGCCCTCGATACCCATGAGCGCATCCGTGAGCCGAGCCTCGGGCGTCTCCGCAGGCGAACGCGCCAGGCGGTGGACGATGACCTCTGAATCCATCGAGGAGTTGAAGATGGAGCCTTGCTCCTCGAGGTCCACGCGCAGCTCGCCAGCATTGGTGATGTTGCCGTTGTGCGCCAGCGAGATGTGCCCACCGCGCGAGCTGACGAGCACCGGCTGCGCGTTCTCGATGCTCGATGAGCCCGACGTGCTGTAGCGCGTGTGACCGATGGCCGTAGATCCGTGGAGCGCATCAATGGGAGCGAGCGGCATGTCGGACACGAGTCCCATGCTGCGCACGCCGCGCGCGGTGCCGCCGTCTATCGCAACGATTCCCGCCGACTCCTGCCCGCGATGCTGCAGGGAGAAGAGGCCGAGCTTGGTCAGTGCCACCGCGTCGTGATGACCGCGTACGCCGAAAATGCCACACATGAATCAGACCACCGAGTCGGAGGCGAGCGCAACGTCCTGCGCGGATGCGCTTCGCTGCATGATGCGAGGAATGGCTTCGTGATATGCGTCGGCGAGCTGCGCGATGCTGGCACGCATGCGCCGCTCACCAACGCGGATGTCGAGCGCAGCGGCACTCGCGTGCACCTTGCCGATGATGGCGAAGGGAACGCCGTGCCGCGCCGCCGTCGCACGCACGGCCTCAGGATCCGGCGTGCTCACGATCACGCGTCCCTGGGCTTCGCCGAAGAGCAGGGCGCGCAACGGGAGCGACGACCACTGCGAGAGGTCGATGTCTGCTCCAGTCGTCCGCGCGCGGTCCATCATGACGCACTCGGCGAGTGCGACGGCGAGTCCACCGTCGGCACAGTCGTGCGCCGAGCGGATCGCGCCTTCGCGAATGGACTCGAGCAGCGCTTCGATGAGCGCTTTCTCCGCGACGAGGTCGCACCGCGGGGGCGCGCCGGCGACCACGCCGTGTACACGCTGGAGATACTCACTGCCGCCAATCTCGTCGGTGTTGTCACCGAGGAGAACGATCACGTCGTCCACGTCATGGAAGGCGGAGCGCGTGACGTGCGCGAGCGATTCAACGAGCCCGACCATGCCCACGACGGGCGTTGGATAGACGGCGCCAGACGGATTCTCGTTGTACAGCGAAACGTTGCCGCCCGTGACCGGCGTGCCGAGCGCGACGCATGCCTCGCCCATGCCCGCCACCGCCTCACGCAGCTGGTAGTAGACCTCTGGCCGGGTGGGATTGCCGAA
>JANOIJ010000194.1:0-45416 GCA_031407575.1 Gemmatimonadaceae bacterium | reverse complement strand
GAAAGCCCGCCCCGGGATGCGAGGTCATGATCGCGCCTGACGGCGAAGTGCTGGCCCGCGGCCCGAACATCATGAAGGGCTACTACAACAACCCCGACGCCACGCGCGAGGCGATCGACGCCGAGCACTGGTTCCACACCGGCGACATCGGCGTGCTCGAGGACGGCTTCCTGCGCATCACCGATCGCAAGAAGGACATCATCGTCACCGCCGGCGGCAAGAACATCGCGCCGCAACCGATCGAGAACTCGGTCAAGACGAACAAGTACGTGAGTCAGGCCGTCATGCTCGGCGACAAGCGCAAGTTCCCCATCGTGCTCGTCGTGCCGAACTGGGATCAGCTCGAGAAGTATGCGAAGCTGAAGGACATCATCTGGACGCACCGCGCGCAGTTGCTCGAGATGCCGACGATCCATGCCAAGATGGACAAGGAAGTGCGCGGCACGCTCACGAGCCTCGCGAAATTCGAGATGCCCAAGAAGATCGCGCTGCTCGAGCACGACTTCTCCGTGGAGCGCGGCGAGCTGACACCGACGCTGAAGGTGAAGCGTCGCGTCATCGACAAGACGTACAAGACCGTGATCGACGCGCTGTACGCGGACGAGCACGACGGCGTGGCGATCTAGTCGTCAGCCCCGGCGCACGTGGAGCGTGACCAGCGGCGACGGCGATGCAGCGCGCTCGCCGACCCACGCATGGTCGTCACGCGCGAGCTCACGCACGCCATCGGGCACGCCGACGCTCACGGGCGCGAGGATCCGCCCCGTCGCCCGCGTCGCGCGCACGGCTGAGTCCACGCGCACGGCGTCACCCGCATCCATTGCCATCGCACGCGCGGCGCCATCGGCCAGTGGGAGCGGGCCGTCACAACGGACCACGGAGATTCCCGGGCTGCCAGCCACGTCGATAGGCGGGTCGATCAGCACCAGCGGCACCTCGGCCACGGACGTCAGCTCGGCGGCGTGCGAACCCCAGCCGCCGAGCAGGACAGCGAAGCCCTGTGCATCGGAGAGGTCGAGCAACGCGGCGATGCGCATCGCGTCGTCGGCGCTGCTCGGCCCGCGTGCGGCCAGCGCGCTCGAGGCAACGCGCCGAAAATCCACGACACCGTCGCGAATCGGATACTCTGCCGAACACACTGGGCAGCCGAGCGTGCCCGCTACGATATGACGCGATTCCATGCGCACAGCGGCCGCGACGAGCCAGCTTTCGCCGTGCGGCACAGGGCACCGCAGCGCATCCACGAGCTCGATGAACATGCCGAAAGCTAGCGGGCGGCGGCTGGCGAACCGCTCGACCGCGGCTCAGCTGCGGGAGAGGCGCAGCTCGTCGACGTTGAGTCCCGCAGGTGCCGTGACGACGTAGTGCACCGCGTCGGCAACCGCGTCGGCGCTCAGCATGTCTGCGCGTGGCGTGAATCCGGGCTGATGGTCGGGGTCAACCGGGTTCCAGAGATCGGTATTCACGGGGCCCGGAGACACCAGGCTGACGCGGATGCCACTGCCGAGCAGCTCAGCGCGCAGGACTTCATGAAGCGCGCGCAGTCCGTGCTTGCTCGCTGCATACGCGGCGTTGCCGGGGAACGTGGCTCGATCGGCGACTGAGCCGATGGTGACCACGTGCCCGCCAGTGGCGCGCAGGAACGGCAGGAGCGCTCGCACCACGGCGAACGGCGCGGTGAGGTTCACGGCAATCGTGTCCGCAAAGGCGTCCACGGTGGTGTCCTGTGCGGCCGCAAGGAAAAAGGCGCCGGCGTTGTTGACGATGATGTCCGGCCGACCGCCGATGAGCCTGGGCAGCGTGTCGAGCGCTCGCACGAGCGTGGCCGTGTCGCGGACGTCGCACGCGAGGCCGACGGCCCCGCCACCAATCTCCGTCGCCAATGCGCCGAGTGCGTCCTTCCCTCGTGCGAGGAGTGCGACGCGCGCGCCGGACGCCGCAAGGCGGCGTGCGACCGCCGCGCCAATGCCGCGCGACGCACCAGTGACGAGCACCCTGCGGCCGTGCAGGAGGCCGGTCGTCATACGATCACCGGCTGGAGCCGTAGGCGAGGCGGAGAAATTCGTCGCGGGTCTTGCCGTCGTCGCGGAACACGCCGCGCAGGGCCGACGTGATCGTGCGCGAATTCTGCTTCTCCACGCCGCGCATCATCATGCACATGTGGTACGCCTCGATGACGACGCCCACGCCGCGCGGCTCCAGCACATCCTCGACGGCCTTGGCGACCTGCTCGGTGAGCCGCTCCTGCACCTGGAGGCGACGCGCGAACATCTCGACGATGCGCGGCAGCTTGGACAGTCCTACGATGCGCTTGCAGGGGATGTACGCGACGTGCGCCTTGCCGAAGAACGGCAGCAGGTGGTGCTCGCACAGCGAGTACAGCTCGATGTCGCGCACCATCACCATGTTCTCGTGCTCCTCGGCGAACAGGGCGTCGCCCACGACGTCCTCGAGGGACATGGCGTATCCCTGGGTAAAGAACTCCATGGCCTTGGCGACGCGTTGTGGCGTGCGCAGCAGCCCCTCGCGATCGGGATCCTCGCCGAGCAGTGCGAGTTGCGCGCGCACGGTCGCCGCGTAGGCGTCTGTGGCGGGGAGTGTGTCGTCCACGGGGTGGATGTGGTGCGCGCGATCGATGCTAGTCACCGGTATACTCGACGTAGTTGTTCGCGGTCTCCCAGAGCACGAGTCGCACGAGCGTCGCCGGCCGGATGGCGGGCTCGAGCTGCGTCCAGATGGCCACGATGATGTTTTCCGACGTGGGGTTCACGCCACGCATGAAGTCCACGTCGAGATTGAGGTTCATGTGATCGAGCTTGTCGACGGCATGAGTCTCGACGAGCCGCTTGAGCTCGGCGAGATCGAGGACGTATCCCGTGCGCGGGTCGATGGTGCCGCGCACCGAGACATCCAGGGTATAGTTGTGGCCGTGCCAGTTCGGGTTGTTGCACTTCCCGAAGATGCGTGTGTTCTCGGCGGCTGAGAGCTCGGGATTGTGCACCCGATGCGCCGCGTTGAACAGCAAGCGCCGCGTGACGGTGACGTGAGGCATGCGTGGAGTATGAGTGCCCGCGGGGTTCTGCGGCAGGGGCCCGAGGGCAACGTCCACACAAACAACGAGCCCCGCGGAACGTTCCCGCGGGGCTCGTCAACAAACTGGAACGGAGAGGGTTTTTTGAAGCCCGGTCGAAATAATGAGGCTCTCACCACACCTTCCGGCTTCCCCCGCACTGGGGGCATGCCGTCAGTATAGATTGTCGAACCCACTCGAAGGACTTATCGGCTCAAAAACTGACTCTCCGTCCCTTGTGCCGCCGAATTCGATTGGGTGAATCTACGGTCCAACGCGCGATGGGTCAAATCACGGAGTGATCGATGGATCTCGGAATACTCGGCGCAATTGTGCTCTTGGTGATGTGGGTCATTGCGGCGCTTGTAATGCAGGGACCTGGGTGGGTGCACCTGCTCCTCACGGTCGGTGTTTCGCTGCTGATCTACCGCATTGTGGCACGTGACACCGCGAAGCGTCCTAACACGAAAGGTGGCTGACTCGCGCGTCACTCCAGATACGAACTAAGTAGAACGGCCCCCCGGACAGAGTCCGGGGGGCCCGTTCACGTCCTGAGGCGCAACGCTTACTTACAAGCGGGTTCGCCGTCGCCAGCCGTGGTTACGACCGGGTTCTGCGTGTTCACGCCGATGGCGCAGCTGAAGCTGGCGATCTGGGTGTGCGTGATGGTCGCTGACCAGTAGCCCGCGCCCGGCACGATGACCGGATCGTTCACGCCCGTGGAGGGCTTGAACTTGAGCTTCGACGTGTCGTAGGTCACGTACTTGGTCGAATCGGCGAAGAAGGACTCTTCGGCGGTCACGAGGTTGCGAAGATCGGACTTCATCGCGGCGATGTACGCCTTCGACTTGGTGTTCGCGAACTTCGGGATCGCGATCGCGGCCAGGATGCCGATGATGACGACGACGATCAGCAGCTCGATCAGGGTAAAGCCACGGCGGAGGTTCTTCATGTCAGTGCGGGATGGAGGAGTGCGAGGATGTCTTCGCCAGCGGAACCAGGATAGGCGAGACAAGATTCATCTTCGGATCTCGTTGCCTTGGATAGGCACGCCAGATGCCACGCCCGAAGCCAATCAACAAATTGGCGTTAAGTCGTTTCTTGACAACGACTTGTGGCACGTCAAGCACTCGAGGTGCAAACGCGGCACTGCAAACTTGACAACGCATTTTGCAATGTATCGTGGGCATTGCACGATGCCGCAGCCAGCGTTGCTGCACTGCGGAAGTGCGCCAGGCTACCTAAACGCATGTCGCGACAGTGATTGGCCCGCACACGCGGCCTTGTCTGGCAACTCTCGGAACTCCTTCATACTTTCGCGGAATGCCAGCCAACTCGCGCCGTGAGGATGATGACGGCCAACCTACGGACCACGCCACGATCCTGCTTGCGGAAGACGACGTGGCGCAACGGCTGCTCTACACGCGCATCCTGATTGGGGCGGGGTACTACGTGCTTGGCGCGGACAATGGCGACGACGCGGTAGACCTCGCGCGGCGGGAATTGCCGGACCTCGTGCTGATGGACGTGACGATGCCGGGCCGCGACGGCTGGTCGGCCACGCGCACCCTCAAGGACGACGAGCGCACCAGGCACATTCCGATCATCCTGATGACGGGCCTCACCGGCGAGGAGGCGGACGCGTCGGCACGCGCCTCCGGATGCGATCGCCTGATGGACAAGCCCATTCCGGTGCGCAGCCTGCTCGCGACGGTGGCCGACTACGCGCCGCCACGGCATGACGCGGTCCGCTAGCGGCGCTCAGATCTCCCAGTTGGACAGCAGCACGCCGCCCGCGGGCGGCAGCTCACCGTGCCCATCCAGCGCCATGCGCAAGTCCGTCCATCGCACGCGCGCACCCATGGCCACGAGCCGCGCGTATACGTCGGCGTACTCACCCTGAACCCGGAGCGCGACGCGACGCGTACCGCAGCGCTTCGCGAAGTCACAGAGCGCGCGGATCATCGTGTCGAGCAGCGACTCGCGCGCGAGCACCATCTTCAGGACGCGCAGCTCCTCGCGCGTACGCCCCTCCACGAGCGGCGCCGTATGACACAGGGCGAATCCTACCAGCTCGCCCCGCTCGTGCAGCAACAGCGTGTCGCCCAGTGACAATGAGTCCGTCAACTCGATCTCGCGCCGGAAGTCGTAGCCCGGCGCGATCGCGCCCACGAGCGTGCGCGCCGCCTCGATCTCGTCGTCCCGGTCGCGCATGCTCATGCGGCCGAGCAGCTCCGGGGCACGGTCCGCACTCGACGCGTCGAGTGTGAGCGTGATGGTCAGCTTGCCGGGCACGAACCCCAGCCTCGAGTAGAATCCGATGTTGTCCATCGTGCGCGGCATCGTCTCGAGTCCAATGATCCGCGCCCCCTGCGCCCGGAGCCACCCCACCCCACGCTCGACGACGTCCTTGCCCACTCCGCTCCCCTGATGCTCCGTGCGCACCGCGAGTGGTCCCATCCACCCTTCCACACCGGACCGGTGCACCATGTTGAACGCCGCGATGTCCCCGCGCGCGTCGCGCCAGACCATCGCACCGTCTGCCGCGTCCTCGAGCGCGTAGCGCCAGACCTGCGGGTTGAGATGCGGCACGCGCACGCCGGCCATGCCGTCGCGGCGGTAGCGCTCCGTGAACGCGTCGCTGAAGACGACGTTGAGCTCCGCGATGTCGTCGCCCGTCGCCCGATGCGGACCGTCGATCTTCGCCACCGGGCGCCAACCGCGCACGCTCGCCATCACGCACCCATCTCCGCAACGGCCAGCAGCGCACCTTCGCCGATGCCTGCCGGCTCGAGCTGCGTCACGATCGAGCCACCGGTCTCTTCGTCGAAGCGGACGCTGATCACGCGATCCAGTCCTTCGCGCACCTGCTCGATGTGCGTGATGACAATGACCTGCTCGAACCGATCCTGAAGACCGCGCAGCAGATCCACCACATTCTGCCGACGCGACTCGTCGAGCGACCCGAACACTTCATCCAGGATGAGCAGCGAGAAGCTCTGGCCGGCGCGCTCGGCGATCATCTGCGAGATGGCGAGACGGAGGCAGAGGTTGGCGATGTCTTCCTCGCCACCGGAGATGACGGGCTTTGGGATGCCGTCCTCGAGCACGGTCAGGTTGTAGCTGTCGTCGAGCTCCAGTTCGTCGTACCGCGCGTCGGTCAGCTCCGTGAGGAACGCGCTCGCCAATTCGCCCATCTCCGGGCGCAGCTGGACGTTCAGGTCGGTGCGCAGGTCGGTGAAGGCGCGATCCAGCTCGTCGTGCAGGCGGCGGTCGCGGTCGAGCACCGCGAGCGTAGTGCGCGCGCGCTGGAGCTCCTCGCGCGCATGTTGAGCGCGCACCACCGCCGCCTGCGCAGCGCTCGCGTCGCCGGTGGCGGCGACGGCATCCAGCTCGGCGGCGCGGAGCTCCGTGGCGGCCGCTTCATGTTGCTGCCGCAGGTCCACGTAGCCCTGCTCGGAGAACGCGAGCACGTCACGACGCGCCGAGAGCACGCTGACGCGCGCCTGCGCGCTGGCCACGCCGGCGGCCGCCCGGTCGCGCTCCGACTCCAGCACGGGCCGTCGCTCGAGCAGTGTCGCCAGCCGAGTGGCGCGCGCATCCAGCGCACGCAGTCGCTCGAGCTCGCGCTTGGCCACGGCATGGCGCGCGGAGTCATACGTCCCCGGAATGGCCGCGCGATCGCGGCGCACCTGCTCGAACCGCTGCTCGCGCGTGTGCAGGTCGCGCGTGAGGCCGGCCAATTCCTGCACCGCAAGTTGCACCTTGGCGAGCCGGCGCTCCAGCTTGCCCACTTCCTCGAACGTGGACCGACGCCGCTCGTCCAGCTCGCGCACATCCACTGGCATCTCTTCCAACTGCTCGATGCGCGAGTTGAAGTACTTGCCGTCCGCGATGAGGCCGTCCATCGACTCGTCGAAGTGGTCCAGCACCGAGCGATAGTGGTCGTGCAGCGGGCGTTCGCACGTGGGGCACGTGCCGTCCTCACCCGCGGCGATGAGGCGCTCGCGCTGATCCTTGACCTCGCCGTACTGGTCGCGCAGGGCCGCGCGCTTCGTCTCCGCCTCCTGACGGTCGCGCACCCATTCAGTGCGCTTGGCCTCCAGCTCGCCCTCGAGCAGTTCAAGGATGCCGCGCATCTGCTCGAGCTCCAACGTCGCTTCTTCCTCGAGTGCAGGCGCCGTCTCGATGCGCGCGCGGCGCTCCTTCATGCGACGCACTTCCTCTTCGAGCCCCCGCTCCGCCTCGAGCAGCGTGTGGCGACGTCCTTCATCGCGCGCGAGGGCATCCAGCGCCTGCAACTCCTCAATCAGCCGCGACAGCGGCTCGAGTTCCTCGGCTAGGCGCTGCAACTCCTCGTCGGCGGCGACGACGTCCGCCAGCTCGCGTCCGATGCGCTCCGCATCGCGCGCGTACGACGCGGCTTCGCTCTCCACCACGCGCAACTCCGCGAGCGCTTCCTGCAATTGTTCGCGCTCGCGCTGTGCCGCGAGCCAGCGCGGGACGATGTCCGACATCGCGGAGTTCGCGCGCTCTCGCCACGCGGCACTCGATCGTGCGCGGTCGGTTGCCTCCGCCAGGCGCGCGGTCGCCTCCTCGTGCATGCGCTCGACGTTCGCCGCGTCCGGCAGCGCTGTGCGCAGTCCCGATGCCTCCGCGGCCACGAGACGCGACCGATCCTTCACGAGTCGCTGCGCCGCGCGCAGCCGCTCGTAGCCGAGCACCCGGCTCAGGAACTGCGCACGCTCGGCCGGCGCCATGGACGCCATGACGTCCAGCTCTTTCTGCCCCGTGAAGTATGTGTTGAAGAACTCGTCGCACGTCATGCCGAGTCGGCGGCGCAGCATCTCCGTGACGCCGGTGAGCGAGTTCGCGATGGGTGCGTCGGCGCCGTCGAGGAACAGTTCAGCGCTGGTGAGCCCGCGCTCCACGCGGTAACGATGACCGCCGAGCTCGAAGTCGAGCTCCACCTTCACGCGCGCGCCTGGCCCCGCGCGCAGCGAACGGATTGTCTCCTTCTTGCCGCGCGCGGCGTCCTGCCCGTACAGCGCCCACGCGATGGCCTCGAGAATCGTCGTCTTGCCCGAGCCGTTCGGGCCGATGATGCCAGTGAGTCCGCTGTCGAACGTGACGCACGTATCCGTGTGCTGGCGGAAGTTCGTGAGGCGGAGGCTGTTCAGTCGCATCTACCCGTCCGAGCTCACGGACATGGCCAGCGTCGCGTTCTCGCGTTCCTCGGCGTCCTTGAGGTACTTGAGCCCGAGGTCCACCAGCGCTTCGCGGTCCACGTCGCCGGCGATGACGCGCTCGCGCAGCTTGTCTCGCACGAACTCGGCAAGCGATGGGCGCCGGCCGCCGGGCGCGCCGTATCCCGATGACCGGATGATCTCCGGACGCCGAGGGTCGAGATGAAAGTGCAACGCGCGACGACGGAACTCGCGCAGTTGGCGATGATCGAGCTGTCGCGTGATGTGGCGCGGCAAGTCGCGGATGACGAGTCGCACGACCTTATCGTCGATGCCGCCCGGACAGGCGTCCACCACGGCGGTGATGCGGTCGTTTACCTCTTCCGTGGTCAGGCCGCGCGCGGAGAGTGCGGGAAGATCGACAAACTCGCGCGATGGCGTGATCGGGTGGAACGTATGCGCACCGCTCTCGAGATCGTGCTCGATGAACCCCTTGCCGGGCACGCCCGCGAGACCCTCCTCGATCCGCTCGCCCCACGTGTTGGTGCTCGTGTAGTCCAGCGCGCCGCTGTAGAACTGATTGGGCGCGATGCGGCGGTAGACGTGGTAGTGACCCAGTCCGATGTAGTCCCAGTCGGCCGCGTGCAGTTCGTCCTGCGGCACTTCGTCCGACCACATCTCCGTCGTCGACGCGAACGGTCCGAGCATGCCCTCCACGGCCGCGTGCAGCACCAGCACGTTCCAGCGCGCCGATCCCTGTGGTACGAGACGCGGGACCTTGTGCTGGTTCATCGCGACGGCAAGCACGGAAACGTCCAGGTCCGGAAAGTCGAGTCCCTGCGCCTCGCCATCCACGACATGCACGCCGAGCGGCGCGTAGAGCCGGAGGATGCTGCCCGTCTCGGTGGAGCGGGGCGTATCGTGATTGCCCGCAATCATCACGACTTCCGAGCGCGGCAGCGCGGCGCGGAGGCGCGCGAGCTGGATGTACGCGTGGATGATCGCAGCGTTCGTTGGGCGGACGTGATGGAAGACGTCGCCCGCGATGAGCACGAGCTGAGGCTCGAGCTCGATGATCCTGTCGATGGCCCGAGTGAACGACAGCGCCACGTCGAACTCACGCTGATTGATGCCGCGCGGAGTCAGCCGCTGATATTGGCGGAAGCCGAGGTGCGTATCGGAGAGGTGGACGAGGCGCAGGGGCGATGCGGGAGCGGGGGCGGCCGACGGTGGAGCGAGGGTCGCTAACCAGTTGCGCCGACGGGAGTTGGATAGCCTCCGGCGCATTGCGGAAAGTCTAGCCCCGGTGCAGCGCTTGTCCATGGTCCGCAGGCGCTGCTTACGCGCAGGTTGGCACTCGCGACAATCGCCGGCTCGTCGTTCGGGCCAAACGTGGACGCGACGTTCGCAACGAGTGCCGCTCGGCTGCGGGCACCGGTTCGCTCCGCTAGCGCTTGTCCAGGGTCCGCAGTCGCTGCTTCACGTGCGTGACGAACTTCATCGCCGCCAGGCCGGTGGCCGGCGGCGGCACCAGCATCGACTTGAGGTTGATCACGAACAGCGACTCGGTCAGCCAGCCGCGGGCGCGATCCAACTGCATGGCGCCGGTGATGGTACCGCTCAGCTCCACGCCCTGCTGCGTGCTGTCCGGAAGGATGTCGCCGCGCATCGAGATGAACGCGCTCGATCCGCCGCGCGTGAGCGAGTCGAGACGAAACGTCGCGCGCACATATCCCGATCCACGCGCGCCGAGCGAGCCGCCGGATGGCAGTGGCATCTCGCGCGTCCACTGTTGCCCCACGGCGGTGGGTCGCCGCGGAAACACGGCGGGCATGGCGGCGATCGCCTCGGCCATGGCGCGCGAGACGAGTGCACCCTTCTTGTCACGCACGCTCTCCACCGTGCCGTCGGCCCCGAGCTGCAGCACGAGTTGCTGCCCCGTGAGCGCGCGTTGCGCCTGGGCGGTCATGGCGGCGGCGTGTGCATCCGTGCTGGTGAGTGCAGCGGAGTCCACGATCGTCAACACCGTGCTGCTCCACGGCTGCGCCGCGCGGACAATGGTCCGCGACAACAGCGTGAGCGTTGTAACGAGCGTGCGCGCCGGGACGGCGGGGTTGGTCGGTGTGGTGACGCTGACGTCGGTTTGCTGCTCGAGACGCGTGTGCAGCGTATCGCCGACGCGCGGGCTGAGTCGGAGCAGCACGGGCGTTTCCTGCGCACCGGCCAGGTGCGCGGTCAGGACCAGCACGACGCCTGCGACGACGCGCATCCGCTCAGAACCCGTACGGGTCGTCGGCCGGCGCGACGGGCAGCGGCGCCGGCGCGTTGGTGCGCGACGCCGTGCGCGGCGCGACGCTCGCGCGAAAATGCGCGGCGAACACCTTGCGTACGTCAGTGGGTCGCGTGCGCACGACGTCGTTGCGCGCACGCAGGATCTCGTCGTCCGTGGCGAGCGCCGTCACATCCTGCAGCCATCCGAGCGTGAGCCCGGGATCCGACTGGCGCAGCGTGCGCAACACCGCCGAGAGCAGCGTGGGCGCCTGCGCGGCGGGATACTGGCTCACGCCGTCGCGGCCGCGCATTACGGCGGGACGCGGGAAGCGCACGAAGATCGGCTGCGTGAAATGTGGATGTCTCACCATCAGTTGCCCCTTCTCCAGCGTTGCGAGCTTGGTCCTGATCGCGGGGCTCAACACGGCATAGCCCGGCGTCGCGAGCTCGTCGCCGTCCATGCGCCCGAACAGCGCCGTGCCCGAGTTGCCGACGACGCGCCGGTGCACCTGCGAACGGAACTGTTGTGCCGCGAAGAGCACGAGGCCGAGGTAGCGTCCGCGTTCCGCGATGTCGAGCAGCATCTTGCGGACGTAGGTGTCGGGCCCGTCTCCAGGCGCGTACTTGTTCAGCTCGTCCACGAACACGACGACGTGCTGTACACCCAGGTCGCGCTTCTCGAGATGCTCGCGCAGCTTCGTCACCACGCGCGCGAAGATAAGGTCCTGCGCGTCCTCCTCGAGTCCCGCAACGTCGATCACATACACCGTGCGGTCCTGAAAGCTCCCGAACGGGAGGTCACTCGTGGCTCCGTCGTCCGCGACGAGTCCCTTGCACCGCAGCGAGATGTTGGAGAGCCGGTTGCGCACCTTGCGGATGGTCGCGACGTGGTGCGTGCGCCAGCTCTGGTCGTCCTTCTTCTCCAGCGCGCGCAGCACTTCCTTGAACCACGCATCCAGGTCGGCGAACGACGCCACCGTGTGCGGACGCTCCAGCATCGGATCGGTGAAGCGCTTGTCGAGGACATTCTCCTTGATGAAGTCGATGAGCGCGTCCGCCTTCGCGTCGATGTCGTCCTTGTTGAGCAGCACCTCAGCATACTGAAGCACTTCGCGCAGCCCCCACGTCAACACGGTCACGTTCTCGAGCAACGCGTCGTTGCTGCGGAGCGTGTTGAGCGAGACGCCGTCCGACTTGTACGGCGCAAAGTACTGGACGTCGCGAAACGGTTCGGCGGGTACGCCGCACTGCGCATACAGCGCGCGGTCCGCGTCGTCGATCTCGCCTGGGAGATCCAGGAAGCAGAGGTCCGGGCCCTTCACATTGAAGCACACGGCGGCCACGCTGCCGTGCCGCGCCGGAAAATGGGCAAAGATGGATTGCAGTATCCATTCGACGGCGCTCGTCTTGGTCGCGAGGCCGGAGACGCCCGTGATGTTGAGGTGCGCGGCCTCGGGTCCGAGCAGGAAATCCGCGTCGAGGTAAATGGGAGAGTCCGTGCCGCCGGCGCGATACACGCCAACCGGAATCCCGGTGTGCGTGCCTTCCTTCAGGTAGCCGTCCATCCGTAGTGCGATGGTGACGTCAGTCTCGTCGGCGAGATAGACCGTTCCCATCGGCACCGGCTGGAGTGGCTCCTCCGGGACATGCCGCAGCACGGCTGCCGTGTACAGCCGGATCTCCGCGCGGCTGGCCTGGTGCGCTGGATCGTTCCCCGGGTCGGCGTCGTGACCCATGACGTCGTGCAGTGGCGACGCGAGGTCCGTCCAGCTGAAGCCTTCGGTCACGATCCCGTACACGTGCGGGATCACTCCGTTCACAGCGTCACGCCCGTCGACGCGCACGACCGTCCCGATACCGACCGGCGAATCGAGCGCGGTCCAGAAATGGAACTCGTGCGGTGTGTTGGGGCGCCGCTCGGTGGCGACGATGCGGCCCAAGGGTTGGATCATGCTCGCGATCTGCTGTGCATGCTCAAATCTACTTTCATGGCGTCACTGAAAAACGTTCCTCGCGTAGACATCAAAGTCGTTGAACTGCAAAGAAACGGGTCTGGACGAATGCTTCGGAAAATCCGGTAGACCATGCACCCGAAAAGGAAAGCCGGCCCTTTCCGTTGCATCCGTCCAGACCGTTTCCTTGCTCCTCCCTCCACCTATCGAATCGCACGCAAGAACTCCTCACAGTCCCGCACGCCATAGACCATCTTGTCCCACCGCGAATCGGGCAGCGCGAGCGGGGATACCTCGGCGAGCATCCAGCGCGACACCTCGTCCGCGCGCTCGCGGATCTCGTGCATGCGCTCCGAGCCGAGCATCGCCACTTCCGCGCGCACCAGCCCCCACATGGGATCGTGGCCGACCGGATCGCGGAGGCGAAGGTACCAGCTCGCCACCGTCGTCCGGCGCGGCGACGTGATGCGAAACACGCTCGACCGCTCGCGATCGCCAAGGGAGAGCACCGTCGCCAGCGCGTCGCCCTCCGCGTACAGCGTGCGATGACTCTTCACCACGCCAACCGTGGCGCCGGACACCGCCACCTTGTCACTGCCACTGATCCCGCCGTCCACGAACAACGCGTCGCGCTCGTCCGCGCACCAGCGCTCCGCGAGCCGCTGCTCCACTCGCTCGCGATGCGCCTGCACGCGATGAAATGCGGCGTCGCGCAATGCGAACGGATGCGCCAGCACCGGCGCGTCGCCGTCCGTCGTGTCGACCAGGAGGTCGCCGTACTCGTGCGACAACGTGTTCCATGTCACGGACGACAGTAGGGTCCGCGGCGCATAGATCCGCGTCTCCGTGATCGGCTCGCGCCACGTGTGCATCCGCCGCTCTCGGCGCTCCCGCACCACTGCCGACACGTGCCCCAACACCAGCGCGATGTTGCCGATGTAGTTCACGACCTCGCTGCGTTGCGTGCCGTCGAGGAAGGCGCGAAAGCCCGGCGTCGGCGGTGCGTCGATGCGATGCGCGACGAGCGTCGTCCCCTCCAGCACCGTTGCGCTGATGAGGCGCGGCGCGTCGTTACTCACTGAGGCGAGTTCCAGCGTACTCTCGCCGGCCGCCACGCGGGATTCGGGAAATAGCGACGCCAAGCGGCGCTGCAGTGCACGCAGGTTCAACGTCCCGCCGCTCATGACACTCGAATGCACCTTCCCCTCCAGCGACACGATACCGCGATCATGCGAACCCTACGGGCGATCTTCGGGGCCGCGACCATCGCGAGCATCCTAACCGGCGCCACCGGCTGTGACAAGCAAGCAGACGACGACGCGAGCGCGCCAAAGCAGTCGTCGCTTGCTGGCAAGCCGCAAACGCTGTTCTTCGTCTTTGGCGATGCAGCTGATCCACGCGTCCTGCCGCTCGCCACGCTGGCGGATGGCAAGATCACGATGATCACGCTCGACGAACCCGGCTGGCGGGATTTTGACAAGCTGTACTTCACCGCCGGAACGCGCCTCTCCATGTATCACGCCGGCGCGCCGATGGGCGATGCAGTTGTGCGGCGCGGCATGTGGAGCGAAAACGACGCGCTCTACAAGCTGCCCAACTGTCGGGCGCTTCGCCCCCTGGCGGCCGTTACGCTCGACTCCACACCGCCAGCGGCCGTGATGCTCGAGTTGCTCGCCTCGAGCGATACGCTGCCGACCATGGCCCTCCGGGCGCCCACGACTCCCGCCGACGTGGACAGCGCTCGCGTGCTCGCGACTCGCGTCGGGCAGCGCGAGGGACTCACGAACACGGCGCGCAGCGAACTGGACGAGGTCGTGCTTGCGATTGCCACCGCCGCAACGCCGCATCCCACGCTCGTGGGCTCGTTCATGGAGCGAGGCAGCGGGCTCAATGGAACGCCGAGGCACGTGTTCCTCATCGGCGACTACGATGAGACCACGCACAGCTACCTCCAGAGCCTGGTGCACGTGCCCACGGACTCGTTGCGCGAGTTCCGCCGCTTCATCGACCACGTGGACCTCACGGGCGATGGCGTGGATGAGATCGTGCTGGAGGGCTGGCTGAAAGAGGGCGACAGCTACCTCATGTTCTTCCAGTTCAAAGCCGGCCGCTGGCGCGAGATTGCACGCGGCGCCACGCGCTGGTGCGCCGATGCCCCGAAGAGCTGACGCCTACTCGACGCCGATGTCCCACGCCTGCTGGAGATCCTTCTTCGAGTAGGCGCGAAACGCAGTGAGCGTCTGCGTGCGCTGAAGGCCCGGCACCTTCGGAAATGCCTCCGTCACCACCTTCGCGATCTGGTCATACTCGGCGACCTTCACGATCGCGACGAGATCCCAGTCGCCACTCACCGAGTACACGTCGGTCACGCCGTCAATCTCGGCGAGGAATTGCGCCGCGGTGGGAATCTGCGACGGCTCAGCGCGGATGAGGACGATCGTGGTGATCACGAAACGGGAGAGGGAGAGGGTGGAACGTTGAGCAGCCACAGGCCGGCGATGCGGTTCTGTGGATCGACGTCGAGCAGGAGATCGGTGCCGAGTCGCACGGTGCGCACGTCGCGCCGCGGGCCAACACGAAAATGAATGACTCGCTTCTTGCCATCCGCCTCGGCCATCAGCGTCGCGTCCATCTCGAGTGAAGCGACGCCAGGCTGCGATGCGCGCGCGGGAATGACGACGAGTGCGTCCTCCACAACCGTTGGCGCCGTGAGGTTGGGACGCTTGTGCACGTCGGGCCATACCGCCACCTCGATGCCGCTGATGCGTCCGGCCGCCACATCGAGGATGAGCCACGAGCCGTCCTTCCCTTCGATGCCTACGGAGCCTGACATGCCCTGACCCGATGGCACGCCGGTCAAGTGTGCCGTCAGGATGTCCGTGTCGGCATCCCATCGGTATTCCACGTTCGGAGCGGTTCCGGCTGCTGGCGCGAGTTGCACGGCGACGTTCACGACACCTCCCTCAATGGCGAACCTGCTCGGGTCGGTGAGATATACGGCCGGCGGTGCCGCGCAGACAGGGGCGCTCGAATGTCACGCTGCCATGTGACGAATCCGGTGCGCAATACTCGTTGGGTGCGCGCTGGGGCTATCTTTCGCGAAAGTTGACAACTGGAGAAACCGTGGAAGCAGATGCGAAAGAGCCGACGGGTGTGACCCGCGGCCAGAATGCCGTGCAGGTCATGCCGCAGGACTGGTCCGCTGCGAGCACTGTGCTCGCCACCCTCGTGGACCGAATCGATACGACGAATCCGGAGACGCAGCTGCTGATCGTCACCGCTGACGCCGAGAACGCCGCCGCCGCCGCGCAGGCCGTGGTGGCTGTCGCAGGTGACCGCGCAATCACTGTGATCGCCGCGACGGCGAGTCCGCGCGCCTCTCGGCTCCTCCGTGCGGCTCCCGCGCACGTCGTCACCGGCGCACCGGCGGAGCTGGTCGTGCTGCTCCAGGCGTCTGCCCTCAAGCCCGTGAGTGTCCGTGGTGTCGTCTTCGGCTGGCTCGATGCCATCCTGGAGACGACTGACGCCGCGCCGCTGGAAACGCTGCTCGGCGAACTACCGAAGGACGGCGCTCGCGTCGTGCTGGCCGGCGAGCTCACGCCGGCGTACGAGACGCTCATCGAGCGCTACGCGCGGCGCGCGCGGCGCACGGCTGAACCTGTCGTGGCGGAAGGCGCCGCGCCGTTGAACGTGGAATATGTGTCCACTACGGCGTCGTCCCGCGGAGCGTCGCTTCGGCGCCTGCTCGACGCGCTCGACCTCCCGCGCGCCGAGCTCTACGCGCGCAGCGCGTGGCTTCGCACCGATGGCGCGGCCATCGCGCGGTCGCTCGGCTACGCGGCCGACGCGGTGCGCTTCGCAGCCGAGGGCGACGCGAAAAGCGGCGACCCGTTGGTGATGCTCGAGCTGCCGACGTCGCGCGAGGAGATGCGCGCCCTCGCCGGCGCAACAGGACGCCGCATCTACGTGCTCGCGCAGCCGTCGCAGCTCGGGAGCCTGCGCTCGTTGCTCGGAGGTGGGACCGTCACGCCTGTCGCAATGCTCGAGGCGGCGGAGCGCGCGCGTGGGAAGGATGCGGCGTTGCGTGCGTCGCTGCGCGATGTGCTCACGTCCAGCGACATCGGGCGCGAGGTGCTGGCGCTCGAGCCGCTGCTCGGCGAGTTCGACGGCATCGAGATCGCAGCGGCAGCACTGCGCATGCTGGAGCAGCAGCGTCCCAGCCGGCCCGTGGCAGCGACGTCCGCGCAGGCCGCGCCGATGCAGCGCCTGTTCCTCAACCTGGGCGAGCGCGATGGCGTGCGCGCACAGGAAGTCATCTCGGCCATCACCGCGGAAGCTGGCGTCCCGGGCTCGCAGGTTGGCCGCGTGGAAGTGCGCGACACGCACGCGATCGTCGAAGTGGCCGCGGCGGTT
This sequence comes from Gemmatimonadaceae bacterium, assembly GCA_031407575.1. GTDB lineage: Bacteria > Gemmatimonadota > Gemmatimonadetes > Gemmatimonadales > Gemmatimonadaceae > AG11. Next base: position 28,524 of record JANOIJ010000194.1, on the reverse strand, counting down.
GCGGAGCTCGTCGTGGGCAAGCTCAGCGGAGCAGTCGTTCGCGGGCGCAAGGTGCAAGCGCGTCTCGACCAGCCGAAGGAAGATCGTCCGGCGCGCAGCGGTCCGCCCAGGAGCGGGGCACCGCGGAGTGGTCCGCCGCGCGGCAGGACCGACGGCCCTCCACGTTCGTTCGATCGCGCCGACCGCGCGCCTCGTCCGCCGCGTCCATTCGACAAGGCCGAGCGTCCCGCGCGATCGTACGACAAAGGCGATCGTCCCGCGCGTCCGTTCGAGAGGAGCGATCGTCCGGCCCGTCCCTTCGACAAGGGTGATCGTCCTGCTCGGCCCGGTGCACCGCGCAGCGGACCGGCTCGCACGTTCGATCGTGAGGGTGGCACCGCCCGCCCGACCCGTCCCCGTCCCCCGCGCGACGACGCATGATCGGAGACATGTACCCGGCGGGAGCCGGTGGGTGGATCGAGGTGATCTGTGGCGTGATGTTCAGCGGCAAGAGCGAGGAGCTCATTCGCCGCGTGCGCCGCGCGCTCATCGCCAGGAAGCGCGTGCAGGTGTTCAAGTCGCACCTCGACGAGCGCTACGCTGGGCTGTACCACGTCTCGAGCCATGATGGTCGCACGGTGGAAGCCGTGCCCATCGACTCGCCGGACCAGATTTCGCGCGCACTGGTGCCGGAGACGCAAGTGGTGGCCATCGACGAAGCGCAGTTCCTTCACGCGGGCATCGTCGAGTTGGCGACGGCGCTGGCCGCGAGCGGCCGGCGCGTCATCCTCGCCGGCGCGGATACGGATTTTCGCGGCGAGCCGTTCGGTCCAATGCCGCAGCTGCTCGCCGTGGCCGAGCAGGTGGACAAGCTGCACGCCATCTGCGTGCTCTGCGGTAATCCGGCGAGCCGCAATCAGCGGTTGATCGGCGGCCGGCCGGCGCGATACGACTCGCCGACGATCATGGTCGGCGGGGAGGAAAGCTACGAGGCACGCTGTCGGAGTTGCCACAGCGTGCCTCGCCGCGATGAGGATCAGTTCCTCATCGAGTAGTGATCTCGTGCCGCTTACGGGTTGGGCGTGAGCGAGCTGAAGTAGCGCGTGTGGTTGAAGCCGGCGGGGTCGAGCTCGATGTAGCGGTTCTCCATGAATCGCCCCGTCGTGGGAAAGTACGGCGGCGGATTGACCACCGCGCAGCGGTCGTACGAGTACCGCTTCTGGTACCCTTCGCCGCTGGCCAGGCCGACGGCACCGCGGACGTTCTGGATGATGCCACCCGAGAGGTAGATGCAGCCACGGCCGTTGTTCGTGCCGTTGCAGTCATTCACATTGTTCGGGCCCGAGTTGTAGTTCTGCACGCGGAACGAGCTCCCGAGCGCCATCATGACGCTGTGGACGTAGAAGTCCTTCGATTCGTCCAGTGAGAAATAGAAGGGATTCGAGGAGACGGTGCTCACGACAGGTGGATCGTTCAGCGCGTTGTCGGCGATGACGACGTCCCTGTCGCTGATCATGCCGAGAATGTCGCGGCAGACCCCCTTCACCGGATCGTTGGCATAGCGGAGGTCATCCAACAAGACGATCGAGCCCTTGGTGTACAGCGTGATGCGGCCATTCACCGTGCCGCTGACGCCGACGTTGCCGGTCATATGGATGACGCCCTTCGCATTCGAATTGAAGCCGCGGTCGATGGGGAAGAGATACTGTGCATCCCTCGGTCGGGCCGCCGTCACCGCGGCGTTTGGAACGGCCGGGCTGGCGAGCCAGCTTCCGAACGCGCCGTTCGGCGTGAACGTCGTATCGGTACCTGCCTTCTCGCGCTGGAGGCTGGTATACGCGCCGCCGCCGAGCGGATTGACGGCGCCCGCGCCGCGATCAATCCACACCAGGTGGGGATCACCCGCGAGGAAGCAGCGCGCCGACTTCTCACCGTGGGGTGGGGCCGCGGTGAGGATGTTGCTGAGGCTCGACGTGCTGTGCGCGTTCGCGAAGTTGGTGGCGGGAGTGTTGGTGAGCACTCCGCGCTGTACGTAGCCATCCCTCGTCTGGGTCCGGAACCAAGCAGTGTTGTGCTGGCTGGCAGGATAGAAGCCCTGCTGCGTGGCGCTTATCCAATGAAAGTCGCCGCAGAAGTTCACGTTGCCGATCACCGGCGGGCTGGTTGCGACACCGGGCCAATCCCCTCGAACAGCCGTGTCGGCGCCCGCCCTGCCGTTATATATGCGGAAGAAGCCCTCGTTCAGGTCGGTCGAGTCGCCGCCGGGAACGAGTGGCGTGAGGTCGAACGCGACGAACTCGATGCGGTCGCGAAGACTGGTCTCGGTGTTGTTCGCCACGTTGGCATTGGTGACGAAATTCCAGCCGCTGGACGTGGCGATGGTGGGGAGGGTGGCCAGCATGGCCGTGCTCGGGAGGGCGATGGGCTTCTGCCGCTCCTTGTAGCCCTTCCTGAACGTGCCGTACGTTGCCCCGTTCACGACCCACGCGGTTCCCACATCGTCGCGGAACAGCGCGGTGGTGGAGTGGATGTTGATCGTGTCGTTTGACCAGACTGGTCCCCACAGCTCATCTGCGCCGCCGAAGTAGATCGTGCCCGCGCCGGTCGCATTCTCCTGATTGGACCAGTACGCGAACTTGGCAAAGCTTTCCTGCGTGAGCTCCAGGCGGCGAATGAAGCCGTTGCCGCGCTGGTCGCGTGCTTCCGCGACGATGCTCGAGAAGCGTCCGTGCTGGCCGCTCGTGGAGCCGGTGGGCCCGACATAGACGTTGACCTTGATGCCGGCCATGGGATTGCCGTCCGCACCGGTCAGCGTCTGCTGCCCAAGGATCAGCGTGTCGAGCTGCCCCACCGAGCGCATCACGAGGATGCTGGGGTCGGCGTTGACGCGGCTCTTGCCGATGGCAAGCGCCGCTTCGGCGGCGAACTTGAGGTCGCGCTCGCGGTCGTACGACTTGGCGAGCAGGTTCGCGTTGGATGCCATGAAGATGGACGACATGGCCAACGCGGCCATCGCGATCACGAAGACCATCACGAAGACGAGCGCAGCGCCGCGGCGCGGCCTGCGGGCTTCCTGGCGATGGGTGGAAGTGCGGCTTGGGGTGAGCATGGTGAGCTCCTAGGGATTGACGGTCACAGCAACAGAGGACGACACGCCCGAGAGCAGGGGCGTGCAATCCTGCGCCGCAATGCCGTAGACATACGTCTCGCCACCGGTCACGGAGGTGTCGACGAACGAATAGGTGCCGGCCATCGTGCCGGGGATGCTGGAGATGGGATCTCCAAACGCGGTGACCGACGAGAGCCGGCGGAAAATGGCATAACGCTCGATGTCTTTCTCACCGATGCCGTCGTCTCCTGACTTGGCCCACGAAATCGTGACGAATTTCGGGTTCGCATTGTTCGGCGTGGACACCACGGTTGGCACGGGCGTCTGGAGCGGCGGCTGGCCGCACGACGTACGGTCGAGCAGGCCGTAGTTCATCAAGCGAACCAGCGTTTCCACCGTGCGCAGGGCGTCCACGCCGGTGCGCGGATCGCGTGCGGCGGTGAGGAAATGCACGCGAATCGCCGCGATGCTGTCGGTCAGCGCAAACCGCCCCGTGTCGTTCACCGCGCCATGGATGATGCCGTGGTAGAGCGGCAGGTACGTGCGCGGAATGGGCGTCAGCCGATTCAGTGAGTCGGTCTTGTAGTACGTGAAGAACGGCATCGTGTCGCGCGTGCTCCTGACGATGCCGCGCGCCACGAGCGTGGGCGTCGTGGCATTCACGCGACGGAATAGCAGGTAGTCGCCGGAGATGGTCGTCGTCGTGGTATCCGGGCGGAGGTAGTAGCTGATGGTCTCCGCTCCGCTCTGGATACCCGAGGACGCCGTGTGCGTCGTGTCGGGATAGAGCTTTGCCGGCGATGACGTCGGCAGCGGCATGCGTTCCGTCTTCAGCATCGCGCGTACGGCATTCGTATCCGCATCGCGGAACTGGTAGACGGCGCGCACGTCGCCCGTGTCGATGGACACCATGTTGGCGTTGAACGTGATCGCGAGCGTATCGAGCTGCACGATCATCGGCTGGAAGTCGGACACACCGGCGCCAGCCTGCCGCAGCTCGCGCTCGATCTGCGAGGCGGCGAACTGCGCGTTCTGCATTGCGTCCATGCGCGCGGTCTCGCGAGTGACGAGCCCTGTCTGCTTGCGGAAGAACTGGACGGCCGCGCCCGTGATGATCATGAGCAGCAGCATCGAGACCAGCACTTCCACCAGCGTGAATCCCTTGCGAGGGCGCATCAGAAGGCCGCCACGGCTGTCGTCTTCGTCACGATCTTGCGCATGGCAGGATGCTTCACGGTGACGGTCACCATCTTGTAGTCCACGGAATCCAGGACGCCCCCGCCGACGCGCACCATCTGCGTCCGCACCGAATACGTCGAGAAGTCCGCCTTTACCGAGTCGGTGCGGACCAGGCTGTCGATCGCGGCATAGGTAGGCTGCTGCCGAACGGCATCGAGTCGGGTGGACGCCAACTCGTTTGCAGCGACCACGAAATGCGCCTGCGCTGTCGCCTGCGCGAACTTGGCGCTGAAGCCACCGAGCACCAGCACCACGCCCACGAGCAGCATCATCGCGACGATGATCTCGACCAGCGTCATGCCCTTTCGGTTCAGGCTCCTCACTCGCACGCGTCTCATCGAACCACCTGCCATGATGACGTCGTGCCCGTGCCGGAGAGACGATAGAGCTCTGTTCGCCCGGTTGCGCGCGTCAAGGTGATGGCGCGGAAATCGGTGCGGCCCCTGTGCGTGCTCGATACATAGATCTCCGCATCTGAGGTTGCCGATCCGTCGCGATGAAAAATCACGCTGGGCATGGCGTCTACGACGCGCAGTGATGAGCCGACCACCGATGCGCTGACCGACGACCCACTCACGCCCTTGGGCGGCGTGGCGAACGCGTTGCCCTCGCCTGTGGGACGCCAGAACTTCCACTCGCCCAGCTGGATCGACCCATCGTTGCTGCTGTCTTCGGCGATGCGCAGGCCGAACTGCGAGGTATCCACGCTGACGATCACGTCGTACTGCCGTGTGAGCGACGTGCGCTGGGCCGTCTGCAGAACCGACCGGACCTGTTGCGCCGCCGCATCGGCGCGGAACTGCGATAGATTGATTTTCGGGATCGCCAGTGTGGCGACCACGCTCATGAGGACCAGCACGATCACGATCTCGATCATCGTGAACCCCGTGCGATTGTGGACGGTGAAACGGTTGTGCGTTGCCATCGTGGGCCTCCATACATGGCGACAGTGGAGACAGGCGAGCCGCGGCCCGGCCGTCCAGCCAATTGTCGGTTGCAGAGAGTATTGCATCCTCCGCGGGGAGTACCGTCACATTCCGCGCCCGTTTCATCACTTCGTGCCATCGAGCACCTTGCCTGTAACGCGTGAGTGGCCGTAGCGTGCCGATAGACATAGTATCTGCCCCCGTCCTCCGAGCATGAGCGTCATCGCGACCTTGCTGCCCCAGCCAGTGCACGTCCAGCGCTTGCGCAGCGCGATCCGGGATCGGCACGAGCTGCATGAGTGCGCCGACTGGGCCTCGCTCGTGCGCATTTGCGACCGAGAGCCTGTGCGTGTGGCGGTCGTCGACCTCTATTGGGAAAAGTCACCCAGCTTCGAGGGCGTCCGGCAGCTCAAGCAGCGGCTGCCCCGACTCACGCTGGTGGCATACGTTACCATGACGCCCGAGCGCGGGCACGATCTTTTTGATGCCGGCCGGGCCGGCGTCGACGGACTCGTCCTGGCGGGACAGGATGATTCTCCCCGCCCGCTACTCGCCCTCATCGAACGGGCGGAGTCTCGCAGCCTCGCAGGCCTCGTGCGCCGCGCGCTCGAGGGCATCGATCCAGTGGCGATGGACGCCGTGCTCCTCGCTGTCACGCGCGCACATGAGCGGCTCTCGCCGCAGGCACTCGCACGCCTGCTCGCCCAGCCGCGCCGCGCCGTGACCCTTCGCCTTGCCGCCGAAGGCTTTCCAGCGCCACAACGGCTGCTCACGTGGGGCCGGCTGATTGTCGCCGCACACATGCTCGAAGACCGCCACCGCAGTGCGGACAGGGTGGCGAATACCCTGGACTTTCCGTCTGGCAGCGCCTTTCGCAACACCTGCCAGCGATACTTGCACGCCACGCCGGGCCAGATGCGTGCGCGCGGCGGTGCGGCGTACGTCGTGCGCGCGCTCCTCCGCCAGGTACATTCGCGCGCCTCGAGCGCGCGTGAGCCGCGCTCGCGGTCGCCGACGCGAACACCGTCCCTTGCCATTTAAGCAGGACTCGCCTGCATCCGTGCGCTGTCGACTACGAGGCAGAATCGGCGCGCATCCTTCCACCAGCTGCTCGAGGTTCGACTCTACATGACTATTCGCCTCATTCTACGTGCCGTGGCCGGAGCCTTACTCGTTGGCGGAGGACTCGCGGCGTGCGCCGGAGACACAGCCGCGCCATCCGCCTTCGCGCCGTCGCTCTCTGCGTCAGAAGCGGCCCCCGTACTCAAACGCGGAAATGGGAAGGCCCTCGGCAACGTCCGCGGCTACTCGGGGACGCTGTGCACCACGCACAATACCCAGACGGGGTCGGGCGTCTTCGGGCCAGCCGGCGGCACACTCTTGTTCGGGACGTCCCGGCTCATCATTCCTGGCGGCGCGCTCACGGACACGGTGACCATCAGCGCGACAATCCCCGGTGGCGACAACAGCCGTGTCGTGTTTGCGCCGCATGGCCTGCAGTTCGCCAAGTCGGCCGGGCTCCTGCTCGACACCTCGGGCTGTTCCATCGACCCGAATGCGGTGCCCGACGTCGTCTACCTGAGCGAGGAAGGCGACGTTCTCGAGTTCCTTCCCGCCGTGTACGATCCACACTGGCACACGTTCGCCACGCCGATCGATCACTTTTCTGGCTACGCGATTGCCTTCTAGTCCGGCTCTGGGCCCGAAAGCAGCCATGTCGCGGTGATCGGGCCAGAGCAACTCGCTGCGGGCCAGCGAGCCGAGAATGCCGGCGACTACGTCGCGGCGGTTGCGGCGTATCGCGCCGTCATCGAAGTGCCGGATGAGCATCTCGCGGCCCAGGCGTATTTCCTCCTGGGCCGCGCCTGCTGGCGGCAGGGCCGCTTTGACGCGGCCCTCTCCGCCTTCGAGAATGCACGCGCCTTGGCGACTCGCACCGGCGACGAGGAACTCGCTGCCCGCGTGGACAACGGCGTGGGCGCTGTGTTCTACGCGCGCGGCGACTACGCCGCGGCGCGGGGCGCCTATGCCGACGCGCAAGCCCACACCTCCGACCGGGCCATGCACGGCAAGATCCTGCTCAACCTCGGCGTCATCGAGAACATCGAGGCGAACTACCTTGGCGCGCTGAGCTTCTACGAGCAGGCGTTCGCCCTGTTCGAGGAGTGCGGCGACACGGCGAGTGCGACGCTCGCGCTGCACAATCGCGGCATGGTGGAGGCGGACCTGCACCGATGGGACGATGCCGATACTTCGTTCCTGGCCGCGCTCGGACTCGCCACGGACGCCGGCAATCGCGAGATGGTGGCAAAGACCCTCGTGAACCGCTCCGAGGTGCTCGTGGAGCGCGGCGCGCTGCGCGACGCGATCGCACACTGTGACCGTGCGCTGGAGATCTACGCGGATGTCGGCGACGAGGTGGGGCGCGGCGAGGCGCTGCGATGGCGAGCGCATGCACTTGGCAGGTCCGGCGACCATCTCGAGGGAGAGCGCAACGCCAGCGAGGCGATGCACATCGCGATGCGATCGGGCGCGCGGCTGCTCGAGGCGGAGGCGGCACGCACTGTGGGCGTGCTCCGCGGACTCCTTGGCGATCGCGCTGGTGGGATCAAGCAACTACGACACGCGCTGGCCCTCTTCTCGGAGCTCGGGGCCAGGCGCGACGCGAAAGAGGTGGCCGCGCTCCTGCAGCGGCCGACACCCACCCGATCGCTCGAGCGGGTGCTGCCGGACCCCGGCGGCGACCTGCCGTGAGCGGTCGTCTCGCGCTTGCCGCGCGAGATGTGGAAGCCTACCTTGCCGGGCGACGATCACCCTTCGCAACGGCCATGCTTCTCGTCGGACTCACAGGAAACATCGGCAGCGGGAAATCCACAGTTGCGCAGCTGCTGAGCGAGCGAGGCGTCACGATCATCGACGCCGACGCGCTATCGCGCCGCGCGGTGGAGGTTGGGTCTGACGCATATCGCGGCATTGCCGCCCGGTGGGGGACCTCGGTGCTCGGAGCCGACGGCTCGCTCGACCGCGGTGCCCTGAGGCGCATCGTCTTCAGCGATCCTGCCGAGCTCGAGCATCTCAACGCGCTGGTGCATCCCGAGGTCGAGCGCATGCGCGCCGAGCTGGTCGACCAGGCGCGACTGCGCGGCGACCTGCTCGTGGTGTGTGACATTCCCCTGCTCTTCGAGCGACGCATGACGGACCTGTTCGACCGCATCGTGCTCGTCGACGCACCGCGGCCCGTCCGGCTCGAGCGCCTGGTGCGCGAGCGCGACCTGCGCGAGACCGAGGCGATGGACATGATCGTCGCACAGATGCCCGCGGAGCTGAAGCGCGCGCGCGCCGATCACGTCATCGACAACGACGGGACGCTGACGCAGCTCAATGATCGGGTGACGCAAGTGTGGACCACACTGCATCAGGACGCGGACGTCGTCACGAGCAACGCTTGACACCGCTTTGACGCGGAATAGACTGCGCCGCCACCCCCTATCGATTCGCTGGAGAGACCGTGTCTGATATCCCGCAGGACCTGCTGTACACCGTGGATCACGAGTACCTGAAGCCGGCGGGCGAGGCGGACGTCGTGTTCGTCGGCATCACCGATTACGCGCAGGGTGAGTTGGGCGACATCGTGTTCGTGGAGCTTCCCAAGGTTGGCGCCACGTTCAAGAAGCACGAGGTGTTCGGCACTATCGAGGCGGTGAAGGCCGTGTCCGAATTGTTCGCGCCCGTGAGCGGCGAGGTCGTCGCGGTGAACGATCGCCTCGACGCGGAGCCGGCGCTGGTCAATAGCAGCCCGTACGGCGACGGCTGGATGGTGAAGGTCCGCCTCTCAAACGTGTCGGAGCGAGACGCACTCCTCGATGCCTCTGCCTACGCGGCGAAGCTGAGTTGAGCCGACGGGATGACGAAGGGGGCCACGCGGTTGCGCGGCCCCTCGTCGTTGTTCCTATGACACTGAGCGTTAGTACCCGGCGAGATTATCCATCCAGGTATTCGGCATCATCGTGTAGCGCGCCATCATGGACGTCGCCTGGGAGACTGAGCACGAGTTGTACACGTACGACTTTGTGCCGTTGGCCAGCGCGTTGGAGGTGTCGCTGTCAGTCGCCGTTGCACGGAACACCGTCTGGCCCAGCAGCCGGTTCAGTCCACTCAGCGTAGCGCCTTCGGAGACGTTGTTGCCGTTGGAACGCAATTGGCCACCCACGAGTATCACGCCGTTCCACTGATTGCTGCCGCTGATAGAGAGGTCGTTGTCCACGATGAGCATTCCGCGCCCTGCATTCGGCAGCCCGTACAGCCCCGACTGGGTGACGTGAATGACGGGCCAGTAATTCGTATCGGCGGCGAACATGGCCGTCGTTGGGAAGGTTCCGCCCGGAATCGTGATGTCGGCCGACACAGCCACGCCGGACTTGATGGCACCCCAGTCGAGCTTGACCTTCGCGGATTCCGCAGCGAAACTGCTCGCCGTGTCGTAGGGCGGCGAGCCCGTCGGCTGGAAGTTGCCATTGACTTGCAGATCGGCGCCGCCGGATGCCAGTTGCGGCACCGAGATGCCGGCGACATTCACGCCACTGCCGCAGCGGTCGGTGCCGCTGATGACGCCCGTTCCTTGCTTCGTGATCCCCGACAGGCTCGTCCAGGCGCCGACCACATTCATCGTCGTCTTGGACCAGGTGACGAAGACTCCCACGGTGCGCGATGCGCGGGCGGTGCGACCGCTGCCACCCGCCATGTTGCTGGTGTTGTCGTAGCCGGTGGACGTGATGAAGTACTTGCCGCTGCCGGTCGCCGCGTTCACCCACACTGGCGTCGCCCGCACGATCGCGGCGCCGTTGTTGAATGCGACGGTGACGGTCTCGCGCTGCGTTGGCGTTCCGTTGAGGTGCGGATTGATGGCACCATTCTGCGCCGTCGCGTTCACCGTCCAGCAGTGCGGGCAGAAACTCACCGCGCTCGACCCCGTGCCCGTCCTCTCCTTGCGGCGGGTGAGGAACGTTTCCAATCCCATCTGCGCATTGGTGTAGGCACGCGCCTGCGCGCGCTGCGATGCGGTCGTGCTCAACTCGCTGGCGGTCATCGAGAAGCCGGCGACGAGACCCATCGTGAGCAGGGAGAGCACGACGATGGCCATCGGCAGCGCAAAACCGTCGCGCCGTGTGCCCGGTGCTGGCTCGGCCGCGTTCACATGGTGTTCGTTGATTTCTATCATGGGAACCTCGTGTTCTTGAAGAAGACTGCCGTTGTCGCGCTGGTCGACTGCGGGGTGTTGCGGGTGGGCATGGTGTCCGAGCTTTCCGCGGGCAGGAAAATCTGGAACCCGCGGATGTTGTTCAGGCTGGCGGGCGGCGCGGCGAACGGCACGTCGCGCGTCCCGTAGGGGTTCATCGTGTAGTAGCTGAACCGCGCCGTGGACTTGAAGGGCGCGATCAGCTCATCGGACGCGGAGTCCGTATTCGCGCGACCGAGCACGGTGCGATAGAGACCGAGTCGTCCAGGATAGATGTTCGAGGCCTTGAACTCGTAGCTCACGGTCTGCCACACGAACATCGGGGACCCCACCGCCGTGATGCCCGGTGGTGCTGGCGACATCACGAACACGCCACCCTGACGGCCGGCGACGCGCGCGGTGTCCGCGAAGATGTTCACGCCGGCACGACACCGGTTGAGGTTGGTGGCCGTGATGGTGTCGCCGGCCGTGGCATTCACGTAGCTGTAGATGCCGCTCACCGAGTCGCGCACCGCGAAGCCGCCGTACTTCCCAGTCGCCAGCTGGAAGGAGTCGGTGGGGACGAGCGAGGCAACGATGCCAGTGCCGGTGAGCTCGCACACGAAGCCGAACACCGTCGGTACGCGCACGGTCACGCGCCGGTGGTTCGTTGCATCTACCGACGAGACGCCGCCATTGTCCTGCGTCATCCGGAGGTCGGTGATCAGGATGTTCATTGCGCTGCGCGCTGCCGCGCGGGCGCGACGTGCTCCGTTGTCATACTGAAAGCTGCGCGTCTGGCCGAGGATCAACTTGGTCATGGCCAAGCCGATGATCGCGATGATCGTGAGCGACGTGATGATCTCGACGATCGTGAAGCCGCGGCGGACGTGGTGTGGGTATCGCATCACGGAGTATTGAAGGCGTTGTAGTGCGGCGGCCGGGCTCGGCGGATGACGCCGGTGACCGACGTCACGCCAATGGCGCGCGGCGTTACCGTCAGTGTGATGTCGCGATAGGTGGAGGCACTGGTCGGGTTGGTATTCTGTGTCGATGCGCCCACCGTGTACGTCCAGACATAAAATGTGTTGCCGGACTTCACGGAGTCCGTGACCAGGAAGCGGCCGTTGGACAGGGAGTCGTACGGCATGGACTCCACGCGATTGACTTCCTGGAAGTAGGTGGCCGTGCGCTGCTCGATGACGCCCACGTTGCGCGTACGAGCCGCCATGCGAGCTGCCAGCCCGGTCAGCGCAGTGAGGGTGACGGCCAGCAGTGTGCACGCGACCACCACTTCGATCAACGATACTCCCGAACGACGCCTGCCAGCGCGACGAATGCCGCGAATTCCATCACGTTTCATTTATTTGATCCTCACGAGGCCACCGCGCGTCATGCGGACCGTGCGGTCGTAGCGTGTGCCGTCCCTGCTGTAGATGCCGAGCTTGACGCTCAGCGTGTCAGCGGAGAGTCCGGACGGCATGATGTCCAGCGTCGGACGACTCGCCGAGATGTAGTCCAGCGCCAGATCGCCACTGGCGAACTGCCGCGTGCGATACTTGAGCGTGGTGTCGGCTCGCTCCGCCACCGAAAAGGTCTTGCGCACGCTGTCGAACCTGACCAGCATCGGCGTGCGCTGTCGCGCGGCCATCGCGAAGGCCTGCTCGAGATCCGTGCTGAGGATCGCGGCGGCTTTCTGCACGCGATCTCGGCGAATGGTGTCGCCAACCGAGCGGATAGCGATGGACGCGACGATGCCGACCAACGCAAGCACGATCAGCAACTCCACGAGCGTGAAGGCGCGTCGCGCCCTGCTGGCCGACGTCACGCCTGAGTCCTGATCGCGCCGCATGTGAGTTCCCGCGCTTGCCATAGGTGCCATGTAACGGTGCCTTGCCGAGATTTGGCTACGGATCCATACGCTCGAGTATCGGCACCTTCCTCGGTGACCTTGAGCAGCGATCCCAATCGGCACACGAAGTGATAGTACATACCACGGACGTGATGCTAACATTCCCCAGACAGCCGAGCGGTGACTGCGGTCACGAACTCGACAGGGAAGGCCGCGCGAAGCCATGTCATAACGCGACAGCGGGAGAGAACCAAGAGGCTCTCTCCCGCTGCGTAACCTCAACCGCTGCTACGCGTTAGCCGATGACGACGTCCTCAGCATACACGTCCGTCGGGGGGCACGAACACACAAGGTGGCGGTCGCCATATGCGCTTTCCACACGACCCACCGACGGCCAGAACTTCCGCTCCCGCGTCCACGCGGTGGGGAATGCGGCGATCTCACGGCCGTACGCATGCTCCCACGTGTCGCTCACCACGGCCCGCATCGTGTGCGGCGCGTGCTTGAGTGGGTTGTCCGCGCGGTCGCTCGCGCCGCTCTCGATCGCTCGGATCTCCTCCCGAATGGCAATCAGCGCATCGCAGAACCGGTCCAGCTCTGCCTTCGGCTCGCTCTCCGTGGGCTCGATCATCAACGTGCCGGCCACGGGGAAGCTCACCGTCGGCGCGTGGAATCCGTAGTCCATCAGCCGCTTCGTGATGTCCTCGACCTCGATGCCCGCACTCGCCTTGAGGCCGCGCGGGTCCACGATGCACTCATGTGCGACACATCCGTTGGTGCCCTTGTACAGCACGGGATAGTGCGCCTCGAGCCGTGACGCGATGTAGTTCGCGTTGAGGATGGCGATCTTCGTCGCGTACGTGAGCCCATCGCCGCCCATCATGTCGATGTACATCATGGAGATGGGCAGGATGCTCGCGCTGCCCCATGGCGCTGCGCTCACTGCGCCCGTCGCCTGCGTGCCGCCGGTCTTGATCACGGCGTTGCCGGGGAGGAAGGGGGCCAACTGCTTCGCCACGCCGATTGGCCCCATACCCGGACCGCCGCCACCGTGCGGAATGCAGAACGTCTTGTGCAGGTTGAGGTGGCAGACGTCCGCGCCGATGTCGCCCGGGCGACAGAGCCCCACCATTGCGTTCATGTTCGCCCCATCCATGTAGACCTGGCCACCGTGCTCGTGCACGATGTCGCAGATCTCGCGGATGGACTCCTCGAACACGCCGTGCGTGCTCGGATACGTCACCATCAGTGCCGCGAGCTTGTCCTTGTTCGCTTCGGCTTTCGCGCGCAGGTCCGCGACGTCGATGTTGCCGCGTGCATCGGTCTTGGTTACCACCACCGTCATGCCCGCCATGACCGCGCTCGCGGGGTTGGTCCCGTGGGCACTCTGGGGGATGAGGCAAATTGTTCGGTGTGCATCTCCTCTCGAGGCATGATAGGCCGCGATGGTCAGCAAGCCCGCGTACTCGCCCTGCGAACCCGCGTTCGGCTGGAGCGACACCGCTGAGAAGCCCGTGATCTCCGCCAGCGCTGCCTCGAGATTCCGGAACATCTCCTGATAGCCCTGCGTCTGCTCCACCGGCGCGAACGGGTGCAGCTTGCCGAACTCGGGCCACGTCACGGGAATCATCTCCGCCGTGGCGTTGAGCTTCATGGTGCAACTGCCGAGCGGAATCATGGAATGCGTGAGCGACAGGTCGCGTGACTCCAGCATGCGCATGTAGCGCAGCATCTCCGTCTCGGAGTGATGGGTGTTGAACACGGGATGCGTGAGGAACTCGCTGGTGCGCGCGAACCGTTCGTCGAAGCGATCGTCCAGGCCCTGACCCAGCCCAGCGGTGTCCGGCGCGGCGTCGCCCGCCGCGAAGATCACGAACAGCGCCTGCACGTCGTCGTCCGTGACGGTCTCGTCCAGCGCCACGATCACCGTGCGCTCGCCCGCCTGACGGAGATTCACACCCTGCGCCGCGGCCGCCGCGAGCATCAGGCTGGCCGACTGCTTGCCGCTCAACTCAACGGAGATCGTATCGAAGAAGTCGGCGCTCGCGATGGTGTGGCCGAGTTGCTCGAGCCCCGCGGCCAGCAACGATGCTCGGCGATGCAGCCGGCGCGCGATGGTCGTGAGCCCCTCGGGCCCGTGCCACACCGCGTACATGCTCGCGATCACCGCGAGCAGCACCTGCGCCGTACACACATTGGACGTCGCCTTCTCGCGGCGGATGTGCTGCTCGCGCGTCTGGAGTGCCATGCGCAGCGCGGGCCGTCCGCTGGAGTCGCGGCTCACGCCGATGATGCGGCCCGGCAGCATGCGCTTGAACTCGTCCTTGGTGGCGAAGAATGCGGCGTGGGGCCCGCCGTACCCCAGCGGCACGCCGAACCGCTGCGTGTTGCCGACGCACACATCCGCACCCCACTCACCGGGCGGTGCCAGCAGCACGAGGCTCATGAGGTCTGCCGCCACCACCACCAGCGCCGACGCCGCGTGCGCACGCGCGCACGTCTCGCGATAGTCCACCACCGCGCCGTCCGTGGTGGGATACTGGAGCAGGACGCCGAAGACCTCGGCGCCGAAGGCAGCGGTCTCCGCGTTGCCCACGCTCACGCCAATGCCGCGTGCCCTGGCGCGCGTGGACACGACGTCGATGGTCTGCGGATGGCACCGCGCGTCGATGAAGAACGTGTGCTTCGCGTCGCTCCCCTTGGCCTGGTACGCGAGAAACATCGCCTCGGCCGCCGCTGTCCCCTCGTCGAGCAGGGACGCGTTCGCGATCTCCAAACCCGTCAGGTCAATCACCATCGTCTGGTAGTTGAGCAGTGCCTCGAGCCGGCCCTGCGCAAGCTCCGCCTGGTAGGGTGTGTAGGCGGTATACCAGCCGGGATTCTCCAGGATGTTGCGCTGGATCACCGGCGGCGTGAGGGTGTCGTGGTAGCCGTAGCCAAGGTATGAGCGGAAGACGCGATTCTTGTCCGCGATGGCGCGGAGCGCGGCCAGCGCTTCGTGCTCGCTGCGGCCGCCGTGAATGGCCAGCGGCTTCCGGAAGCGAATGGCCTCGGGGATGGTTGCGTCGATCAAGGCGTCCAACGACGCATAGCCGAGCAGACTGAGCATCTCGGCGATTTCAGCCTCGTTCGGCCCGATGTGGCGGGGGACAAACGAGTCGGCGCTCGTCAGGGGGCGGGGCGCAGAACGTGTGGTCGTCGTCATCCAAGCCTCAGGCGCTCGGGCATCGCGCCGGTAAGTGCGAATGTAGGTGTGGAGCGCGCGGGTGGCGGGCTGTTCACAAAGCTATCTTCGGGGTCAAGCAACCCCGGATTCCACTGCAAAATAGCGACGGGCTCGTGCGCTGGCGTCTGCTGGCTTCTCCCCTCATGAACGGTCCCGAGAACATGGCGCTGGACCATGCCCTCATGGGTCGCGCGCGCCGCACGGGCGAAGCGGTGCTTCGCCTGTACGGATGGTCGTCGCCCGTGCTCTCGCTGGGGCGGAACCAGCGGGCGCGAGACACCTACGACCAATCAGCGCTCGGGCGTCGCGGCGTCACCGTCGTGCGCCGGCCGACCGGTGGCCGCGCGCTATTGCACCATCGCGAACTCACATACAGCGTCACCGCGCCGGTGACCGACGCGAGCGGCCTCACGGCGATGTACCGTCGCATCAACCATCTCCTCGTCGATGCGCTCGGCTCGATGGGCGTGCCCGCGTCGCTCGCCGAGCCGGCCGCGCGTGCACACGCGCCCACGGCCCTGCCCTGCTTCGCCGAGCCGGCCGCGGGAGAAATCGTGGCCGGAGGCCGCAAGCTGGCCGGCAGCGCCCAGTGGCGCGACGCCGGCGCGCTGCTTCAGCACGGTTCCATCCTCGTGGATGACGATCAGCACCTGATTCCACTCGTGATGTGTGAGGCTCCTGCCCCGGCGCCCACACCAGCCACGCTTCGCGGACTGCTTGGACGTGCGCCCGATCTCGACGAGTTCGCGGACGCCATGATTGCCGCGGTGCGCCGAAGCGAGGACGCTGGCGCCACCATGCTCGGCGACGACCACGAGTGCGACGCCGAGCGTATCTTGTTCGCGAGGCACTATCGCGACGCCGCATGGACGTGGAGGCGGTGACGCGACCGCGGTGCAAACGTCATTATTGATCGCGCCGACGCCCACTCATCGTTCCCGCGCTCGCCCACTCGCACCGGTTCCCATGTCACGTTCCGTCTCGACGTCGCGTCGTCGCCTCCTCCAGTCTGCGTCGTTTCTCGTCGTCACACTCGCCGTTGTCGGATGCAAGGGAATCGAGCAGGCGCCTGCTACCGCCGGACCGGCGGATCTCGGGGGCACGGTGGTCATCGCCACGCCGGGCGACGCGGCGACAATGCTGCCGCTGCTCGTCACCACGCTCACCGACAGGCAGGTCACCGATCTCGTGTACGATCGGCTCGCAGACATCGGGACCAACCTGAGCGCCGTGGGCGACAAGGGCTTCACGCCGCAACTCGCCGAGCGCTGGGAATGGGCGCCCGACTCGCTGTCCATCGCCTTTCACATCAATCCCCGGGCACGGTGGCATGACGGTCGGCCGGTGCGCGCGAGCGACGTGCGCTATACGGTCGGGCTCATCAAGGATCCGTCCTTCGGGTCGCCCGTCGCCGTGACGATCACCAACCTGGACTCGGTGTCGGTGCGCGACTCGCTGACGGCCGTCGCGTGGTTCAAGCGACGCACCCCTGAGCAGTTCTACGATTTCGTGTACCAGGTTCTCACTGTGCCGGAGCACATTCTGTCCAACACGCCGGCCGCCAAGCTCAAGGATGCCGAGGTTGCCCGGCGGGGCGTCGGGTCCGGCAGGTTCCGCCTCGCCAAATGGGAAGCGGGCGCGCTCATCGAGATCGTCGCGGACACCGCGAACTACCGCGGCCGCCCGAAGCTGGATCGCGTCGTCTTCGCGATCTCACCGGACTTCAACGCAGCGGTCACGCGATTCTTCGCCGGCGATGCCGACATCTTCGAGAACCTGCGCGCCGAGCACCTGACCAAGATGGCCACGGATACCGCCCGCAAGACGATGCCGTATCCGTCGCTCGGCTATTCCTTCATGGCGTTCAACCTGGCAGATCCGAAGGCGCTCTCGCAGCCGCATCCGATTTTTGCCGATCGTGCCGTGCGACGCGCCCTCACGATGGCCGTCGATCGGCGCGCGATGCTCAAGAATGTCTTCGACACCATCGGCGTCTTGCTGTATGGCCCCTTCCCGCAGGGCGTGCTTGTGGCCGATACGACGCTTCCACAAATCGCATACGACACGACAAAGGCGAAGGCACTGCTGGACTCAGCGGGCTGGCTGCCTGGCCCGGATGGCATCCGCACAAAGAATGGGCGTCGCTTCGAGTTCGGCATCTCGAGTCCGAATTCCAGCGCCGCGCGCAAGCAGTACTCCGTCCTGCTGCAGGAGGCGTTCAGGCGCATCGGCGTCGCAGCCAGGATCGACGAAGGCGATTTCGGCAGCTTCGTGGCCAAGCAGAACAGCCGCTCCTTCGACGCGGAGATGGCGCAGTGGAATACGGATCCCAGCGTGTCGGGATTCAGGCAGACGTGGTCCAGCGCGTCCATCGGCGCTGATGGCTTGAACTTCACGTCCTATGCGAATCCTACCGTCGATGCACTGCTCGACAGTGCCACGCTCGCATTCGATCCAGCGCGAACCAGGTCGTATGCGCGTCGCGCGTTCGAGATCATCATTGAGGACGCGCCTGGCATCTGGCTCTACGAGTTGCATCCGGTTGCGGGGCTCCATAAGCGCATCCGCACGACGCCCTTGCGTGCTGATGGCTGGTGGAGCGGTCTCGGCGAGTGGTGGATTCCAGCGAACGAGCGCAACGCGCGCGACCGCATCGGTCTTCGGCCCACACCGTAGCCGGTGCGGCGGTACGTCATTGCGCGGTTTGCCCAGGCGATCGGCGTCGTCGCGTTCATCACGACGCTGTCCTTCTTCGTCCTGCGGCTCGCCCCGGGCGATCCCATTGCGACCTCGCTCGAGCGACCGAACATCACCGAGGCGGTACGCCAGCACTGGCGGACGAGCTATGGTCTCGACCGCCCGGTGAGCGAGCAATACGTGCGCTGGGTCTCCAACGTCGCGCGCGGCCAGCTGGGCTACTCTTTCTCGAAACGGAAGCCCGTGCGCGATGTCTTCCGGGACGCAATGCCGCGGACGCTCCTGCTCTCCGGCCTCGCACTCATCTTGAGCTTCGCGATCGGCCTGTCGATCGGCGTACTCCAGGCCGAGCGGCCCGGCGGTCGCCGCGATAAGTGGATGGGGCGCGTGTTGCTGCTCCTCTATTCCGTACCCGACTTCTGGCTCGCGCTGCTGATGCTGATGGTCTTCGCGTATCGCCTGCCGATCTTTCCGGCGGGCGGGATGGTCGATCCGGTGATGCACGAGTACCTCACGCCGATGCAGCAACTCATGGACCGGGTGATGCACCTCGTGCTGCCCGTGCTCACGCTCGCACTGCTCACGGCGGCTGGCGTCGCCCGCTTCCAGCGCGGTGCGCTCCTCACCATCCTGCCGAGCGACTACATGCGCACGGCGCTGGCCAAGGGGCTCAGCTGGCGCGCGGCCGTGCGGCGGCATGCGTTCCGGAATGCGCTGCTGCCGACCATCACGCTCGTCAGCTTGTATCTGCCCGCCTTCGCCAGCGGCGCCATCTTCGTCGAGAGAGTTTTCTCGTGGCCCGGCATGGGCTTGATCACCGTGAATGCCATCGCCGCGCGCGACTATCCGCTCGTCACGGCCGGTGTGCTCGTCATGAGCACAATCGTGGTGAGCTGCGCGTTCCTGGCGGACGTAGCGGTCGCCGTTGCGGACCCGCGCATCCGGCTTCGCTAAGTGGCACACCCGGCGCGTGGCGGGCCCGGCGTCACCGCGCGGCTACGACGCGACTCGCGCGTCTGGATCGCCCTCGGCGTGCTCGGCGTCATCGCCATGAGTGCGGTGTTGGCGCCCCTGCTCGCGCCCTACGACCCGCGTGCACAGCTCGACATCGTCAACCTCCAGAGCCAGTCACCGTCATTCGCGCACCCACTCGGGACTGACACCTTCAGCCGCGACGTGCTCTCGCGCCTCATCTTCGGCACGCGCGTGTCGCTCAGCATCGCGCTCAGCGCGGTCGCGATCGCCGTGACCCTCGGTACGCTGATCGGCGCAATCGCGGGATACAATGGCGGCCTGATTGATGCCGTGATCATGCGGTTCGTCGACGCGGCGGCGTCCCTTCCCAACCTGCTGCTCATCATCGTCGTGATCGCATTGTGGGACGACATCGGGACCGTCTTTCTCACGCTGCTGATCGCGGCGGTGTCCTGGTTCACCGTGTGCCGCCTCGTGCGCACGGAGACACTCGCGGTGCGCGAGTCGGACTACGTGACGGCCGCGCGCGCACTCGGCACGCGCCCCTCGCGCATCCTCGTGCGCCACGTGCTGCCGAACGCCGTCGGACCCGCGATCGTAGCGTCCGCACTCGCCATCGGGAACGTCATCCTCCTCGAGGCAGGCATGTCGTACCTCGGCATCGGCGTCCGGCCGCCGGCGGCCTCGTGGGGCAGCATCATCCAGGACGGATCCGAGCGCGTCTCGGACCTGTGGTGGCTCACCGTGTTCCCCGGGCTCGCCATCCTCGTTACGGTGTTCGCCTGCAACGCGCTCGCGGACGCCTTGCGTGATGCGCTCGACCCACGGCAGCTTCCCTCGACGATGACCGAAGACACTTCGCGCCGGCAGGCATGAGCACGCCGCTCCTCGAGCTCGACGACCTCCGCACATACTTTTACACCGACAACGGCACCGCGCGCTCGGTGGATGGCGTGTCGTTCCACGTGGGCAAGGGCGAGACGGTCGGGGTCGTCGGCGAGTCCGGATGCGGCAAGAGCGTCACCGCGCTCTCCATTCTCCGCTTGATTCGCGCGCCCGGCCGCATCGAGTCCGGCAGCGCCATCCGCTTTGAAGGAAAGGACCTGCTCGCGCTCGGCGAACGTGAGATGCAGCAGATTCGCGGCAACCGCATCGCCATGGTGTTCCAGGAACCGATGACGGCGCTGAATCCCGTGTTCACCATCGGCAACCAGATCGCCGAGGTCGCGCGCATTCATGCCGGCGCGTCGAAGCGCGATGCCGCCGCGAAAGCCGTGGAGATGCTGCGACTCGTCGGCATTCCAGCTCCCGAGCAGCGCGCGGGCGAGTATCCGCACCAGCTCAGCGGCGGCATGCGGCAGCGCGTCGTCATCGCCATGGCGCTCGTGATGAACCCGGCACTCGTCATCGCCGACGAGCCCACCACCGCGCTCGACGTCACCATCCAGGCGCAGATCCTCGAGCTGCTCGCGGACCTCACCCGGCGTCTCGGCACCTCCATCCTCCTCATCACGCACGACCTCGGCGTCGTGGCGGAGAACTGCTCGCGGGTGGTCGTGATGTATGCGGGCGAGGTGGTCGAGCAGGCGACGACGGTCGACCTCTTCGCGCACGCGCATCACCCGTACACGGAAGGCCTTCTCGGCGCGATGCCACGCGTGGGCGGAACCGCGGAGCGTCTCGCTACCATCCCGGGAACGGTTCCACCGCCGACAGATTGGCCCGCTGGCTGTCGCTTTCGCGAGCGGTGCAGCTACGCATGGGAGCGCTGCGCGACCGAGCATCCTCCGCTTTACCAGATCGGTGGAGGGCATACGTCGCGCTGTCACCTCGCCGTGGAGCCCGATCGACGCGCGCATCCACACACGCCCATCGCCGCACTCGCGGGAGCATCAGCGGCATGACGTTGCTCTCCGCGCGCAACCTCGTGAAGCACTTCCCCATCAGGAGCGGCGTCTTCGGGAAGGTCAGCGGACAGGTGCGCGCGGTGGATGGCGTCTCGTTCGACGTGGCCGCCGGTGAGACGCTCGCGCTCGTGGGCGAGTCCGGCTGCGGCAAGTCCACCACCGGCCGCGCGATTCTCCGCCTCATCGAGCCGACGTCAGGCTCCGTGCAGTTCGACGGCAACGACGTTCTCGCACTCGGCGCCGGCGACCTGCGACGCCTGCGACGCAAGATGCAGATCGTCTTCCAGGATCCGTTCTCGTCGCTCAATCCGCGCATGTCCGTCGGCGCGATCGTTCGCGAAGGGCTCACCATTCACGAACTCGCCGAAGGCGCTGCCGCGGATGCGCGCGTACGGCAACTGCTCGAGGAAGTCGGATTGCGTCCCGATTACGCGAGTCGCTATCCGCATGAGTTCTCCGGCGGCCAACGGCAACGCGTGGGCATCGCGCGCGCGCTGTCGGTGGAGCCCACGTTCATCGTGTGTGATGAGCCGGTGAGCGCGCTCGACGTCAGCGTGCAGGCGCAGGTCGTGAACCTGCTTCAGGACCTCCAACGCGACCGCGGGCTCGCCTACCTGTTCATCGCGCATGATCTCTCCGTGGTGGAGCACATCGCCGACCGCGTCGCGGTGATGTACCTCGGTCACATCGTGGAGACGGCGTCCGTCGACGCGCTGTACAACACGCCGATCATGCCGTACACACAGGCGCTGTTGTCCGCGGTGCCGGCACCGGACCCCGGCGTCAAGCGCGAGCGCATCCTGCTCGCTGGCGACGTCCCGTCACCGGCCAACCCGCCGTCGGGCTGCGTCTTTCATCCGCGCTGCCAGCATCCCGCGCGCGACGCCGCCTGCGCGGCCATCGTCCCGCCACTCGAGGAGAAGGCACCTGGTCACTGGGCTGCCTGCATCAAGCAGCCGCCAACAACAGTGACGTTCGATGCACAGCGCGCCGCCGGCGGCACCAACCCGCCCGACTTCTATCTCCCTCTCGCCGCACTGCATCGCGGCGTCTCGGTCGCTTCGCCCCAACCCCTGCCATCCGCATGACCAACGACAAGTCGGTCTTCTCCCAACCGCAGGCAGGAAGCCTCACGCACGACGAACCGCCATCGGGATTCGGGGAATCCGACCGCAGCTTCTTCGGTCATCCGCGCGGCCTCTCGACGCTCTTCGTCACCGAGATGTGGGAGCGGTTCTCGTATTACGGATTGCGCCCGCTACTGATCCTGTTCATGTCCGCGGCGCTGGCTCAGGGCGGGTTCGGTTTCGAGCGCACGCAGGCATCGGCCATCGTCGGGATCTACGCCGCCAGCGTGTACCTCGCGTCGCTGCCGGGTGGATGGATTGCCGACCGCCTGCTCGGCTTGCGGCGCGCGATCATGTACGGCGCGGGAATGATCGCAACGGGCCACCTGCTCATCGGCCTGTCTGCGTTCGCGCTCGGGAAGGTGCCGTTCTTCCTCGGCCTCATCTTCATCGTGATGGGCACGGGGCTGCTCAAGCCGAACATCTCTGCCCTCGTCGGTGACCTCTATCCGGAAGGCGGCGCGCGGCGCGATGCCGGCTTCTCGATCTTCTACATGGGCATCAACACCGGCGCGTTTGTCGGCCAGATCGTGACTGGCATCCTCGGTGAGTCGGTCGGCTGGCACTGGGGGTTCGGCGCCGCTGGCGTCGGCATGCTCATCGGGCTGCTCACCTTCCTCGCGCTCCACAAGAAGACCCTCGGCAACCTCGGCCTGGCGCCCACGCCGCATCCCGATCCTGTCGTTCATGCCCGCGAGCAGAGCCGCGGAAAGCTTGCGGTCGCAATCGGGCTGGGCATTGTCGCGCTCGTGGTGGTGCTGGCGGCGCTCGGCGTCATCACGCCCAACCCGCAGGCGATCGGCAGGAACATGACGTACGTGCTCGTCGGCACGGCCGTGCTCTACTTCGGGTACATCTTCTCGGCGGGCGGACTCACCGCGGACGAGCGGAAGCGCGTCGGCGTCATCATGGTACTGTTCGTGTTCTCGGCCATCTTCTGGTCGGCGTTCGAGCAGGCGCCGACGTCGCTCAACCTCTTCGCGCGCGATTTCACGGATCGGAACATCGGCGGTTTCGAGATGCCGGCGTCCTGGTTCCAGTCCATCAACTCGCTGTTCGTCATCCTGTGCGCGCCACTGATGGCCGCCGTATGGCTTGGTTTGAGCCGACGCGAGGGCGGTGATCTCTCGAGCCCGGGCAAGTTCGCGTTCGGACTGGCTTTCGCGGGAATCGGCTTCGCGTTGATGATCATCGCGGCCAACCGCATCGTCGCCAGCGGCGGCGTGCTCAAGGTGTCCCCGTGGTGGCTCGTGGCCAGCTACTTCTTCCAGAGCGTCGGCGAGCTGATGGTCAGCCCCGTCGGACTCTCGTCAATGACAAAACTCTCGCCGCGCAAGTACGTGGGGCAGATGATGGGCATCTGGTTCCTCGCGACGGCAGTGGGCAACCTCATCGCCGGACTCGTCGGCGGCAACGTCGATCCGGAGAAGCTCGAGCAGACACCCAAGCTGTTCACGATCACGTCGATGTTTCTCTTCGGCGCCGCGGTGGTGCTGGCACTGATGGTCGCGCCGATTCGTCGCATGATGGCGAATACGACAGGCGCCAAGAGCTGACGTTTCTCCGTGGGCGTGGACCGCTGACGGCTTCTCGCTGCGAAGCTGACCGCTGGCACCTGGCCCTTGGGCCGCTCCGCTGAGAGCAGTTGGCTGTTGGCGAACATGCTGCCGGCCAACAGCTCGGGTTTCATGGCCAGGCGAAGATCGACGACGGCACCGTCAGCTCGCGTCCCACCGACACGTCGCGCGCCTCGCGAAACGTGAATTGCGTGCGATCGGCGTTCGTGAGCTTCACCGTCCACCGCGCGTTCGCACCGCTGTTCAACGGGAACGCCACGTCCAACCGCCACAGCCGCGCCGAGCGTGGCGGAACGCTCGCGAGGATGCTGAAGCCCACGGATGTCTTTATTGTGGTCGTGACGCCGAAGGGCACGTCGCCCGCCCACTGCCGGCCGCCGTCCGCGAACATCGCGACGCCGGCATCGGCGAGGTTCATCACCTTGCCCAACACGAACCGCTCTTCGATCCGCGCCACGACGCGCTGGCCGCCTGCGAACGTCGACTCCTCGTATCCGCGCACGCCTCCGTCCGGCACACCCAGCAGCAGCTGAAACGGCGTGCGCTGGCGATACCCGCCGCTCCACTCCACCACCGTCTGGTTGAGGTGCCATGGCGAGAACTTGAGGTAGTGCGTAACGCGGCCCGTCGTGAGTACGCCATCCCACTGCTTGTTGCCAGTGCCGCGACGCCCTTCACCCTGCGCCTGTACGCGCACCGTCGCGATGCCCGATGCCGCACCGACGTAGAGGTCGCCCGCCATGAAGATGTCATCTTCCCGCGCGCCCAGCAGCGCCACGCTACGCCCGAACTGCGTGCCGAGCTGAAAGCCGATGGGGACGTCCTGCACGGCGGTGAGCGCGTCGAGTCCCTCGCGGCGGACGAAGTTGATGTCGCGGATGCCCCAGAGAACGTTCGCGCGGGCAATGCGGTGCGGAGCGTACTCTCGTGGTGTGCGGCCCACGTCGAGGAGCACGCCATCCCGCGGCAGCAGCAGACGGTCGCCGGTGCGCTCGTCGTCTCCCGTCAGCGACGCGCCGAAGAGGCTCAGCCGGCCTGGCGGTCCCACTCGGACGATGCCGCCGATATCAAAGTAGGTTCGCTCGCTCGCCAGGGTCGGGATGTCGCGATTGGGCATGCGCAGCTCCACGAACCCCTTGGAACTGCCGGCACGCGCGCGCCACGCGAGGCGCTGGAGATCGGTGAGGTAGGGCTGCGTCCCTTCGATGCGCCACGAGCCGCCCAACGTCGCGCGCTCTCCCTCCAGGCCGAACACCCATGCGCGACCGAGAAACTGGCGGTCCACTACGCGGCCGCCCACCGCGTCGCGCAACCCGTCACCGTCTCGCCACCACGACGAGACGTACAGCCCTTGCCCTGCGAGGTTCGCGTTGCCGACCAGCAGGAAATACACGTTCGGTGATCGCGCGCGGACGCCGCCCCCGAACACGATGGACGCTTCGTCGCTCGTCCGCACTTCCAGATCGACGCCGCCGTGATCGTTCGGAATGACGTAGACGTCCGCGTCGGCGATGAACGGCTGCGCGCGCAGGATGCGCTCCGATTCCGCGCGGCGGAGTTCCGAGCACGGATGTCCCTCGTCGAGCAGCATGAAGCGGCGGATAAGCTCCGACCGCGTGGTCGCGTGCAGCGCGTTGGCGATGCGCTGCAGTGCCGGGACCCGTTTCAGCGCCGCCACCGATGGCGCCTCGGAGTACACGACGATGTCGTCGATCCGCTGCCCGATGCACGCCACCGTCTGCCGCCCGGATGGCGACATGGACGGCTGCGCGTCGGTCCCCACCTGCTGCGCCGCAAGCGATGCGCAGGGCAGCGCCGCGAGCAACATCGCTCGCGGCAGCGCGCGCGTCACCACGGCTGGCTATTTCCCCATGCGACGCTTCAGCTCGGCGAGCTGTCGGTCCGCTTCCGCATCGCGCGCGGAACGCGCGCTCGCACGACCCAGCGCATCGATCTCGTCCGCGACGGCCGCGCCGCCATCCAGGACGCTCTCCACCTCGTCGCGCACACGCGCCTCGTCGGCCAGCGATGGCGCGCCCGGCATGCCGCCCGTGGAGACGGCCTTCTTCAACTCAGCGGTCATCTCCGCCACTTCGGCCTCTGCCATGGCCAGCTCGGCGTCCTGCGCCTCGAGCTTGCGTCGCATCACTTCCGCTCGCTGGGCATGATGCGCTTCGTATTTCTCCGCCAGCGCGAGTGTCTCAGCGTCGCTGATTCCTGCGGCCGCAGCCTTTCGGCGACGCATGGTCTCCAGTTCGCGCAACTCGGTCTCCAGGCGCGCGCGCGTCTCGCGCGGCCCGGCGCGCAGGTCATCCAGGCCCAGGCGCGCCTGCACGAGCGTCGCCTTCATGCGCGTGAGTACCGCGCGACGCTCCTCGGGCGGCGTCGCGCGATCCATCAGGTCGTTCAATGACTGGCGAAAAGAATCGAACATGATCGTCTCGAGGTACTTCGAATGTAGGGCGTCATGCGCAGCGCTGGAGGGGCTGGGCACGCGCGCTTAGGATACAGGCTCCGCTCGCGCCCTCGCAACCCGATCGCCCGTGACGAATCTCCCCGCTGTCGCCGTCACTGCCACCACCGAATTTATCCGCGGCGTGCTGCGCGTGCGCGCCAATGCGTCCTACACCAGCGCCGTTCGCCTGGCCGGCATGCGGCCCTATGTGCTGCCGGTCCTCGGCCTGGACGACGCCGATGCAATGCTCGACGGCATGGACGGCCTGCTCCTCACGGGCGGCGAAGACGTTGATCCCCACCACTACGGGCACGAGAGGCATTCCGCCCTCGGCGACGTGCACCCGGTGCGCGACGCCTTCGAGCTCGCGCTGGTGCGCGCGGCGCGTGGGCGTGGGCTGCCCACGCTTGCCATCTGCCGCGGCATACAGGTGGCGAATGTCGCGCTCGGCGGCACCCTCGTGCAGGACATCGCCAGCGAATGGTCGGACGCGCTCGCACACGACAGCACTGCCCCGCGTGACGCACGGGTCCACGACATCAGCGTCGATCCCCACTCGCGTCTCGCCGCCGCACTCGGTGCCGACACCCTGACGGTGAACTCGTTTCACCATCAAGCCGTGGCGACGCTCGGTGAAGGGCTCGTGGCCGTCGCGCTCGCACCGGACGGCGTCATCGAGGGCGCGGAGTGGCGCGGCGATGACTGGTGGATGGTGGGAGCGCAGTGGCACCCGGAAGAGCTCACGTCGACGCCTGAACCGTGGGACCGCGCGCTGTTCGACGCCTTTGCGACCGCCACCGCACGCCTCATCGACCGGAGTGCTCCGCTTCGGTCGGGGTGAACGTCGCGGAGAATCTCCCCTCGTTGGAGCACCCCGTTGGAGTACGTCGTTCGAGCCCGCCGTTGGAGCACGCCGTGAGAGCACGCCGTGAGAGCACGCCGTGAGAGCACGCCGTGAGAGCACGCCCTTCGAGCACGCCCTTCGAGCACGCCGTTGGAACACATCGAACCGCAAGCGCGGTCCGCTCCACTGGACCATGCATCAATTCAGCCGACGCCACCGCGCTTCTGTTTCCACCTGCCGGATCAGTCGCTCGGGCGAGTACGTGTTCGGAAACAGGAGCGCGTCGCTCACGTCGTTCAGGGCCGCGCGGAGAAGACCAAACCGCTCGGCCGCAGTCGCATAGAGCGTGGCCATGCCGTGATTGTCGGCCAGGCGATGATCCGCCGCGAGCCGAAAGCCGAGCCGGCCCATCTCCTCGAAGTAGTCGAGGTCGGGTCCGCCGCGCCGCCACCGGCGATGTTCGATGAAGTCGGGATACAGGCCGCTCATCCACAACGCGTAATTGCCGAGGTGCGTCTGCACGAGAAAACTGCGTCGCGCATCCGGATCGTCGCAGTCCTGCGCGAGCTCCGCGAGCGTGTCGTACGTCTGGTCGTCGCTCGGCGCCACGCGCGTGGCGCGATCGCGCAAGCCGAAGTGCATGAACACCGCCGCGACGTAGTCGGCCAGCATGCGATCGTCTTCGCCGAGCCGCCGAAGCGCATGCCGAATGATCACGTACGCGAAGAGCGGAAGGGATGCGCAACCACCCTGGCGCGACCGTAGCAACGCACCGTACAGTCGCGGGTCATCCAGCACCGCATCGATCCCATGATCGCTGAGCTCGCGTTCCACGCTGGAGAGCTCGTCTCCCGAGTCGCGCGCGATGAGCCGCGCCACGAGCTCGGCATCGCTACGTGTGAGTGAGTGTCTCGTATTGGCGAGAATCATGTACTCCCTCCGCAGGTTGTCGTCGTCGACAAGGCAGACAGGCACATCTGTGCCCTCTATACCCTGTGACGACGCAATCGTGCGAAGCGTACACAACTGGCACTCATGTCTCGCGACTGCTACCAGCGGAGTCTCGCCGGAGTGACGCAGCGCACAGTGCCTTAGCGCGGCCGCTTGGCCGAATTGCCCACCGCCGTTGCGACGTCGCGCATCAGTCTCGCCACCCGCGCCATCTTCTCGTAGTCGATCTTCGACGCGTCGTCACTGACGGCGTGGTAGTCCGCGTGCATGCCCGTGGTGAAGAAGACGATCGGGATGCCCTTGCGCGCATAGCTGAAGTGATCGCTGCGCTCGAAGATGTGCTCCGGGTGTGTGGCTGAATCAAAGTCGCGATCGATCACGAACGGCGTCGCCTGCGCCGCGTTGACGCTGTCCACGATCGCGCCGAGTCGCCGGCTCAGGTTGT
>JANOIJ010000333.1:0-12916 GCA_031407575.1 Gemmatimonadaceae bacterium | reverse complement strand
GACCTGCCCGCGCACGGGGCACTGGGGCGACTGCCAGCTGCGCGCGCGGCTGGAGTCGTCGGGCCTGGCGCCGCAGACCACGACGCAGAAGCCCGGCGACCTGCCCGCGGTTGGCGTCACCCCCGTGCTGCTGTCGATCGGCAACGCGGCGCTGGCCGCGTATTTCTTCCCGGACCCGCTCGCACGGCGCCGCGCCGCCGCGGCATTGGACACGCTCAGGTTCATCCCCCAGGGCAAGCCCGTAGGCGTGCTCCGCGAGGGAACGGTCATCGAGAGCGACAACGCGCTCGTGTTGCTGTTCAGCCGGAACGAGCACCAGCGCGAGCGTGTATCCGATGTGGTGACGGCGGGACCACCTCAACCATGAGTGGCGCCGAATGCAGCACGGAGACGGACACGGATGAGCTTTGAGCTGTCAGTAACCGCGAGCAAGAGCTTGAGCCGGAGCTGGAGCTCAAGCCCAAGCGCACGCTCAGGCTCCGGCTCCGGCTCCGGCTCAAGCTCGCTGCTACTGACAGCTCGATGCTCAGTTTTTTCGGTAGCGCTCATGGCCGGTCTGGTCTCCTGCGACGTCTCTGAAGATCAGGAGGTGGCGATCGGACGACAGAACGCGCAGCAGATCGAGGCGAAGCTTCCGCTCCTCCGCGATCCCGCCGTTGCGGACTACGTCCAGCAGCTCGGCATGTCGATGGCGCGGACCACCTCCCGCGCAGACCTGGATTGGCGTTTCTACGTCGTGGACAGCAAGGAAGTGAATGCGTTCGCGCTGCCGGGCGGATTCATCTACGTGAATCGCGGGCTGATCGAGCGCGCGCAACACCTCGACGAGCTGGCCGGCGCGCTGGGTCACGAGATCGGGCACGTGGTCCAGCGGCACTCGGTGGAGCAGATGCAGAAGGGCAAGAAAGCCAACGTCGCCATCACGCTCACCTGCACCCTCACCAACATCTGCGGCAGCGATGTCGCGAACGCCGCGATCCAGATCGGCGGCTCGGCGTTGTTCGCCAAGTACAGCCGTTCCGACGAGATCGAGGCGGATAGCGAGTCGGTGGCGATCGTCATGCGGACGGGCATCGACCCGAAGGGGATTCCCATGCTGTTCGAGCGGTTGCTCGAGGAGCGACGCACGTCGCCGATGCGCATCGAGGCGTTCTTCGCGTCTCATCCCCTCGAGGAAGACCGCATTCGGGAGACGCGCCGAGCCATCGAAGCGATCGATCCCGTGGCGCTACGCGGCCTCCGCACCGACGACCCCAGCTACACCGCCTTTCGCGCTCGACTGCGCGCCCTGCCCCAGCGCTGACGCGTACGTCACTCGTCGAGGCGCATTGTTGCTTGACGCGTCAATCCAGGCGGCGCGGTGACGCCACCGGACACGACGAATGCGAGGACGTCGGCGCTGTCGGCGGGAATGGGCGTGAGTGCGGTGGCAGGAAAGACCCAGAGCGCACCGGCAATGCTGTACGAGAATGGCAGGTACACCGTCACGTGGTCAGCCAAGCCGAGGCTCACCAACGACTCCTGCGTGACGAAGCCAATCACGCGTGCCGCACCGCCCGGATACGGCGCCACCAGCACCGGTTTGTCGAAGCGGCGCTTGTCGCCCACGAACGCATTGAGCAGGTCCTTCGTGGACGAATACAGCAGTCGCACGAACGGCAGCCGGTCCAACAGGCGCTCCACCCCGTTCAGCAAGCCGCGCGTGAGGAAGCTCTGTGCGAGGAATCCGAACACCGTGATGAGCACCACGGTCACGGCGAATCCCGCGCCCGGTATCGGTAGTCCGAGCCACCCGTCGATCGTCGTGAAGATCGCGACACAGACGTAGATCGTCACCGCGAGGGGCGCGAGAAAGACGAGCCCCTTCAAAAAATAGTTGAGTAGTCGAGTCACGTTGTTTTCGGCGAACGGCAAGCGGAGAACGGCGAACGGCCTGTCCTCGACGAAACGTAACGCTCCCGCCGTTCGCCGTTCGCCGCTCGCCGCTACCTTTGGTCCATGGCCCACCAACACCGAACCGCGGTCAACCACCTCAAGCGCGTCGATCCGGTGCTCGCCGGCGTGATCGCCCGCGTGGGTCCGTGCCGCCTTGACTACCGCCGCACCGGCACGCACTACGACGCGCTGGTGCGGTCAATCGTCTACCAGCAGCTCTCGGGCAAGGCGGCGGGCACCATTCTTCGGCGCTTTTGCGAGATCTATCCGGGCGCGCGTCCACGCGCCGAGCTCGTGCTCACCACGGAGGACGAGAAGCTCCGCGCCGCAGGGCTCTCGCGTCAGAAGATGGGCTACCTCCGCGATCTCTCCGAGCGCGTCGCCAACCGGTCGCTACCGTTGGCGCATCTCGGTCGACTCCCGGATGACGCGATCATCGAGCACCTCATCCAGGTGAAAGGCATCGGGCGCTGGACGGTGCAGATGTTCCTCATGTTCCGCCTCGGACGTCCCGACGTGCTGCCGGAGCTGGACCTCGGCGTGCAGAACGCGATTCAGCGCGCCTACGGGCTGAAGAAACGCCCCACGCCAAAGGACGTACTGAAGATTGGCGAGAGGTGGCGGCCGCATGCATCGGTGGCGAGCTGGTACCTCTGGCGCTCGCTGGAGAATGGAGATGGGCAACTGTGATCGGCGAACGGCGACCAGAGCGCTGATAGTTGTACGGCTTTGCCACGGATTTGCCGGATCATACGGATTGTCCGGATTGCCCCGAGAGGAGTCAGGTAGCGGTGCACGCCAGCACTCCCCGCGGCCAGAAAGAGTTTGATGTCATGGTTTTCTTCTCAGGGTGAGAACCGGCGCGCGGAGCTGCCCCCGAACACCAAGCGAATCCGTGTAGATCCGCAACATCCGCCCAATCCGCGGCCTCCACGTTCAACGCTCGTCGCAGTCCGCCGTTCCACCAATCACGCATCACCCCGAATCACGTTGCTCGTCGTCCGGGACGATTCCGAAAAGGCTCGCCTATACGCCGTGATGCGCCGGCGGGCCACTGCGCTGCTCGCCGCGTTCGCCGTGCTCTTTGCAGCGACGGCAATCTTTGCCCACTTCAATCCGGACGTGTCGCCGTTCTGGGTGGGCCTCGTGCGCGCCACGTCGGAGGCGGCGATGGTGGGCGGCATTGCCGATTGGTTCGCCGTGACGGCGCTGTTTCGCCACCCGCTCGGCATTCCGATTCCGCACACCGCCATCGTTGCGCAGCGCAAGGACCGCATCGGGCGTAGCCTCGGCAACTTCGTTGGGAACAACTTCCTCGCGCGCGACGTGATCGCGCGCCAGCTCGCGGGCATGCACCTGGGTGAGCGCGCGGCCACGTGGCTGTCGGCGCCCGAGCACCAGGTGCGCGTCGCGCGCGCGATTGCCGGCGGGGTGGCGCGCGCGGCGGAATCGATTCCCGGCGAGGAGCTCCAGGCCACCGTGCACGAGACGCTCGTCGCACAGCTGAAGAAGGCACAGGTCGCGCCGCTGCTTGCCGACCTGCTCGCCCTGGCCACGGCGGATGACCGACACCAGGAGATGCTCGACAAGCTGGTGACGCTCGTGAGCCGCATCGTGCGCGACAACAAGGAGCTCATTCGCGTCCGCATCGCGGAAGAGAGCCCGTGGTGGGTACCGGGTGCGGTGGACGACAAGGTCTACCAGAAGATCGTCACCGGCATCGAGCGCACGCTGGAGCAGGTATCTGCCGACGACGAGCATCCGCTCCGGGAGCAGTTCGACCAGGCACTGCGCGGTTTCGTGGAGAAGCTGCACTCGTCGCCGGACACGATTGCACGCGCGGAGGCGATGAAGGAGCGCCTCCTCTCGCATCCCGCCGTGGAAGAGCTGTCGAGTGCGCTACTCGGCGCGGCACAACAGTCGCTCGCGAAGTACGCGGGTCCTGATGCGCCGTCTTCCGAGCCGCTCCAGCGTGCGATCGGTGCGCTCGCCGAGCGTGCGCTGGGGAACCCTGCGTTTCTCCAGGAAGTAGATGAGGCCGTGGAGCGACTCGTCCTCGCCGTGGTCGACCAATACCGGCCGGAGGTGGCCGAAGTGATCGCCCGGACTGTCGAAGGATGGGACGCGTCCGACGCATCGCGGAAGATCGAAGTGCAGATCGGCCGCGACCTGCAGTTCATTCGCATCAACGGCACGCTGGTGGGCGGACTCGTCGGCCTCGTGATCTACGTCATCAGCGCGCTGGTCGGTTGAGCGCGCCGTTTACCCGCAAGGAGGGTTCGTGATTCGCCGCATCATGCTGGCCGCCGTGTTGTTGCCCGGTTCGTTGCTCGCGCAGGGCCAGGCGGAGTACTCGTCTCGTCGCACCGACCTGGCTGCGAAGCTGCCCGACGGCGTGTTCGTCGCGCTGGGCGGCTACGAGCCGGCGCAGGACTACATGTCGTTCAACCAGACGCCGGCGTTCTATTACCTCACGGGCTTCAAGGAGCCGGACGCCGCGCTCATCATGATCAAGCGCGACAATTCCATTCGCGCGATGATGTTCGTGCAGCCCAGGCAACCGAGTCGCGAAGTGTGGACGGGTACGCGCATCGGCGTCGAAGGCATCGGCACGCTCACGGGCATCGCCGGCCGGCCAACCACCGAGCTGTACGCGGTGCTGGACTCGCTGGCGGCCACGGGTCTTCCCTTCAGCGTGGTTGGCGACGTTACGCCCCCGTCGGAGGGCGACGCCGCGCCCGTGTTTCGCACGGCACACGAGCAGGTGTTCGACCGACTGAAGCGGCGCGCACCAGCGCTCAAGCTCACCAACGTGAACGACATCGTTGACCAGCTGCGCGGCAAGAAGAGCCCCGTCGAGCTGACGATGATTCGCAACGCGGTGGACCTGACGATTCGCGCGCTCAAGGAGGTCATTCCCGCCATCAAGCCAGGGATGAACGAGTTCGAGCTCCAGGCGCTCATCGAGTACACGTTTCGGCGCAACGGCGCGGACCGTCCATCGTTCTCGAGCATTGTTGGCTCCGGGCCCAACACGACGACGCTGCATTACAACGCGAACGACCGGTTCATCGGCGGGAGCGACCTGATCGTGATGGACATCGGCGCGTCGTTCAAGGGCTACGCGGCCGACGTCACGCGGACAGTGCCCGCGAGCGGCGTGTTCTCGCAGGAGCAACGCGCGGTGTACCAGATCGTGCGCGACGCACAGAAGGCGGCGGAGCGGCAGGCGCTCGCGGGCAACGATGCGCGACTCATGACTGATTCGTCCACGGCGGTGATCGCCGCCGGCCTCACGCGACTCGGCCTGATCGAGTCGCCCACTGCGACGTACGACTGCTCGGTCGGCGCGCAGCCCCGCCCGTGTGAGCAGGTCACGCTCTACTACATGCACGGCCTGGGACACGGCATCGGGCTCGAAGTGCACGACCCGGAGCAGTACTACTTCACCGGCAAGCTGCAGCCCGGCAGCGCGTTCACCATCGAGCCCGGCATCTACGTGCGCGAAAAGCTGCTCGAGGAGATTCCGGACACCCCGCGCAATCGCGCCCTGGCCGACAAGCTGCGGAATGCGGTGAGCCTCTATCGCAACGTCGGCGTCCGCATCGAGGACGACTACATCGTCACAACGTCCGGGCTGGAGTGGCTGTCACAAGTGCCGCGCGAGATTTCGGAGATCGAAGAGATGATGAAAAAGGGATCTGCCGGCGTCGCGGCGCGCGATGAGTTTCGCGTGGAGAAATACCGGATGATTCCATAGGCGTGCGGACTGGCACGGGGCAACGCGCGAGCGCGGCGGCCGTCACGACGGTTGCCGCGCTTGTGCTATTCGTCCTTGGGGTGTTCCCGCTGGCCAACCGGTTCACGGGCGGTCATGCCGCGCAGTGGTATCGCCACGCGCTGATTCTCTGGGTCGTCGTCGGCGGCGGGCTGGTCCTGTTGCTGCTTGGTCTCGCACGCGCGCTGCCCGGACTCGTGAGCGGCGCCTGGGACACCGCGTCGGCCGCTGTGCTGCGCATTCCGAAGCCCGTGTTTCTCGGCGGCGTGGCGCTCGTTGCGTTCGTCATTTCTGCGACGCTCACCGTGGTCTGCTTCGGCCGCCAGCCGCACAACGCCGACGAAGTCGCACAGTTGTTCCATGCAAAGATCCTGTTGAGTGGTCGGCTCTCGCTTCCTGCGGATCCCAATCCCGAGTTCTTCGGGATGGACAACATGATCGACCGCGGCCGCTGGTACTCGCAGTTTCCCGTTGGCGGACCGGCCGTGCTCGCGCTCGGTGTCGCACTGGGCGTCGCGTGGCTGGTGAATCCGCTGCTGCTCGCGCTCACCGTGTTCCCGCTCTACGGCTTCGCGCGCCGAGTGCATGGTGAGGCCACCGCGCGCGCGGCGGTGTTGCTGCTGGCGCTGTGCCCGTTTGCACTCTTCATGAGCGCGAGCTTCATGAATCACGTGCCGGTGCTGTTTCTCGCGACGACGGCGCTGATGCAGTTGGCTGTGTGGATGGATGCCGAAGACTCGCGCACGGCGAACCGCGCGGCGGCGCTGATTGGCCTTGCCCTCGGCGGCGCGTTCGCCATCCGTCCGCTCGATGCGATGTCCGTCGCCGGCGTGATTGGTGTGATGCAGTTGACGCGGTTGCGATCGAGTGCCGTGCACGTGCGATCGCTCGGCGTGCAGGTCGTCGCGGGCCTCCTTCCCGTTGCGCTGCTGTTCATCGTGAACGCGCGCACCAACGGCGCGCCGATGCTGCTTGGTTACGACGTGCTCTATGGCGCCGCGCACCAGCTCGGTTTTCATCCGGACCCGTACGGCACGGTGCACACGCCACTTCGTGCGCTGATGTTCGCGTCGAAGTACCTGCTCCAGTTGAACGTGTTGCTGTTCGAGTGGCCGGTGCCGGCGGTGGGCGTCATCATCGCAGGCCTCGTGGCGCTTCGCCGGCCGACGCGGTGGGATGTCTTCCTCGTCGCCATGCTGTTCGTGCAGGTGGTGGTGTACGCGCTCTACTGGCATGACGGGTCGTTCCGCGGCCCGCGCTTCCTCTTTACCGCATTGCCGGCGATTGTGCTGCTCACGGTGCGTGCGCCCTTCACCATCGCGAGCATCACGCGCGGCGCGCCGCATCTCGCGGCGAAGCTCGCGCTCCCCGTGTTCGTGCTGTTCGCATGGCTGGCCATCGGCATCAACGACAGCATGCCGGGCCGCATCCGCATGTATCGCCGAGCGTCGCCTGTGGGGCGCGTCGATCCGGCTGAGGTGGCGCGAGCGGCCGGACTGCGCAACGCGCTTGTGTTCGTGAACGAGGGACGCGAAGCGCGGAACCTCCACTACCTGTGGGCGCTGGGCATGAGCCGCGGCAATGCTGCGCGCATCATGGTGTCGGCGTCGTCGTGTGCGGTGCGGATTGCCATCGACACGGAGGAAGCGCAGACGCCGGAACGCATGACGGGTCGCCTCGACCGCATCGTGCTGGCGGCCATGGCGTTCGACGCGAAGCCACCGTCACCATTGCCGCGCGTCTGCATCGAGGACGAGGCGCGCGATGACGCGGGCTCGGCGTCGTTCGCGCCGTTCTTCCCGGCGAACACGATTGGCGACGACGGGCGAATCGGCGGCGACGTGGTCTACGTGCTCGACCTTGGTGCGCACAACGAGGTGCTGCGCGAGCGGTTCGGTGATCGCACGTGGTACCGCTTCGGTCCGCTCGCGACGAAAGCGGACTCCGTGCCGCGGATCATGCCGTACTAGCGCGGCAACGGGTCAGCGCTGCGCTTCTCGTAGAGCAGCTTACTCTGGAATCGCTGCGACTCGCCGATGCGCTCGACTTCCACGGACATCGCGTCCATGCTCTGCTGCAGCTGCGCCAACTGCTGTTGTACTGCGAGCGAGCTTGCGCCCGCCGCCTTCATCTCAGCGCGCCGGTCGATGCGCCGGGCCAGCAGGCGCGCGAATGGGCCAAGGATGATGATCGCCGCCAGCAGGCCCATGAGTCCGAGTGCCGTCTCCTGGGCCATCCGCGCGAGCGGCATGAGCTGCGGCGGCACCTCCGTGAACGTGAAGGCGGTTTCATCGCCGCGCTCGGTGACGATCAGGCGACCTCCACCTTCCGGAATGGGAGGCAGCGCGACCGGCGCCTCCGGTGTGTTTGTCCCTCCCGAGCCTTGGTCCACGCCGTTCACCTCCCGTACACGCACGACGTTGCGGACTTGCGTCTGGATCTCGGTGCGAATCGCGTCCCTGGTATCCTGCATGGACATCATACTACCACCATCTGAGGGGGAGCGTAGCAATGTGCCTGCCTGCCCTACGAACGGTTGACGCAAATGGTGTCTCCGCCTTTCGTGTGGTCAGTCGTGCAGCCAATGAGGACACAGAGCCGTGACGGAAACTCAGCCTGACCCCGTTCGCACCCTCATCGCCACCGCCGGCCAGCGCGGCATCCTCACAGCCGCGCAGGGGGAGGCGCTCACCGCATTGCACGACGAGCTGGCGGGTGCCCCGGGGGTGCCCAGGGAAGCGAAGCGGGATCTCAACTTCGTGACCGTGGCGTACGCCATTGGCGCGATGCTCGTGGTGTTCGCGTTCGCCTGGTTCCTCGCGGACAGGTGGAAGTCGCTGGGGCCGTGGGGCGTGCTGGGCGTTGCACTGGTCTATGCGGCCCTCCTCGTGGGGTGCAGCCTGTGGCTTGCGCGGCGAGGGTTCCGGCAGGCGTCGGCCATCGCGCTGACGCTCGCGGTGGCACTGGCGCCCGTGGTGGCGTGGAGCGTTCAGGTCGTCACCGGGCTGTGGCCGTCAGACGTGCACGGCGACTGGCTGAGTGCCACAAACCCATGGATGGCGGTCTGCTGGATCGTTTCGGACCTCTTCACTCTGCTGACGGCGTTGCTCGCGTTTCGCTGGCGGCCAAGCGTCGCGCTCACGATCCCGATGACGCTCATGCTGTGGGGATTGAGCCTGCACCTGTATCGGGCCGTCGCTGGTGAATCGCTCGTGCTGTCTCTCGACAAGTGGCTCATGCTGGCGAACGGGCTGCTCATCTGCGCAGTGGCCGGGGAGATCGACCGCCGGCAGCACCGCGGGCGCGCGCGCGGCCATGACTTCGCGTTCTGGTTCTGGCTTGGTGGATTGTTCGCGTTCGCGATCGCCTACCTGTCCCTGTGGGGAGGGGCTGGACCATGGCGTCACACGATGGTTGCCGTGTCCGCGATCCTGATTGCGCTCTCGCTGCTGCTGCGCCGGCGTACCCACCTCGCGTTCGGTTTCGCGGCGCTGTTCGGGTACCTC
Source organism: Gemmatimonadaceae bacterium (assembly GCA_031407575.1). Taxonomy (GTDB): domain Bacteria; phylum Gemmatimonadota; class Gemmatimonadetes; order Gemmatimonadales; family Gemmatimonadaceae; genus AG11. Next base: position 3,697 of record JANOIJ010000333.1, on the reverse strand, counting down.
ACGTACCTCGCACTGGACTTGCTTCGCGACTACCTCTCCTTGCCCGCTGTTCTCGCCACATTGGGCATCGTCCTCATTCTCGGCACCGTGTGGGCGCAGCGACGGTTTCCGCAGCTCGTGGAGCGCGTGAACGCGGAACGCGGTGAGGCCGTCCTCCCTCCCATGATTACGAGGGGGCCGTTCGTCCTGACGCTCGGACTCGCGCTGCTCAGCCTTCCGGACGCGAAGGCGGAGCTGGAGCAGCGTGCCTTCCGGCAGCGCCTTGATGTGCTCCAGCTGCGCAGCGGTTCGATGCGCGCGCGGCTGCGCGCCGCGCCGCATGCTCCCGTCCGCGAGATGTCGGGGACGCAGCCGGCGCGACGCGACGACTGATCAGGCCGCGACAGGCTCTACAACGCGTCCGTCGAACAGCTGCACCTCGCGGTCGGCGTGCTGCGCGTATCGTGAATCGTGCGTCACCATGCAGACCGTGCTGCCATTCGCGTTGAGCTCGCGGAGGAGTTCCATCACCGCTTCGCCGTTCTTCGAGTCCAGGTTGCCCGTGGGCTCGTCGGCCAGGAGGATGGCCGGATCGCCAGCCACGGCGCGCGCCACCGCGACGCGCTGTTGCTGACCGCCACTCAACTGCGCGGGAAAATGCTTCGCGCGATGCGACATCTGCACGCGCTCCAGCGCGGCCTGCACGCGATCCCTGCGCTCGCTCGGCGCCATGTCGCGGTACGTCAGCGGCAGCTCGACGTTCTCGAACACCGTGAGGTCGCCAATCAGGTTGAACGCCTGGAAGATGAAGCCAATCTGCCGATTGCGGACGCGCGCGCGTTCCGCGGGCGCCAGTCGCGCGACACTCTCGCCGGCCAGGGTGTACTCGCCGCCGCTCGGCGTATCGAGCAGGCCGAGGATCGAGAGCAGCGTCGTCTTGCCGCACCCGGACGGTCCGCTGATGGCGACGTACTCGCCCTTGCGGATCTCGAAGTGCACGTCGGCGAGCGCGTGCGTCTCCATTTCGTCGGTCAAGAACACCTTCGTAATGCCCTGGAGGCTGATGAGCGCATCGCCACTGCCGTTGCCGTTGCCGTTTGAAGCCATCGTCGATTCTCCTGGAGGTCCCGCGTTCACTTGATGCGCACCCGAGGCACGTTCGCATACTGCGACATGTCCGATACGATGATCTTGTCGCCGACCGCGAGACCGCGGACGATCTCGATGACGTTCACCGAACTGCGTCCCAGCTCCACCGGCACCCGCATCGCGGCCTTGCCGCCGTCCACCACCTTGAACAGCGACGCCGAGCCAGAACCCGCGCTGAACGCGGGCCGTCCGCTGTACATCACGTTGGTGAGCTTCTCGATCACGATGGTGCCGTCCACGCTGAGGTCGGGCACTGCGCCCGGCGGCAATGCGCCGTCGAGCGTGACGTCCACCGTCACGCTGCCGCCCTGCGCCGACGGATCCTTGCGCGTCACGTGGCCGGCGACGAAGCCGTTTCGCGTGTCGATACTCGCCTTCTGGCCGATGCTCACGTCCTTCGCCTGGCTCTCGGGAATGCGCAACACCGCCTTGAGCTGACCGGGCTGTACGACCTTTGCCAGCGTGGTGCCCTCGGGCACCCACTGGCCGAGCTGCAGCGTGAGGTCCTGCAGCACACCACGCTCGGGCGACCGCACGTGGAGCGACTGCAGGCGGTTCTGCTGATTCACCGCAATGGCCTTGAGCTGCTGTACCTGGCTCGACTGCGTCGCGATCTGCGCGTCGATTGCCTCTTCCATCAGCTTCAGCCGCTCCTGCTCCACGCGCAGGCGCGTCGTGTACTCCTCGGCTTGGGCGCGCTTGTTCTGCGCCTCGAACGACGAGATGAGCTTTCGCTTGGCCAGTGTGTCAGCCGCGGCGAGTTCCTGGATGGTGCTGACGTACTGCGTGCGTGTGCTCGCCACCACGCCCTGCTGGTTGAGCAGCTGGCTCTTGAGATTCGTGCGGAGGTTGAGCAGCTCGATCTGTGCCTGCCGTACCTGCTGCTCCGCCTGCATGGTCTGGATCTGAAGGTCGGGGTTGCTGAGCTCCAACAGCAGGTCGCCGGCGTTGACTTCCTTGCCCGACTCGGACGCCAGCCGCTCGACGCGCGCGCTCGCCTGCGCCGTGATCCAGCGGATGTGCTCGGGCACGAGCGTGCCAGGCCCGCGCACCTCGCGCACGACGTCGCCCTTGCGCACGCTGTCGATCAGCACGGCCGAGCGCTCGATGGTCTGCGACGCGGGGTCGAGACTGAGCGTCCACGCCGTGATGGCGGCCAGCGTCACCACGCCGCCCGCGATCATCAGGTTGCGCTTCGTTTTTGTCTGCGGGGTGCGAACGATATCCATCAGGCAGTGATCTCAGTCGTAACGGAGGGCGTGCATGGGATCCACCAGCGCGGCGCGACGCGCGGGGAGAAACCCCGCAGCCAGCGCGACGCAGGCCAACAGCACCACGGCAACGCCCATCGCGGCCGGGTCGTGTCCTTCGAGCTGGTACAACATCGATTGCGCCGCGCGCCCCAGCCCGAGCGCTGCCGCGATGCCGATCACGCCGCCGATGAGCAACATGATGCCGACTTGCCGCATCACGAGCCTCCTCACGCGCCCGCCGTCGGCACCGAGCGCCATGCGGACGCCGATCTCCCGTGTGCGCTGCTGCACGGAGTATGAGAGCACACCGTACAGGCCAACGCCAGCCAGCAGCGTGGCGAGCAGTGCGAATGCGCTCGAGAGGATCGAGATCATGCGGTCGAGGAACACGTTCTCCTTGACCTGCTGTTTCATGGTCTTGAGCTCCTCGATGGGGAGGTTTGGATCGATGCGCTTCATCGTGGCGCGGAGCGTGCCGAGCATCTGCTCGGGCGGCAGCGACGACTTGACGTAGAAGTACAGATTGCCGGCGCGCGCATCCTGCCTCCACGGCCGATAGAAGACCGGCGGCACGGAGTCCTTCACGCTGCTGTATTTCACGTTGCGCACGAGGCCGACGATCTCGACGTTCAGCGAGTCGTTGTCTCCGTCACCCATGAACTTGCCGACGACGTCATTGCCCATCTTGAACTTCCGCGCGAACTCCTCATTCACGATGGCGACGCGCTGGGAGCCACGCATGTCGGCGGCCGTGAACTCGCGGCCGGCGATGAGCTTCACGTCGAACGTCTTGAAGTAGTCGGCGCCGATCTGGTTGAAGCGAGCGTTGCAGTCGATGTCCGGGCCGCACTGGTAGCCCTGGACGTGGACGTTGTTGCCCCAGTTGTCGCCGGCGAGCAGTGGCACCATGCCCACCGTCACGCCGGCGACGCCGGGGATACCGGTGAGCTCCTGCTCCACGCGATTGAACAGCACGGCGCTCCGCGCGCTGTCGTATCCCGAGCGGATGGGCACGATTTCGAAGGTCGAGATGTCTGCGACGCGCAAGCCAAGTTCGACCTTGCTGACGTTCATGAGGCTCTTGAGGAACAGCGCGGACATGATCAGCAGGCCCATGGACAGCGCGATCTGCGCGGTGACGAGGCTCGCGCGGAAGCGCGCCGCGGCGCGACCCCCCGCGATCTGGCCGGCGCCGGCGCGGATCGCGCTGATGAGGTCACTGCGCGTGCTGTGCAGCGCGGGGAACAACCCGAACAGGATGCCCGTGACGATGCTGAGCAGCGCGGAAAATGCGACGACCGCGGGACTGATGCTGA
>JANOIJ010000160.1:0-17814 GCA_031407575.1 Gemmatimonadaceae bacterium | reverse complement strand
GCGGAGCGTCGACGCCAGAGGTCGTCTCAGTGTGTGACGTAGATCACAGGACTTGTGACTGTGGGTGTTGACCAATCGATCTCGACGCGACCCGCGAAACACCGCGCCCGTCGGCCCGCTCTGTCGCGACGAAAGGTGGGGCGAGTCTTTGTGAACGACGACAACAGGCCGATCTGAGCCGACCGAACGCCGAACCTACGAACGACGCATCTCGATCAGACCGGCAGCGTCTACGAGAGGTCGTTGTTGATGCGCATAGGAGGGACGAAGGCGCACGGAGTGAATCGGCTGTTGTCCACAACAAAGTCCGTGCCCTTGGTCGTTCAAAAAGCATCGCGCCACTGGCATCACTTCAAATCTCGACGCGACCCACAACAGAGTCCGAAGAGCCTCAATAAGCAGGTCCCTCGGTCGCGCTGCGCGCTCCTGTCGGGACGACAAACGTCTCGCCCTGCGCGCTCCTGTCGGGACGACAAACGTCACGCACTGCGCGCTCCTGTCGGGGCGACAATCACCGACGCCGAAACACCTCGATCACGTACGGGCGCTCCGCGTCCTCGACCACCTCACGCGACTCACGCACCAGCGACGCATCCCGCGTCCACGACGCATGCAACATCTCCGCACGGTCAGCCGGATGCACCGCGACGATCCGCCCATTCTCGCCGAGCCGCGCCGCGAGGAGCGCGCAGGCATCGCCCGACCGCGAACCGAGGTAGTACAACGTCTCCGCGCAGATGATCAGGTCGAACGGACCGCTCGGTGCGTCGAACGCCAGGTTCGCCCGCTCGAAGCGCGCGCTCGGCCACGGTCGGCACCGCTCGCGCGCGCGCGCGAGCGCCTTCGCGCTGATGTCCACGCCGACGAGCTCGCGCGCATGCCCACGCCGCAGCAACGTCTCAGTAAATGCGCCCTCGCAGCACCCGGCCTCCAGGACACGTGTGATCGCACCGCTGCCAATCGCGCGCAGCGTGCGCTCGTACTTCTCCATCTCGTAACGGCTCGACGCATAATTCCACGCGTCGGCGCGCCGGTGCAACCAGCCGAAGTAGATGCCGTACGCGACGCGCTGTCCACGATCGCCTCCAGCGGCCGCCAGGCGAAAGAACATGCGGAAAATGCGCTCGTGCAGCGCAGAGCGGCGCGTGGGCAGGGCAGGTGTCGCCATGATTCGCAAGGCTATGCGGCGTATAGACGTGGAACAATGGCCGCTTCAATTTTCTCGTCCGCCGGCCCATATTCACCGCCATGACCGATCGCCAGTCCATCGTCCTCGACGCGCGCGCCATGGACCGCACGCTGCGCCGAATGGCCGACGAGATCGTCGAGTTGAATGACGGCACCGACGGCCTCATCATCGTGGGAATTCAGCGCCGCGGAGTCCAGCTCGCGGCGCGCATCGTATCCTCCATCAAGGATCGCGAGAGTGTCGACGTCCCCAGTGGCGCGCTCGACATCACGCTCTATCGCGACGACCTCCAGACCGTCGGCCCTCGACCAGTCGTCGGGCCGACCGACCTCCCCTGGGGCATCGACGGCAAGCACGTCGTCATCGTGGACGACGTGCTCTACACCGGACGCACCATTCGCGCGGCGCTCGACGAGCTCGCCGACTTCGGCCGGCCTCGGCGAATCGCCCTGGCCGTTTTGATCGACAGGGGCGGTCGCGAGCTCCCCATCCAGCCTGACGTCGTTGGCAAGACGCTCGAGGTGGGGCCGCACCAGCGCGTGGATGTGCTCGTGAAGGAGCTCGACGATCGCGACGCCGCGATCATCGCGGAGCGCGAGTGACCCACGGCGGCGCACTCGGCAAGGACCTGCTCGGGCTCGAGCACCTCTCGGCCGGCCAGATTCAGCTCATCCTCGACACCGCCGAGCCGTTCAAGGAGATCAGCGAGCGCACGATCAAGAAGGTGCCGACGCTGCGCGGCTCCACGATCGTCAACCTGTTCTTCGAAGCGTCCACACGCACGCGCATCTCGTTCGAGTTCGCCGAGAAGCGCCTGTCCGCCGATACGGTGAACGTGTCGTCCACCGGGTCGAGCGTCAGCAAGGGCGAGACCCTCGTCGACACCGCGCGCAACCTCGAGGCGATGCGCATCGACATGGTGGTGATCCGCCACGGTGCATCGGGCGCCGCGCACTTTCTCGCCGAACGTATCGAGTCCAACGTCATCAACGCCGGCGATGGCACGCACGAGCATCCGACGCAGGGCCTGCTCGACATGCTCACGCTGCGCGACCACTTCAAGAAGCTCGCAGGCCTCAAGGTCTGCATCTGCGGCGACGTGTTGCACTCTCGCGTCGCACGCTCGAACATCTGGGGTTTACTGAAGATGGGCGCAGAGGTGGGCGTCTGCGGACCTCGGTCGCTCTTGCCCAATGCGATCGACGAGTTCGGCGTTACCGTGTTCGATCACGTCGAGGATGCCATCCAGTGGGCGGATGCGCTCAACATCCTCCGTCTCCAGCTCGAGCGCATGGAGCGCGGCTACATCCCGTCGCTGCGCGAGTACAATCGCGTCTTCGGCATCTCGCGCGAGCGGCTGGCGCGCGCGCCGAAAGACGTGCTCATCCTGCATCCCGGTCCGATGAATCGCGGCGTCGAGATCGATTCCGACGTCGCGGACGGACCTCACAGCGTGATCCTCAATCAAGTGACCAACGGCGTCGCAGTGCGCATGGCAGTGTTGTACCTGCTCTCGGGCGGCAAGCCCGAGTTGGCTGAAGCCGCAAAGGGCGGAGGCGGACGATGACCGGGCGCGCGGTGCTGCTGCGCGGCGGCCGGCTCGTGGATCCGTCGCAGAAGCTCGACGAGACGGGCGATCTCCTCATCTCCGATGGTGTCGTCGAAGCCATCGGTCGCATCGGCGACGTGCGGCGCGATGGCGATGCGCTCGAGACCATCGAGTGCGGCGGGTTCGTCGTGTCGCCCGGGTTCATCGACGTGCACTGCCATCTCCGCGAGCCAGGCCGCGAGGAAGTGGAGACCATTGCCAGCGGCGCGCGTGCCGCAGCGGCCGGTGGCTTCACCGCGGTGTGCGCGATGCCGAACACCGATCCCGTCACCGACAACCAGGCGGCGGTGGGCTTCATCATCAGCCAGGCGAAGAAGGCCGGCGGCTCGCGTGTGTATCCCATCGGCGCCATCTCCATCGGCGAAATGGGCGAGACACTCGCCGAGTTCGGCGAGATGGTTGGCGCCGGCGCCGTGGCCGTGAGCGACGACGGGAAGCCCGTTGTGAGCGCGCAGTTGATGCGCACTGCGCTCGAGTATGCGCGCACCTTCGGCATTCCGGTGGCGGACCACTGCGAGGAGCCAACGCTCGCGCTGGGCGGCGCGATGAACGAAGGCCTGATGAGTGCGCGCCTCGGTCTCAAGGGCATACCCGCCGAGGCGGAGGAGATCATGGCCATCCGCGACATCCTGCTCGCGCGGTTGACGGGTGGACACATTCATCTATGTCACATGAGCACCAAGGGCTCGGTGGAGCTCATCCGGTGGGGCAAGGAGCGCAACATCAACGTCACCGCTGAGGTGTGCCCGCACCACCTGTCCCTCACCGAGGACGAGGTGGAGGGCTACGACACCAACGCCAAGATGAATCCGCCGCTCCGCACGGCAAAGGACGTCGAGGCGCTGCAGGCCGCGGTCAAGGACGGCACCATCGACGTCATTGCCACCGACCACGCGCCCCATCACTATGACGAGAAGGAGCGCGAGTTCGCCGACGCGCCCAACGGCATCATCGGACTCGAGACGGCGCTGGCGGTCAACCTGACGTGGCTCGTGCACAGCGGAATCATCGATGTGCCGTTGCTGGTGGAGCGCATGTCGTGCGCTCCGTCACGGTTGTTCAAGCTGCCGGGTGGTACCCTCCGCCGCGGTGCAGCAGCAGACGTCACCGTCTTCGACCCCGACGTCGCCTGGACCGTCGTCCCGTCCCAGTTCCGCTCCAAGGGACGCAACACGCCGTACGCGGGCATGGAGCTGCGCGGACGGGTGGAGCACACGCTGGTGGATGGCCGGGTTGCCTACCGCCGCGGCGAGTCATGAATGCACCTTTGGGCAGGCGGCGCGCATCGTGCGCTGTCCCGCCCGCGACTCGGCGCGTGCACTTGTGAAGACGCTGGAGAGACTTGATGAAGAATGACGAGAAACGGCGCGACTCGGCAGCATCGGGCGCGGTCCCTGACGCGGGGGGCGCGGTTTTGGTCGCCGTCAGCACCCTCATGGACGAGCGCCGCCGCTTCGAGAGTTGGATTTCGGCGCTGGAGGCGCGGCGTGCAGCCACGCCGGAGCACGTCTTTTCGCGCGTGCACGCCGACTATGCCAGCCGGCTGCATACGGTGATCAGCCAGCTCACCACGCATGCCGACGGCTTGCGCCGCGAGCTGGAATCCATGACGAAGCGGCTGGACGTCCTGCGCGACGAGCGCCAGCGCGCCGAGGACGCGCGCGCGGAGGCGGAGTTGCGCGCGCATGTGGGTGAGCTGTCGGTGGAGGACTGGGCCACGACGTCCGCCGCCAGCAGTGCAAGCCTGGCCGACATCGGCCAGCGGCATCAGACGGTTGAGCACGAGCTCGTGCGCACGCGCGAGTTGCTGGAGGCGGCCGAGCGCCCAGTGGCGCAGGAGGCCGTGGTGCAGACGCAACCCGCGGTCGTACCAGTAGTCGCGGCTGTTCCATCGGCGGCGGCGGCATCGGCCCCGCCGGAGCCGAGTCCTAGCGCTGGCACGGTGAGCGACGTCGCGGAGGCGGCGCTCCATGTGCCGGTTGCGCAGACGTCGGTCCCGGTAGCGCCGCCCGGGGAGCCAGCGGGCGCGCCGCCGGCTGCGTCATCTCAATCGTCGTCGTCAGCAGGCGTGGCGGAGAAAAGTGAGCCCGCCCCACCGGCACCTGATGCGGCGCAGCAATCGCTCGGCATCGTGGAGCACGTGATGCCGCGGGCGTCAAAGGCGACCCCGCATCCCTCATCGAGTGCGATACCCTCTCGCGCCAGCAGCTTCGACGAGCTGGCGTTCCTGAGCTCCGTGGTGGATTCGCCGTCCGGCCCGCCCGAACCGCCAGCGCCGGCCGACATGGCCGACGAGAAGTCCCGCACCGACTCGTTCGCCCGGCGGTCGCGGGAAGACGCGATCGTGAACCTCTCGGAGTCGGGCAACGTACCGACGGTGCCGCGGGAGATGGACTACCAGCGCGAGGCGGATTCCGTGCTGTCGCGGTCGACTGGCTCCGCCGGTGTGGACGGCGCAAAGACGCTCAAGTGCGGCGAATGCGGCGCGATGAACTATCCCACGGAGTGGTACTGCGAGCGCTGCGGCGCGGAGCTGGCGTCGCTCTAAGGCGCTCTAAGGCGTGCCGGTCGCAAATAGAAATCGCCGGTCGGACCTGCCGACCGGCGAGCTCGCTACTTCTCAGGCGAACGACGTCAGGCTGTTGCGGCCTTGGCCATGCGGCTCTTCTGGCGTGCGGCGAGGTTCTTGTGCACCAGGCCCTTGCGGGCGGCGCGGTCGAGCAGGCTCACGGCTTCCGTGCGCTCTTCGGCGGTGGCGGTTGGCGCCTTTGCCTTCTTGAGGGCGGTGCGGAGCGCGGAGCGCTGCGCGCGGTTGCGAACGGTCGCGGCACGCGACTTCCGCATGTTCTTCTTCGCGGATGCGATATTCGGCACGAAAATCTCCAAAAATTCGGTAGTGATCGCGAGTGTCGCGAGCCTTGATTGTACCCGGTGAGTGGATGGAAGTCAAGCTGGGACACCGCTTTGGCAGTGGGTCACTTTGAATGTAACAGACGATTTGGGTCGAGCATTCCAAGCATTTCTTCGACTGTGAAAACGTGGTCAGAAATACCCGCCGCCATCGCCGGAGTCGTTTTGATTCCGCCGTTCTTCTTGGTCAGCGTCATGTGCGGGCGGCAGTAGTTGTAGAAGAAGAACATGAGCGAAACGGCGTGAGCGTGATTCTCGGCCTTCTTGGAGAAAGCGTTGGTCAGACGCGTGAAGCGGCGGTTGCTCATGCGGATGGTCAGGTTCGACCGTTCGACGTAGGACGTGGAGATACGCGAGTCGGACGGGTTACCCATGACTGCGATCTTCTCGACGCTCACAACGACCGGGGAGGGGCTGTAGCGTCCACCCGTGGGGGCTTCGTGAGTCGTGCCGAACTCCTTCTTGATCTGCGCGTAGTCGCAGCCGTTCCAGCCAAAGGCTTCCTCGACCGCACGCGGATACCACGGCAAACCGTCTGTGGTGAGCTGCGCCCGATTAGCGAGGCGCGGGGCAAGGTCTGCCATGAACTCACGAGTTGCTTCGCCAGAGCGGGGGCCGACGAGCCAAGAGATCATCAGCTTGGAGTCGGCGCACATCGCGGTGTAGGTCAATACGTCGCCGTGCCCCTCTTGCGTGGCGTTGGCGGCCTTCGCACCGACGAACGACCAAATCTCATCCGCCTCGACGACCTTGCAGGACAGGCCGCGCAGCGTCACGTCCTGATAGATCGACGCGAACTCGCCAAGCTCCACGAGCAGCTTGAGCACGGTCGCTTTGGCTGTGCCCGTCATGCGCGCCGTTGCCCGAACCGAGTTGCCTTCGCAAAGGGCTCGCACAACTCCAGCACGCTTTTCGGCGGACAGTACGTTCATACCCGGCAATCTAGTCAAATGCTCAAGCAAAGTCAATGACTTCACTCGGTGCTGAATCTCTTGCCGTCGCCGGGGCGTCCGACCATCATTCGTGCACTTGCGTTTAGTCGTCTCTAGGAAGGGAGTTCTCCATGGTGAATGGGGCCAAAAAGGGGGGCTTCAATCTCTATGGCGGATTGGACCCCGCAGATATGCCGAGGTATGGTCGCCCTGACGCGGAACGGGCCACTGGCGTACCCGCGTCTACTATAGGCGTGTGGACTAGAGGGATGACATTTACTTCCCGGCGCGGTGTCAAGGGCTTTTATGCACCCGTGGTCACGTTGCCCGATGCCAGCGACCCGCGGCTGTCCTTCAACAACCTCCTAGAGATAAACGTCCTCCGCGCACTCCGGGAGGTACATGAGGTTCAACTAAGGTCGGTGCGCGAAGCGATAGAAAACGCGAAGAATGAGCACAGCATTCAGCGATTGCTCATTCACCCGAATTTAAGGACCTCCGGCGGCGCACTCTTCTTGGACTACTACTTTCAGCTCGTTGACCTGTCGAACTCAAAGCAAATGGCGATGCGTCAGATCTTAGAGCATTCGCTGAAGCGCGTTGAAGTTGACGAACAGCTTCGCTATACCTTCTTCCCCATGCCGCGCGTGATGGGGCCAGATGCTCGCCCAATTCTTGTCTCGCCTTACGTTTCGTTCGGCAGTGCCATCCTGGAGCGGCGTGGTGTATCCACTTATGCGATTCGCCAGCGGATAGACGCAGGCGAAAAGAAGGATGACATCATAGCTGATTATGATCTAAGGGAAGACGAGTTCGAAGAGGCCATCCGCTACGAAGCAGCCGCCTAGCGACCCTTCGGATTGGGTCTTCTTCACTGACCGCGACCTAGGGAAAAGTTTGCCGAATGAGCTTCTTGCAGCCGGCTACCGAGTCGTGCGGCATGATGATCATTTCCCCGATCCACGGACCCCCGACGAGGTTTGGATCCCAGAGGTCGCGACTCGTGGTTGGATCGCGCTATCGCATAACCGTGAAATTCGGCGTGTGGCGCAGCAACGAGACCTTGTCATGCGGGGTGGACTTGCGCTGTTCATGCTCATTGGTACGCATCACCACGAATTCCAGCGCAATTTAATGGCAACTATGCCGATTGTGTTGCAGTTCCTAGAACAGCACAACGGGCCATTTATCGCGCACGTGACGCGACCGGACCATCACCCGATTGGCTCCCGTCCCGGTATGTTCGAATGGCCTTGACACTAGAGCAATGGCGTTCGCGTCACGGCGGTGAATAGAGCCTAGGTGTCGTTCTTGCGCTTAGACCAGCGCGCCTCGGCACCCTTTCTGGCAATGTTCGCCCGCTCCACTTTCGTAAGCGAACGAGAACGCGCCTTGCCGCCGCGCTTCCCGCCGAGGGCGCCGCGCCTGACCGCTTCCTTGTTTTTCTCGGTACGCTCCTTCGGGGGAAGCGTCTTTGGCGCTTCCCCGGTTGCTTCCTGCATGACGCGGAAGGCGATCTCGGCGGCGTCGGGCCGCAGCTTGGCGGGTTTCTTGGGCACTATCAGACGGCTTGAATTGTGTAATGACCGCAAGTACACAACACAGCCCGAGAAGGCCGCCCCGGTTCGACGTTGCCGTGAATCCGCGACGGATCAACAGTACCGTCCGGCAAACCCTCGTTGTACGATTGGAAATCGAGCATCCGGCGGCAAGTTGGATTGCCGCATCTGATGGAGTCGGATGGCTTCTGGCGTTTTGGGACCATGCGCGCAAGATAGCGGAAAAGCGTTGCGGCGTCACGCTTTGTCACGCCTCAAACTGACCCACTACCCACCGCTTTACTCTCCTCTACGGCTCCACTAGCTTACGCGCTTCCGCACCCCTGGCTCATGAGGGTGCACGTCGTCCTCGCCAGGCCCCGTTGCAGACACTCCAAACGATATTGCTCGTTGTGCCGATGTTGCTGTTCTCGGTGATCGCTCACGAGATAGCCCACGGCTACGCCGCGCTCAAGCAGGGTGACCGGACCGCGCTCGATGCAGGTCGGCTCAGCTGGAACCCGATCAAGCACATCGACCTGTACCTCACGATCCTCCTGCCGCTCATCATGCTCACCGGCTCCGCGCTCGCGGGAGGCAGGGGCGTTGTGTTCGGTGGCGCCAAGCCGGTGCCCGTGAATCCGGCCAATTACAAGCACATCCGGCGCGGCGACATCATCGTCTCGCTCGCAGGCGTCTTCACCAACCTGCTCATCGCGCTGGCGTGCGCGATCCTCATCGTCCTCACAGGCCTCCTGGCGCGAGCCGTACCGGCGGTCGACACCACCATCGGCATCCTCCAGGCGATGTTCTGGATCGGTGTCATGCTCAACTTCAGCCTGATCTTCTTCAACCTGCTGCCGATTCCCCCGCTCGACGGCTCGCACGTGATGAAGTACCTGCTGCCTCGCCCGCTGGCCATCAAGTACGTGGAGTTCGGGAAGTACGGCATCCTCGTCCTCATGGGACTGCTGTTCTTCGGCGACCGCGTCCTCAACGCATGGTTCTACCCGGCGACGGTCATCACCAGCGCAATCCAGCGGGCAGTCCAGCCGTACATGGTGCTGGCATCGATCCAGTGGCTGCAATGACGACGGAGGCTCCGCGCCTCGCAGGACTGGGACTCGCAGCCGATCAGGCCCCGCTGGCGTTCGTCGTCGAGCTGACGGAGTTCTCTGGCCCGCTCGACCTCCTGCTCACGCTCATTCGCGAAGAGCAGGTGGACATCTACGACATTCCCATCGCCCGCGTGGCCGAGCAGTTCCTCGCGCGCATTCGTACGCTCCAGCTCAACGAGGCGGCGGAGTACCTCGAGATGGCGGCGCGCCTGCTGCGCATCAAGGCGCAATTGCTGCTCCCCCGTGGCGACGGTGCCGAGGCGTGGGACGACCCGCGGTCGGAGCTGGTACGTCGCCTGCTCGAGTACCAGCAGATGCGCGAGGTGGTGGACGTGCTGGAGCGCGCCGGTGAGGAACGCCGGAGCCGTTTCGCGCGCGCCTACATCCCGCTTGCCGCCGCGCCTCCCGAGGCGCCGCTCGCATTGTCGCTCAGTGAGTTGCTCGCCGCGGTCGATCGCATCCTGCGCGTCTCGCGCGAGCCGTCCATTCACGACGTCATCACCCGCGCCGTTGACGTGCCTGGTGCCATCACCGTCATCCGCGCATTGCTCGCACTCCGCGCACGTGCACGCTGGACGGACCTCGTGTCCCGCGACGCCGAGCCGTGGCTCATCCTCTCGACGCTCCTCGGCCTCCTGGAAATGGCCAAGCTCGGTGAGTGCAAAGTCCAGCAGCCCAGACCTTTTGCCAACGTGGAGATCACGAGTGACGCCGCTAGCGAAGCTGCTTGAAGCGGCGCTGTTTGCCAGCGCACGCCCCATCCCGTCTGACGAGCTCTCGTCACTCGAGCCAGAGGCGTCAAAGGCGGCGATTGCCGCCGCGCTCGACGAGTTGCGCGAGCATTACGACGTGGATGGTCACGGCGTGGAGTTGATGGAAATCGGCGGCGGGTGGCAGATCCTCACGCGCGCCGAATACACCGAGGCCATCGAGCGGGCCCAGCTGGCGTCGCGCCCCGCGCGACTGAGCGCCGCCGCGCTGGAGACGCTCGCCCTCATCGCGTATCGACAGCCGCTGGGCCGCGCGGAGATCGAGGAAATTCGCGGCGTGTCCGTGGGCAGCGTGCTCAAGTCATTGCACGAGCGCGGGCTCATCGACGTCGTGGGCCGCGGCGAGGGCATGGGCCGTCCGCTACTGTACGGAACAACGCCGATCTTCCTCGAGTATTTCGCACTTCGCCACCTCGAGGAGCTGCCGCGCTCCGATGAGCTCGCGGTGGCGCTCCGCGCCGAACCGAGGGCTCTCTGATGTCGGACACCATGCGCATCCAGCGCGCACTCGCGCGCGCAGGCATCCTCTCTCGACGCAAGGCGGAAGAGCTGGTCGCGAATGGACGCGTCACGGTGAACGGCACGCTCGCGCAGGTGGGGCAGACGGTGGATCCCACCAAGGACGTCATCAAGGTGGATGGCGAGCGCATCGGCGCGCCCGCGCCGCTCGAATGGTTCGTGCTGCACAAGCCTGCGGGCGTGATCACGTCGCGACACGATCCCGAGGGGCGGCGCACGGTGTTCGACCTCGTGCCGGCGCGTCCTGGCCTCACCTACGTTGGACGTCTCGATTTCCTCACGGAAGGCGTGCTGCTGCTCACCACGGACGGTGCCGCCGCGCACCGGCTCACGCATCCGAGTCACGAGGTGGAGCGGACGTACGTCGCGTCCGTCCTGGGCGACGGCGACATGGCCGCGGAGCAGGCGCGCGAGGGCGTGGAGCTGGAGGATGGTATCGTCCGTCCCAAGCGCATCAGCGCGCAGAAGCTCGGCCGTGGGCGATGGGAGCTCACCATCACCATCGCCGAGGGCCGCAACCGCGAAGTGCGCCGGTTGTGCGAGGCGGTGGGCCTGGAGGTGGACCGTCTTGTGCGTGTGAAGTTCGGCCCCGTGGAGTTGGGCGATCTTGCCGTGGGCAAGGTGCGCTCGCTCACGAAGGCGGAGATCAAGGCGCTCGAAAAGCTGTAGCGCTGGGAGCTTGGCGGCATTGCAGGGGTACGAGCGTGTCATCCTGAGCGCAGCGAAGGATCTGCACCTCCTCGGCGCAACAGCATGTGCAGATCCTTCGCTGCGCTCAGGATGACAAAAGAGAAACCACCGACTCACCGGACTCCATGGCTACATCTGCATCGTCGTCGTCCACCGCTGATGCCCGCCTGATTCAGGACGTCAGCCGCCAGGTCGCTCTCCGGGTCGTGGGTCAGGAGTACATGATCGACCGGCTGCTCATCAGCCTCCTCACCGGTGGTCATGTGCTGCTCGAGGGAGTGCCGGGGCTCGCAAAGACGCTTACGGTGCGCACCCTGGCGGAGACGATCTCGACGACGTTTTCGCGCATCCAGTTCACGCCGGACCTGCTCCCCGCCGACGTCGTGGGCACACAGATCTACGATCAGTCCACCGGGCAGTTCATGGTGAAGAAAGGTCCCATCTTCGCCAATATCATTCTCGCCGACGAGATCAACCGTGCGCCCGCCAAGGTGCAGGCGGCGCTGCTCGAGGCGATGCAGGAGAAGCAGGTCACCATCGGCGGGACGACGTACAAGCTCGAGGAGCCGTTCCTCGTCCTGGCGACGCAGAATCCCATCGAGCAGGAGGGCACATATCCGCTGCCCGAGGCGCAGGTCGACCGCTTCATGCTCAAGCTTCGCGTGGGCTATCCGACGCGCGATGAGGAGAAGGAGATCATGCGCCGCATGGCCAGCGGCCACGCCATCGAGGTGAAGCACGTCGCGACGCCGGAGGCGATTCTCGAGGCGCGCGGACGCATCGCGGATCTCTACATGGACGATCGCATCGTCGACTACATCGTCGACATCGTGCACGCCACGCGCGAGCCGGCGGCTGCCGGCTTAAAAGATCTCGCGCCCCTAATAGAATTTGGCGCCAGCCCGCGTGCGACCATCTCGCTCGCCCAGGCGTCGCGCGCACATGCGTTCCTGCGCGGTCGCGCGTTCGTCACCCCGGACGACGTCAAGGCCATCGCCCCCGACGTGTTGCGTCATCGCGTCCTCACGACCTTCGAGGCCGAGGCGGAAGAGGTCACGAGCGACGAGATCGTCACGCGCGTACTGGCGAAGGTCGAGAGTCCGTGAGTCCGGCCGCGCCCGCACCCGCCGGCGGGGCTGCCGCGAACAAGGGTGTCCCGCCGGAGATCCTGCGGCAGGTCAAGCTGCTCGAGCTGCGCACGCGCGGGTTGGTGAACTCGCTCTTCACCGGGGAATACCGCTCGGTGTTCAAGGGCCAGGGGATGGAGTTCGCGGAGGTGCGCGAATACCAACCGGGCGACGAAGTGCGCTCCATCGACTGGAACGTCACGGCGCGCATGGGCAAGCCGTTCGTCAAGCGCTACATCGAGGAGCGCGAGCTCACGGTGATGCTCGCCGTGGACCTGTCCGGATCCGAGCGCTTCGGCACGCGCGCGCGCTTCAAGAGTGAGCTGGCGAGCGAACTGGCTGCCGTGCTCGCGATGTCGGCGATCCGCAACAACGATCGCGTCGGGGCCGTGCTGTTCACCGATCGCATCGAGCACGTGGTGCCGCCGCGTAAGGGCCGTCGTCATGCGTTGCGCCTCATGCGCGACCTGCTCGTGTTCGAGCCGGTGGGCAAGGGGACCGACCTCGCCGGCGCGCTGGAGTACGCAGGGAAAATGCTCGCGCACAAGGCGATCATCTTCGTGGTGTCGGATTTCCAGTCGCCGGATTTGGAGCAGCCGCTCAAGCTCCTGGCGCAGCGACACGACGTGGTGGCCGTCACGGTGGACGACCCGAGCGAGCAGGAGTTGCCCGACATCGGCCTCGCGCGGTTCGTCGATCCGGAGACGGGCCAGACGATTCACATCGACACGAGCGACGCGCGTGTTCGCTCGACGTTTGCAGCAACGGTCGCCGAGGAGTTGGCGGCGCGTCGGCAGCTGTTGCGCCGACTGGCGATCGATGAGATCCCGGTGCGTACTGACGGCGGCGTGGTGGATCCGCTCATCAAGTTCTTCCGCGCGCGCGAAACGCGCTCGAGGCGCAGGTGATCGGGCGAGCGGCGAGCGGCGAGCGGCGAGCGGCGACTGAAAACGGGCGACTGGCGACTGGCGACTGGCGACTGGTGATTGTCGCCGCGTCACTCGTGGCATGCAGTGTCGCGCTTTCGCATACGGCGATGGCGCAGCAACAGCCCGTCATCCCCGTGCAGGCCGGCATCACGCTCGAGCGCGACACTGCGACCGTCGGCCAGGTCGTGCGGCTCACCGTCCGCATCCGCGCACCGCTCGGCGCGTCGATCAACTTTCCCGCCGCGGTTGATTCGTTGGGCCCGGTACAGTCGCTCGAGCCGCCCACCGTGCGCGACGGGGCCGATACCGCCGCGTTCGCCGATCGCATCGCCACGTACCGCCTCGCGCCATGGGACGTCGGTAACCAGCCCATCGTGCTCGGCGACGTGCTCGTACAGACGGACGACGGCGATCGGCGCATCACGCTCCGGCCGCCGCCCCTCTTCGTGACGAGCGTCCTGCCGGCCGACTCGGCGCTTCATATCCCGAAGCCCGCGCGTCCGCTGATCGAGGTGCGCGCCCCTGTGCCGTGGTGGTGGTGGGTGCTGGGCGCGCTGGCGGCGCTCGTGCTGGGCATCCTCGCGTGGTGGTGGGCGAGACGACGCCGTCGTGGCGCGGCGCTCACCGGGGATCCGTACGTGGACGCGATGGCAGCGTTCGATCGCGTCGACACGCTCGGCCTCGTTGACGCTGGCGAGCCCGGACGACACGCCGCGCTGATGGCGGACGTGCTGCGTCGCTACCTGAGCCAGCGGCTCGAAGCCGTGTCGCTCGCGCAGACCACGCGGGAGCTGCTCGCCGCGCTGCGCGGCGCGCCAAGTGTGTCGTACGACGCCGTGCGCACACTGCTGGAATCCGTGGAGCCTGTAAAGTTCGCCGCGGAGGCCCTCAGCGCGGAGCGCGCGCGTGCCATCGGAGCCGACGCCCGCGGGCTCGTGCGCGCGGAGCACGCGTTCGCGGCCGCAACAGAGACCGCTGGCCGGGAGCGTGCGGCATGATCGACATCGGTGCGCTGCAGTTGGCGTCGCCCTGGTGGCTGTTGCTCCTGCTGTTGCTGCCCGTGTGGTGGCTCATCGCGCGACGGCGGACTCCCGCGGCCATCGTCTTCTCTCGCGTCGCCGTGCTCGCACGTGGGCCGCGCGCGGGACGCGGGCTCGCGCGTGCCCTCGCAGTGCTGCGCAACCTCGCGCTCGCGTGCGGCATCCTCGCGCTCGCGCGGCCGCGGTCTGGCGCACGCGCAGAGACCACCACGAGCGAAGGCATCAACATCGTCATTGCCTTCGACATCTCGAGCTCCATGCTCGCGCTGGACTTCCAGCCGCAGAATCGGCTCGAGGTGGCACGTGCGAAGATCAAGCAGTTCGTCACCATGCGCAGCTCGGACCGCATCGGCGTCGTCGCGTTCTCCGGCGAGGCGCTCACGCAGGTGCCGCTCACCACCGACTATCCGGTGGTGCAGGCGGCGATCGACAATCTCCAGCCCGGGCAGCTCGAGGATGGCACCGCCATTGGCACCGCGATTGCCACGGCGGCCAATCGCCTGAAGGACGCACCGGGCCGATCGCGCGTGATGGTCCTGCTCACTGACGGCGTCAACAACCGTGGCTCGATCGATCCGCGCACCGCGGCGAAGGCGGCGGCGCAGTTCGGCATCAAGATCTACGGGATCGGTGTCGGCACGGAGGGCATGGCGCCCGTGCCCGTTGGACGCGGCCTCTTCGGCTTGCGCTACGAGATGCAACGCGTCGAGATCGACGACGCGCTCCTCACCGATGTCTCCGTCGCCACGGGTGGACGCTATTTCCGCGCGCGCGATCCGGCCGCGCTGCAGCGCATCACCGAGCAGATCAATGCACTCGAGCGGACGCCTGTCCGCAGCCGCACCTATGTGCGGTACGCGGAGCTCTTTCGCTGGCCGCTGGCGGTGATGCTCGTTGCGTTGGTTGCGGAGCTCTCGCTCGTCGCATGGAAGGGCCCGCTGCCATGATGCCGGACATCGCCACGTTGCTCGGCTGGATCGACCTGCCGTGGCTCCTGCCGCTCGTGCTTGTGCTGCCCGTGATGTTCGCGCTCATGCTCCGCCGCGCGCGCCGGAGCCGCGAAGAGCGGCTGCGACGCTTCGGATCGTTGGACGTGGTGCGCCGACTCATGCCGCCCTCCGCGCTCACGGGCAGCGGTTGGCGCGCCCTGCGCCTCGGGCTCGCGGCAGCGCTTGCTGGTTTCGCGATCGCAGGCCCGCGATGGGGACAGGAGCGCACGGTGGTACGGTCCAGCGGCGTGGACCTCGTACTGGCGGTAGACGCCTCGCTTTCCATGATGGCCACGGACGAAAAGCCCAATCGTCTCGAACGCGTGAAGCAGGAGATCCGT
Source organism: Gemmatimonadaceae bacterium (assembly GCA_031407575.1). Classification (GTDB taxonomy): domain Bacteria; phylum Gemmatimonadota; class Gemmatimonadetes; order Gemmatimonadales; family Gemmatimonadaceae; genus AG11. The sequence goes on along the minus strand of JANOIJ010000160.1, from coordinate 2,113 downwards.
CGGCTGCGCGCAATCAGTCCGGGCGATCGCGTGGGTCTGCTGGCGTTTGCCGGACGATCCTACGTGCTCTCGCCCATCACCGTGGACGGCGGCGCGCTCGATCTCTTCCTCGACAATCTCGATCCCAGCGTCGTGGGGCAGGCGGGCAGCTCGCTGGCTGCGACGATCACGCAGGGCACGGCCCTCCTCTCGCTCACGAAGGGTGGTGCGGATCGCGCGCTTGTCGTCCTCAGCGACGGTGAGGGCTTCGAGCCGCAGGAAGAATTGATCGCCGCCGCGAAGAAGGCCGCTGAAGCGAACGTGAGCCTGGTGACGGTGGGCTTCGGCTCGCCGCAGGGCAGCACCATTCCGATCAAGGATCCAGCGACCGGTGCCATGTCGCAGAAGCGCGACGAGAACGATCAGGTCGTCGTGACCCGCTACCATCCGGAGCTCCTCCAGGCGGCCGCGCAGGCAGCCAATGGCACCTTCATTCCCTCCGAAGCGACCGACAAGGCGACGCGCATCAAGGCGGCGCTCTCGCGGTTGCGCACAGGCACACGCACCACGCAGGCGGGCGACACGTTGACGCCGCGCTTCCAGTGGTTCCTGCTGCCTGCCATCCTCCTGCTGTGGCTCGACACGGTGCTCGCCGGACGTCGTGGCCGCCGTCGCCGGCAAGCGGCGTCGGCAGAAACGGCGGTCGCCGCGGGACTGATCCTGTGCGTCGCCATGGCCGCGTGTGCGCCGGCGCGCGAGTCGGTGGACGGCGCTGCCGCGTACGCCGCCAAGGACTATCGTCGCGCCGCCATGCTGTTCGGGCAGGCCGTGCAGAATGGGGATCGCACGCCCGGCGCGCTGTACAACTACGGCACGGCCCTCCTCGCGGCGGATTCGACGACGTCCGCCGCGGAAGTCCTGGAACGCGCGGCTGAGAAGGCAGATGCCGAGACTCAGTATCGTGCCCGCTTCAACGGCGGGCTGGCCCACTTGCTCCGCGGCCGTGCGGCGCAGGGTGACTCTGCGTCGGCCGAATTGAAGGCAGCACTGGCCACCTACAAGCGCGTATTATTGCAGAGGCCCGACGACCTCGACGCAAAATGGAACTACGAGTTGGCGCTCGAACAGGAGAAGCAGGGAGGCGGCGGGGGCGGAGGGGGCAGCTCGAATGCCGCGCCGTCGCCGGCGCAGCAGGAGCAGAAGCCGCAGCCGACGCTCGCGCAGCGTCAGGCCGAGCAGCTGCTCGGCAGCGCCGAGCGCGAGGAGCGCGACGTTCAGAGCAAGAAGCAGAAGCAGAACAGGCCCGAGCCGCCTCCCGGCGGAAAGGATTGGTAGTTCAGCAGTGATCGGGTTGCTCGTCGTCGCGCAGCTCGTCGTCGTCGCGCATGCGCCGGACACGGCGTCCGCGTGCGCGCCCATCGAAATCACCGTCGCCGCACGCGCACCCGGATCGTTCGCGCCGCAGATTGCTCCGCTCGCCCAAACCGCCTCCCTCCAATTGCTGAAGAGCAGCATGGTGAGCCGCGTGGAGCGGGATGGGCAGGGCCGGTTCACCGCGCTCACGGAAGTGACCTTCCTCGTTGCCACAAACGCGAGCGGTCGCCTGGTGTTGCCGCCTTTCGTCGCGCGCCTGGGTGCGCAGCGCGAGAGTGCGGTCGCGGGGCCTGTCGAGGTGCACTCGAGTGGCGCGTTACCGCCAACGGTGATCGTGCGCGCATGGCTCGATCGTGCGGCGCGAGGCGCGCCGGCCGACACGTTGTTCGTCGGTCAGCAGGTGGACTACGTCGTGGATGTGCAGCTCAACGAGAGCGCACGCCAGCGCTTGCGTCGCAATCCCACGTTCTTCCCGCCGGAAATGCCGGGCGCGTTGGCGTACGATCTGGCACCGCCGGCCCCGTTAACCCGCATGGGACGCCGGTGCTTCGAGACGCTGTCGTACCGGCGAGCACTCTTTCCGCTGTTCGCCGGCCGCACTGCAATCGCGCCCGCCGCGCTCACGTATTCACTTCCGCTCTCGACGTCGTTCTTCTCGCGCGAAGAGAGCTTCGAGCTCCGCACCGATAGTGTGCGCTTCGTCGCGATCGATGTCCCCACCGAAGGCAGACCGGCCGACTTTGCAGGCGCGGTCGGCGCG
>JANOIJ010000133.1:0-5412 GCA_031407575.1 Gemmatimonadaceae bacterium | reverse complement strand
GGCGTAAAGAAGGTGAGCGGCGACCTCGTGTACGACGCCACCGCGTTCGACGAGCAGCGCATTCCCGATGGGTGGAAGACGACGTACCTCGGCTCGGCCTACGCGGCGCCGGTGTCGGCGTTGTCCATCAACGAGAACGTGCTGTGGGTGGTCGTGAGCCCGGCGGGGAGCGTCGCGCAGGTCACGCTCGAACCGGTGACGACGACGATCCCCCTGCGCAGCAACGTTCGCATCACCGGCGGCAGCGGCGGACGCATCTCCGCACGCCGCGCCAGCGATGGCGGCATCGACGTCAGTGGCTCGATCGGTTCGGGGAGTGGACCGCGGCGCTATTCGCTCGTGATCAACGATCCCGCACTCTACACGGCCGGCGCGTTGAACGCCGCACTCCAGAACGTTGGCGTCACCGTGAGCGGCTCGGTGCGCCCGGCGAAGACGCCTGCGTCCGCGGAGAAGGTTGCGAGCTTTGCGTCGCCGCCGCTGTCGCAGATCGTCTCGGAGATGAATCGCGAAAGCATCAACATCGTGGCCGAGCTGCTCTTTCGGAACGCGTCGCGCGCGCCGGCGCCCGGTGGGATGGGTACCGCGCAAACGGCGCTCGCCAACGTGCGCGAGTTCGTGAGCAAGAAGATGGGGGCCGATCCGCAGTCCATTCGTGTGTACGACGGATCGGGCCTGTCGACGCTCGACTACTACACGCCGCGCGTGATGGTCCAGCTGCTCGACTACGCGCACAAGAGCCCGTGGTCGTCAACGTTTCACGGCTCGCTGTCCGTGGCCGGCGACTCCGAGTTCCTGCGCCGCCGCATGCGCGGCACCCCGGCCGAGGGAAACCTGCACGCCAAGACCGGCACAACCAATACGGTCGTGAGCCTCGGCGGCTACGTCACCGCCAAGGACGGCGAGGTCATCGCGTTCGCATTCATCTACAATGGCAATGACCGCGCGAACGCCAAGGCGACGATGGACGCGATGGGTGCGACGCTCGCGAATTTTGTGCGCGAGTAATTCGCTGTCATCCTGAGCGAAGTCGAAGGATCTGCACCTGTCGTTCCGCGGTTGAGGTGCAGATCCTTCGCCTTCAATTGGGCGCTCAGGATGACAGCTGGACGTCCATTCCGCGAGCGCGCAGCTCCGCGATGTAGGCCTCGGCCGGCATGCATTCGTCCGGCGTCCACACACCTGGCGGCTGCACCTCACCGCGCACCTGCATCTGCCCGGTGATCGACAGCGAGTAGCCCGTCGTCCGCATCATCGCGCTGATGTCGTGTTGCTCGTCGTAGCGATCGATGAGGTCGAACTGGCGCTTCGACTGCATGCCACCCTTGGTGCCCGTCACGGTGACGCGGAGTGCGACCAGGTCTTTCCCCTGCGGCTTGGTGAGCTTTGGCCCCACGACGCTGACGAACACATCGCGCGGCACGACCTTCACGCCCTTCACGTCCACGGGCTCCAGGTCCAACAGCCCCAGCGACCGGATGAACTCCATCTTCTCCGCGTGGCCGGGATAGCGGAGCGTCTTGTACTCCATGGTCGGGATCAGTCCCTCGTAGCGGAACGCCATCGTGGACAAGCCGCCCGCCGTGTGAAACGCCTCGAGCGCGCCGACTGGCTCGGCGAACTGCACGCGCTCGCGCTCCGAGAGCGCCGTCACGTGGACGCGCTTGCCATCGCGCACAACCCACGACAGCGTCGTGTAGTAGTCGAGCACGCCCTCGATGGAATACACGATCTGGTAGTCGAGCGGCGGTTGTGGCTCCTGCGGCAATCCGCCCACGTAGATGCGCACGGAGTCCACCGTGTCGAGCTGCGCGATGCCGTGCTGCGCAAGGATGTTCACCATGCCCGGTGCCACGCCGCAATCGGGCACCACGGTAACGCCCTTCGCCACGGCGCGCTCAGCGAGCGCCTTCTGCTGCCAGACAATCTCCGTATTGCCGCCGAGGTCGCAGAAGTGGACGCCGGCTTCCACGGCGCACTCGGCGAGCTGGAGGTTGAAGTAGTAGGGAATGGCGCTCATGACCGCGTCGCTCTCGCGCATGACGGCGAGCACGGCGTCACGATCGCGTACGTCGAGCGTGGTGGGAATGAGCCGCGGACCGCTAAGTGGCTTCAGGAAGGACGGCAGGTGGTCGAAGCGCACATCGGCGAGACGGACCTGGCTGACTTCCGGATTCTGGAGCAGATCATACGCACACGCAGAGCCTTGCAGCCCTGCGCCGAGAACGAGCATTCGCATCTGTGGAGGGGCGGGTGGGGGACAGGATGGGTAATCTAAACCTGGGGAAGTCTGGCGAGCTTACTGCATGGACCGAGGCCCATGACCGACTGGCATTCGCATCTCATCGAGGACGACGCGGGGATCAGCCGAGTGCTGGCGGAGACGCGTCGTGTGGCTGTGCTGGGCATCAAGACGCCGGAGACGCGGCAACCGGCGTACTACGTCGCGCAGTATGCGCAGCGGGTGGGGCTCGAGATCGTGCCCGTGCCGGTCTACTACCCCGAGGTCACGGAGATTCTTGGCGAGCCGGTCTATCGCACGGTGGCAGCGGTACCGGGCGACTTTGACATGGTGAACGTCTTCCGGCGTCCGAAGGACATCGACGCGCACGTGGACGACATTCTCGCGAAGCGGCCCCGGTCGGTGTGGTTCCAGTTGGGCATCCGCAACGAGGCCGCGGCCGAGCGATTCGCGAAGGCGGGGATCGACGTCGTGCAGGACCGCTGCCTGTTGGTGGAGTTGCAGAACCGCGGCCGGTAGGGCTAGCCTGTCATCCTGAGCGCAGCGAAGGATCTGCACCTGCGGCTGCGAAGTGCAGATCCTTCGCTGCGCTCAGGATGTCAAAGCCGCTAGCGAATAACCAGGATCCCGTGCGGCAGATCCAACTGCCACCACGACGGCGCCAATTCGCGAAGTGCCGACACCAGCGGCAGCGCCCGCCGATCGGAGACGAGGACCACGACGTCGCCCGCCGTGCGCAGCACTTGGTACCGCGTCCCCGAAGCAGCAAGTGCCGAGCGCGGGTTGGCATGCAGCGTCAGCTCGTTGGTGCGCACGTTGAACGACGGCACCAGCGCCTCGATGACCTCGATCCCCATCGGGCGACCAGGCGTGACGATGCTATCGAGCCCAATGCCGCGTGGCACGACGTGGTACCACTCTGAGCCCGCCTGCCGTACGGGCTCCTTCGTCACCACGCGCGCGCTACTCACCTGCGGAAGCGGGATCTGGAACAGCGCGTCGTCGCCCGCGGCGGGCCGTACGCGGACCGTCGAATCCCGCTTGAGCTCCGCCGCGGACACCCGCCATTCCACGATTGCTTCGAGCGGCGCAATGAGGCGTCGTGCCGTCGCCGGCTGGAGACCAAACTGCTGCGCTTCCTGGATGAGGACGATGCCGGTCTTCACGGCGCCCTTCATACCGATGAAGCGGCCGAGCGCCGCACGCGCCGCAGGATCGCGCGGCGCCCGCTCGGACTGTGCGTAGTACGCCGCCTCGGCCTCAGCCCACCGGCCGTCCTGCAGCAGTTGGTCGGCGCGCGTGGTGGGCAGCGACACTGCGCCTTGCGCGCGCAACTCAGACACGACGCACAGCAACGCGGCGCCGAGCGCGACGAATGCACGCATCGTTGTCACAGCCGCGTGAAGCGCGCGAGCATGCGCTCGTCGGTGTCGAACGCCAGCGCGCGCGGCTTCGCGGCGAAGCGACCCGGAAGCTCCACGCTCGCGCGCGCCTGCGCGGGGACGTTCACGGTCACGTGCGTCACCGCGCCGGCCGCGTCGGTGATGCGCACCGGCAGCGGCAGCTCGAACGCGCCCTTTGCTTCATCCTGGAGCACGAGCAGCGTCACGATCCCCGTCGCCGGGTCGTGCGCCCACCCGATAGTCGGCTCCGCGTTGCCCGGGCGGCGCAGCCACTGGTCGAAGAACTGCGCGAGCGAGCGACCGGACGACTGCTCCAGCGCGACACGCAGGTCGTCGCTCAATGCGGTGCCATGTCGGTGACGCGCGTAGTACGAGCGCACGCCCGAGTAGAACGCGCTGTCTCCAAGTTGCTGGTGCAACATGTGGAGCACATAGCCGCCCTTCTGGTAGCTGTTGGTGTTGAGAAGCTTGAGGTAGTCACGCTGCGCCGTGTCGATGACTGGCCGGCTCGCGACCACCGGGTCGGCCATCACCTGCTTGCGAATGTTCGCCAGCTCGACGCGATACGCCGCTTCGCCTCGGCTGTGCTGTGTCCAGAGCGCTGCGAAGTACGTCGCGAAGCCTTCCGAGAGCCAGAGATGTCCCCACTCGCGCTCGGTCACCGCGTCGCCGAACCATTGGTGCGCGGTCTCGTGCGCAATGAGGCCGTCGCTCACCTTCTGCGACGCGAAGAGCTTGCCGTCATAAAAGATGGCGCTCGCGTTTTCCATTCCGCCAAAGCGCGTTGATGACTCGACGTGCGCGAGCTTCTCATACGGAAATGGCGCGATGAGCCGCTCGAAGAGCGAGACGATCGGGCCTGCTGTCTTGAAGATGCCTGGCAGCCATTTCAGGTTCTCCGGCATGACGTACACCTGCTGCCGCACGCACTGGCCCTCGTCACCAAAATGACAGTCGGGCTCCTTCACGTCGTGACGGACGATCGGTCCGGCACCAATGACCATGAGGTACGTCGCGATGGGCCGCGTCTCCCGCCAGTGGTAGTCCATGCGCCTGCCACCAGGCACCACCACGACGCCGCTCTTCACGAGCAGGCCGTTCGCCACGACGTTGCGGCCGAGCGGCGTGCGCACCCTCCAGGACACCGTGGCCTTGTCACTCGGGTGATCTACCGTGGGCAGCCACTGCCGAGCGCGGTCGGGCCAGTTGTCGCCGAACCAGGTCCAGCGGCCCTGCGCATCCTTACGCACGACGAGGCCGTCGCTCACCGGCCCGTCATACACGACGCGCACTCGCACACTGTCGCCCGCCGCCTCCAGCGGGATGTCGATCACGTCGGCGTCGTGCGCCGCGACAACAGTCTGTCCGCCCACCGTCACGCTGCGCACGGTGAGCGCCTTCACGAGATCGAGCTTCAATCGCGCGACGCCCGCCGCGCGGCGCAGCGTGACGATGACGTCGCCGCGCAGGAAGGCACCCGTGTCGGGCAGCTCGAGCGTCACGTCGTAATCGAGCACATCGATGCCGGGCTGGTACGTCGGCGGCGCTGCGGTCGGACGGGCCTGCGCGTGCGCAACGCCCGCACTCGCGAGGAGTGCGGCGGCGCACGCGCTGCGGAGGCGACAGTTCGGCAACGGGATCATGGGACGCGGTAGACGACGACGTGATCGGGCGATTCGAAGGGCTGCGCACTGGCGCGCGGCGCCACAGCGAGAATGAAGCGCCCCCCGCGCGTTGACGCGAGAGGCATGCCGGGCCCAAGGTTGC
>JANOIJ010000085.1:0-4372 GCA_031407575.1 Gemmatimonadaceae bacterium | reverse complement strand
CACCGCCGGTCTCGTCGACGGACTCGGTTACGCGGGCTTCGCGCCCAACGCGGCCGTGCAGTCGTTGGAAGCATCACTCGCGCGACCGGCGGATGTTTCCCCCGGCGCCAACGGCAGGATAGAAGTCGGATTGGAGCCCGGCTCGGCATGGCAGTACTCGGGAGGTGGCTATGCGATCCTTCAACTCCTGATCGAGGAAGTGAGCGGCGAATCGTTCGAGGGCTACATGCAGCGCGTCGTCTTCCAGCCACTGGGTATGGGTCGCTCTTCCTACAATTGGACCGCTGCCGAGGGATCGGCGCTCGCGACCTTCTACGATGCCGACTCCAAGCCGGCGACGCATTACCGCTTTGCGGCCGTCGCGGCCGCGTCGCTGTACACGTCGGCGTCCGACCTCGCGCGGTTCATTCAGGCCCAGGTTCCGGGAAAGAACGGCGAGCCGATCGGACGGGGTGTGCTCGCGCCGGCACTCGTCAACGAGAGCCGCATGCATCAAAGTTCGGCGAGGACATCTGGGGCCTCGGAACGATTCTGTACGCCCCCAACGAGGCAGGTGGCTTCGTCGTCGGTCACGACGGCAACAACGCGCCTGCGATCAATACGGCTGCACGTTTCAACCCGGCCACAGGCAACGGCATCGTGATCCTCGAGACCGGCACGCCTCTCCTCGCGACGCGGCTGGCCGGCGAGTGGGTCCTGTGGGAAACGGGCAACGTCGATGTGCTCGCGTTCACGATGGCAATCCCGGGCATGCTTCGCTTGATGGGTCTCGGCGGCCTCGTGATCATCTTGACTGTGCCACTGATCGCCTGGTCGATTCGACGCAAACGCAGGAGTCGACCTTTGCTGGCCACACCGAGCGTATGACATCCATCAGGCCGCCATCTCCGACGCACGTCACGCTGGTACCACGCCGGCCGGGCCTTGGCTGGTGGGTCGCGCTCGTGCTTGCAGCCTTTATCGCCGTGTACGGCACCGCCTACCTCGTGCTCGGACCTCGCATGTATCCGCCGGAACTGCGAGCATCATTTGTCGCTCGCCCGTGGGGGATCTATCCGCACGCGCTGTTCGGCGCGTTCGCCCTGTTGCTCGGCGCGATCCAGTTTCATCCACGCAGCCTTAGCCACCGCGCGTGGCATCGTCGCGTGGGGACGTGCTACGTGATCAGTTGCGCGGCCGTCGGAGTCGCCGGCCTCTATATGTCCCCCTACGCGTTCGGTGGGTGGATCGCCTCTCTCGGTTTCGGTGCGCTCGCGGTGGCTCTGCTCGTCACGACGACGCGCGCCTACCTGCTTGCTCGCCAACGCCGCGTCGCCGCGCACAGACGCTGGATGCTGCGTTCCTACGCGCTGATCTTCGCGGCTGTGACATTGCGCCTGGAACTACCGTTGCTCATCATGGCCTTTGGTGACTTCGAGCCTGCGTACCTGGTCGTCGCGTGGCTAAGCTGGGTGCCCAACTTGTTGTGGGCCGAGTGGTACACGCGCTATTCGAGACCAGTATTGCCGAGCGCGTAGTGCGGCCCACTCGGCTTCGTTTCGTATTGCGCGCGGTGGCGGCGGTCCTCGGTGTTGCCGTGATCGTCGTGCTTGTTCAAACGCTGCGACGCGACGGTCCTGGCGCGCTCGCGGCGTGGCGAACGGCACAGGTGAACCCATGGTTCGTCGCGCTCGCGATTGGATGTGGCGTCGCGGGGCATGCGATCTACGTGATTGGATGGCGCCGCCTCCTCACGGATTCCGAAATTCACGTCCCACTCTGGCCGCTCGCCAAGATGTTTTTGGTCAGCAACCTCGGGCGATACCTGCCGGGCGGAAAGGCGTGGCAAATGGGTATCGTCGGAATCATGGCGGCGGAGAACGGACTCCCCGCGACGCACGTCGCTGCGAGCTCACTCCTTCAGGGAGTCATTGGCGTCGGAGCTGGCACTATCGTGCTGCTCGTCACGGGTGGAGCGGCCGTCGGGATACCCACTGCATGGCTCGCCCTACCGGTCGCGGGAATCATCGGCGTGCTGTTCGTACCAGCGATCATTCGAGCCATTCCCGCATTGCGGGTGGTTCTCGTCAAGCACGTGCACGGCATCGACGCGATCACCACGGCAACGATGTGGGCTCTTGTGTGGACGTCTGTCGTGAGCTGGCTCCTGTGGGGACTCGCACTGTACTATCTCGCCAGCGCGCTGCTGCCCACTCCCGGCGCGTCGCTCGTGTCCTATGTCGCTGCGTGGAGCGGATCGTTTCTCGCGGGCCTGATCGCTATCGTCTCGCCTGCTGGACTTGGAGCGCGGGAAGGAGTCATGCAGGTGGTGCTGGAGAGAGCCGGCATGACGGCCAGCGATGTGCTCCTGGTCGTTGTCGTGCAGCGCGCGTGGGTCACCCTCATGGATGTCGTTCCGGCGCTCGCGGTATTGGTACTGCGGCGACGAGGGAGCGCCTCGGCGCGCCCATCGCCGGCGATTCAATGATCGCGGGTCGTGGCGAGCGGCGCACATGAGCATCACGTAGCGAGATGTCGGGCTTCGTTATCGTAGACGCCCCCTCGATCCTGGGATTGCGGCCGACGGGTGTCGAGCTGCTCCCGGACGCCATGAAGGCTGCTGGCCTGCACACCGGGCTAAAGGCCGGCTACGCAGGACGCGTCGAGCCCTTGCCGTACGATCCAGTACGCGATCCCGAGACGCTCGTCCTGAATCCGAACGGGCTGCGGGACTATGCGCGACTTCTCGCTGAGACGGTGGCCGGCGTGCTTCACGCCGGCGACGTTCCCGTCGTGCTGGGCGGCGACTGCAGCAACCTGATCGGTTGCGCGCTGGCCCTGCGACGCACAGGGAGGTACGGCATTTTCTTCATCGACGGGCACGCAGACTTCTATCAGCCGGAGGCAGAGCCCACCGGCGAAGTCGCCTCGATGGATCTCGCCATCATCTCCGGAAGGGGCCCGCGTGTGCTTACCGACATCGACGGTCTCGCGCCGCTCGCGCGCGACGAAGATATCGTCGCATTCGGCTATCGTGATATTGCGGAACAGCGAGAACACGACAGCCAGGATATCAGCGCCACCTCCATCCATGCATTCCCGCTCGACCGTGTGCGTTCCATGGGGGTGGCTGCGGCCGCGGCAGAGGCGCTCACGTCGCTTCAGTTACATCGGTTGGACGGGCTCTGGATTCACCTCGACGCGGACGTGCTGGACGACGCGATCATGCCGGCTGTGGATTACCGCGCGCCCGGTGGTTTAGGGTGGAGCGAGCTCAGTTCGCTCTTGCGCATGCTGATGGAGTCTGGCGCTGTTGTCGGGATCAACATCGGTATCTTCAACCCGCGTCTCGACGCGAGTGGCTCCGTGGCGCGTCGCTTTACAGAGTGCCTCGTGTCAGGCATGGTGCGTTGAAGTGAACTGATGAATAGTCGCGCGGCATACACTCACAAGGAATCCCGACATGAGACGCTTTCACACCACGGCCATAGCCCTCATCCTCGCCGTTGGCGGATATGCGATCACTGCGTCCGGCCAAGCCGCCACAGCACAACGACGCGCAACGACGGCCGCCAAGCCGCTCGACATCTATATAGTCGACACGGAGGGCGGCAAAGCCACGCTGTTCGTGACGCCGTCCGGTGAGACCCTCCTGATCGACACAGGCAATCCCGGTGCGCGCGATCTCGACCGGATCCTCGAGGTCTTCGCGGCAGCCGGCGTCACGAAGCTCGACTACCTGATCAGCACGCACTATCACGTCGATCACATCGGCGGCATGCAGGAGTTCGTGAAGCGAATCCCGGTCGCGCACTTCGTGGACCACGGTCCGAATGCAGAACCCCGTGAGCAGTTGCAGGGCTTCCAGGCTGCGTACGCCGACCTGTATGCGAACGCGAAGCACACGGTGGTGAAGCCGGGAGACCGGGTGCCATTGAAAGACCTGGATTGGCGCATCGTGTCGTCGGCCGCTCAGGCGATCAGGACGCCTCTCACCGGTGGCGGTCAGGCCAATGCGGCGGTGTGCGCTGAGTTCCAGCGACGTCCCGACCCGGCAAACCCGGACGACAACGCCCACTCCGTTGGCAGCGTGATCACCTTCGGCCGATTCCGCGCCCTCGATCTCGGTGACCTTCTCTGGAACAACGAGTTCGACCTCGTGTGTCCGCGCAATCAGATCGGTACGGTCGACCTCTATCTCGTGACGCACCACGGGCTGGATCAATCGGGTTCGCCGGCGCTCGTGCATTCCGCGCAGCCGCGCGTGGCGATCATGCAGAACGGCACGCGCAAGGGCGGTGCGCCCAACGCGTTCCAGACGATTCGCCGTTCCCCTGGGCTCGAAGACATCTGGACGCTGCACTGGTCGTATGCCGGCGGGATCGAGCACAAC
>JANOIJ010000031.1:0-17519 GCA_031407575.1 Gemmatimonadaceae bacterium | reverse complement strand
CAACTCGCTGATCGCCGCTGGCGTCATCGACGAAGTCTCGCTCAATATTCACCCGGTATTGCTCGGCTCCGGCACTCCGTTCTTTCGCGACCCGGGCCGTCGCGTGCGGCTTGCGCTCAAGGACTCCCGCTCCATCGACGGCGGGTGCGTGATCGCGAACTACCGCGTCGCCTGACGACGCGATGATTGAGACGACGGCTGCCTCGCCGCGCGCGTCAGCCCGGGGTCAGAGTCCGGGGTCAGAGTCCGGGGTCAGAGTCCGGGGTCAGAGTCCGGGGTCAGAGTCCGGGGTCAGAGTCCGGGGTCAGAGTCCGGGTCAGCGTCGGTCAGAGTTGGGGGTCGTCATTTCCAGAGCGCCCGAAACGGCCCGATTCGAGACTCGATGAGGTTCAGCACAGTCTCCGCGTATTGCGCCGGCGTCCATTCGCGCGCGCGAGCCAGCCCGCGATCGATCATCGCCGTCCGCGCCGGTGGATCGTGTCGCAGCGTACGCACGGCAGCAGCGTACCCCGCGACGTCGAATGCGTCCATCAGCATGCAGGCGTCGTCAAGACGTTCGTGAGCACTGGCTCCACGCGCAGCGATGACAGGACAGCCAACGGCCATCGCCACCAGTGGTGACTGGTCGCAAGCGTCGAACAGCGAGGGATGGAGCAGCGCTTCAGCATGCTCGTACAACGACACCAGCCGTTCACGGTCCACGTCCTGAAACGTGCGAATGCGACCGGCGACACCCAGCGACTGCGCTTCGGCCATGACGTGCGCCTGAGTGCCGCGATCCGCGCCGACCAGCAGGAGGCCAGGCGGCGCAGCGCCTGAGGCAAGAGCCGCAATCACGCGCACGGCGGTGACGTGATTCTTGTGCGCCGCAAACGGCGCGACGTACAGCAGGTAGCGCGACGGCAAGTCGTTCGGGCGCATGGTGCGCGTGCGCCAACTGGCCTCGAGCGCGAACACCGGCGTCGGCGGCGGCACGATGACGGGCCCGCCGGCCACCATCCCGTACGCATCGCGCAACGCGTCCGCCGTGGCGGAAGAACTGACCATCAACACGGACGCGCGCCGCACGAATTCCTCATACCATCGCTCGCGGTCGCGCCAGGCGCCCTCGCCGCTCACTTCCGGAAACCACGGATGAAGCCGAAGCCGCACGTCGCCCACGGGCGCCACATACGGCAGGTCCACTGGTGCGACGGTGCCGCCCAGCATCCACGCACACGTCGCACCGCCCGCAACCAGCGCCTCGCTCAGCGCGGAGAAGGGCAGGGGAGCGGCGCGGCGGCGCACCAGTCGCTTGGCGCGCCGCCAGAAACGACGCGGTAGTCGCGGCTTTCGCACAGACTTCACGAATGTCACGCGCGCCGTTGCCCCCATCTCCTGCACGGCCGCGCGCGTGGCCTTGGTATCCGGGTACACGACGAACCGGTGCTCCGATACCACGGCGAGCGCGGCTCGCAACATGTCGGATTCGAACGCGGCCATGTCCGCATCTGTGCTGTCCACCGAGCACACGAGCGCGATGGTCAAGGGGACGTTCGTGCGCAGTTCGTGCCTTCGGATCTCGGCGAGCGTCACACCAGTCACTCCGTCCCCCTCACGTCATTGGTACGCGTCGCAACGCAGCGTGGCCTCGAGGAACCACAACGTACGCCGCGACGCCTCGGTACGTCACGCGCCGCTGATGGACACGTCGAATCGCGGCGCGTACGCGGCGGCTGGCCATCCCGGCCAGCGCTCGTATCCGGCATTCGGCGCTGGCGTCACCTCGAAGCGCATCACGGCGTCCAGCGCGTCGAGCTTCTCCGTCACCATCGTGAGCGTCAGCCCCACCGTGTAGATGCCGGGCCGCAGCAGCACGTCGTGCAGCCGCACGGTCACGCGGCGCGTCTCGTTCGCCGCCAGGTCGATCCAGCCGTCCACGGAATCGGTGGTGATCCCCATGGCCGGACGTCCGCGTTCGTCCATCAGCTCCACGCCCAGCAGCGCGTGCGACACGGCGTGGGTCGCGTGCACCGTCACGACCACCTGCATCGTAGATCCGGGGACGATGGCATCGAGCGCCGTGCCGCGTTCGTCCACCGCGCTGACCTGGATCGCCGTGCACTGCGCCGCCCGCGGCCGCGCCCGTGGCAGCGACGTCAGGTCCACCTCCTCGGTGGTTGTCGCCATCACGACGCCAGCTGAATAGAGACGCGTGATCTCAGACGCCGACGCGTCCGCCACCACTCGGCCTCCGCTCAGAAGCAGCGCGCGCGTGCACAGGCTGGCCACCGCGGCAAGATTGTGGCTGACGAACAGCACCGTGCGTCCCTCACGCTGCCGCACCTCGCGAATCTTGCCGAGGCACTTGTCCTGGAACGCCTGGTCGCCAACGGCGAGTACCTCGTCCACGAGCAGGATCTCCGCATCCAGATGCGCGGCCACGGCGAACGCCAGCCGCACCGCCATGCCGCTCGAGTAGCGCTTGATGGGGACGTCCAGGAACGCCGCGACGCCGGAGAACTCCACGATCTCGTCGAAGCGCGCGCGAATCTCCGAGCGCCGCATACCGATGAACGTGCCATTGAGGAAGACGTTCTCGCGCCCGGTGAGCTCAGGGTGAAAGCCGGTGCCCACCTCGAGCAGCGAGCCGATTCTGCCGTAGACGTCCACACTGCCGGTGGTCGGCGTGGTGACGCCGGCGATGATCTTGAGCAGCGTGGACTTGCCCGCACCATTGCGGCCAACGAGGCCGAGAATTTCCCCGCGCGGCACGTCGCACGTGACATCGCTCACTGCCCAGAACTGCTCGACGGGCGCGCCGCCGCGGGCGCGCGCCACCCAATCCGCCAACGACTCCACCAGTGTGGTGCCGCGCCGGCCGGCCATCCGGTACGACTTGCCGATGCCCCGGATCGCCAGCGCGGGCGCGCTAGATGACGTCGGCATACTGTCGGTCCTGGTACAGGAAGTAGAGCGCGCCGGCAACGAGGATCGCCATCGTCACCAGCGCCGAGCTGCCCACCGCGTGCCAGTGGATGTGGCCGTGGCCGAGGAGTGCGGTGCGCAACGCGTCGAGCAGCGGCGCGACCGGATTCAATAGATAAAAGGGCCGGAGATGGGAGGGCACGGCCCCCACGCCGTACGCGACGGGGCTGGCGTAGAGCAGCAGCTGAATCAGGAAGGGGAGCACGTACATCACGTCCCGGTACCGCACCGTGAGCGCCGCCGCGAACAGCCCCATGCCCAGCGCCAGCAGTTGGAGCATGAGCAGCAGGAGCGGGACGAGCACGATGGACGAGGGCGGCGGGAGCTCACCGCGCGCGACCAGCACGCCAAGGAACACGATGGTGCCCACGAGGAAATCCAGCAGCGACGCGAGCACCGTGGCCGCCGGCAGCAGGATGCGCGGGAAGTACACCTTCGTCACGAGCGAACTGTTGCCCACGAGCGACGTGCTGCACCGCTGGAGCGTATTCTGGAACGATGCCCACCCGAGAAAACCGGCGAACACGAACAGGAAGTACGGCGAGCCGTCGCTCGGCAGGTTGGCGACGACGCCGAACACCAGCGTGAACACGCCGCTGGCGACGAGTGGCAGCAGCACGACCCACGCGACGCCGAGGGCGGTCTGGCGATAGCGCAACTTGATGTCGCGCTGTGCCAGCGTGAGCCACAAGTCGCGATAGTGCCAGAGCTCTGTCCAGTCGAGCGGCGTGCGCCGCGTGTCAGAGCGGATGCGCCGGAGTGGAACGTCGGGAGCGGTTTGCAGTGGCTGAGCGGAAGGGCCAGCCGGCGAGAACGATGATCCCGCGCGGCGCCATGCGTGAGAATATCACGCGGCCATGCCGGGCGGAAACTTTTGCCGTCCTCGTCCCGGCAGAATTTTCCCGAGCGGCGAATGTTGCCGGTCTGCCAATTCGCTCGTCCGAAGGGGAACGTGGACGCCGGGTCGGCTTCCCAGCCCTTCCCCGGATGAGGGATCCCGAGTCGTGCCAGACGCGCCGTCCATCCGAGACACCATGAGCGCCCACCTTGCCGACGGCATCCGCTACGAGCGCGGCGGCGTGGTGAACCGCGCGCGGGAATGCTTCGAGACAGTCGCGCGCCATGTGGCGGAGGATCCCCAGTCCGCGGCGGAGGCCTGGTGGCGGTTGGCCAATCTCCACCGATTGCACTCCCAGTGGAACGAGGCGCTATCCGCCTCGCGTACCAGCGCTGCGCTGGCTCGTGAGCACGGCTTCGATAACACGGAAGCCGATGCGCTGAACATCGAGGGAGCCGTCTGGTTCACGCGCGGCGACTACGACCTGGCGCGGCCGTTGTTTGCTCGCGTGCTGGAGCTCGCGCGCACCGATGCGACCCGGGCCAAGGCGCTCCAGAACCTTGGCGGCATTGCGGGAGAGGAGCGCGAGTTCGATACCGCCGAGAAACTGTTCCTGCAGTCGCGCGAGGCGTATCGGGCCGCGGGGGACGCTCGCGGCGAAGCTGTGTCCTTGCTGAACATCGGGCGCCTGCAGTCCGAACGCGGCTTTCCTGCCGAAGCGCGCGATACGCTCGAGGCTGCGGTGGCGGCCGCTCGGCAGACGGGCGACCTGGAGATGCATGCCGCGGCGCTGCTCAATCTCGGGATCGCGTTCGGTGAGCTTGGGCTCGCAGCGATCGCGGAGGAGCGGATCACCACCGCGTATGGGCAGTTCACCATCGCCGATATTCCCGTTCAGCGCGTACGCTGTCTCATTCAACTCGCCGCGATTGCGTCGGCGCGCGGTGAGTCGAGCTCCGCGCAGGTGTGCTTGCTCCATGCGCAATCGGTAGCAGCCACGGCTGCGTTGCCGCGCGAGCTGCGGCTGATCGATCAACAGCTGAGTGCGCTTGGGGTCAAGCCCGAGCAGTGATGCTGTGATTTTCGTCACAGCGCCTCCGGGTGCTCTGGCACATCTTTGGCACAGCGTATTGTCTGAAGCGCTCAGCGAAGCGGCGCCGTGAATGCCGCGTGTGCGGGCGTTGGTGTAAAACGACGGGTGATGTCATGCGTATTCGAATGGTGTTTGCCGCGGCCGCAACGCTCCTGATTGCCGCATGCGGCGATTCGACGACAGGCCCCGAGCAGCTGAAACCAGGCGCCCGCTCCAACGACGAGATCGTCTGCCGCTCGGGCTATCATGTCGCCACGCGGGCGGATGGTACCCAGTACTGCGAAGTGGACGGAATCGAAGGCGGATCACTAGCAGCCCCTACCGATCCATAACGAAACTCGCGGATGAAAAGCGGACGCCGGCTCGCCGGCCGGCGTCCGTTTTTCGTGCGTGCAGGGCCCTGATCCTTCACCCCTCCGTGCGGCGAAGTCCGACGCCGTCCTGAGCGCGGGAAGGATCAGCGTGGGTGTTGCAATCGCCACCCTTGCGCCAGCGGCGCGTGGACGTGTACTTCGACCGTTGCCTTCCCTTCGGAGAACACGCCCGTGATTCGCTCGCTTTCCCGTGCTGCGCGGCTCCTGATGCTTGCCGCGCCGCTGAGCGCCCAGCTACGACCCGCGCCCGCCAACGACACTCGGCCGAGCATTCCACTGAACGGCCCGCAGCTCCGCGCGGGCCCCATGGACACCACCGCCATCAACTCGTTGCGCTGGCGCGAGATTGGGCCGTACCGAGGCGGGCGTTCCGTGGCCGTTGCCGGCTCAGCCGCGCGGCCCAACGAGTACTACATGGGCACCACGGGCGGTGGCGTGTTCAAGACGCTCGACGGCGGCCAGTCCTGGGCGCCCGTCACTGACCGCTACTTCGGCGGTACCATCGGCGCGGTCGCGGTCTCGGCCTCCCACCCGGACGTCGTCTACGTCGGCGGGGGTGAGTTCCCCATGCGGGGTAACGTCTCGCACGGCGACGGCGTGTGGAAGAGCACCGACGCAGGCCGCACGTGGACCTCCCTGGGACTGGAGCTCACCCGACAAATCTCGAAAGTGCGCGTGCATCCGACCAATCCCGACATCGTGTACGTCGCCGCGCAGGGCAACATCTGGGCACCAACGCCGGAGCGCGGCATCTACCGGTCGCGCGATGGTGGAAAGAACTGGAGCAGGATCAAGTTCCAGAACGATTCCACAGGCGCCGCGGATCTCGTGATGGATCCGAAGAATCCGGACGTGCTGTATGCGGGGTTCTGGCAGGCGGGCCGCACGCCGTGGATGCTCAACTCCGGCGGCACGGGGAGCGGCATCTTCAAGAGCACCGACGGTGGCGACACCTGGCGCGACATCAGCCGCAATCCGGGCATGCCGGCCGGCCTGCTCGGCAATGTTGGGCTCACGGTGTCTGGCGCGAACAGCAATCGCGTGTGGGCCATCATCGAGGCGGATTCGGGCGGCGTGTACCGCTCGGACGACGCGGGCGCCACGTGGAGCCGCATCAACTCGGATCGCGCGCTGCGCCAGCGCGCCTGGTACTACACGAAGATCTACGCCGACACACGCGACACCAACGTCGTCTTCGTCAGCAACGTGAACTTCCACAAGTCCACGGATGGCGGAAAGACCTTCCGTCCGGTGCGCGGCATTCCGCACGGCGACTCGCACGACTTCTGGATGGCGCCGAACGACAACCAGCGCATGATCGAGGGAGACGACGGCGGCGCGAGCGTGTCCACCGACGGCGGACGCACGTGGACCGAGGAGGACTTCGCCACGGCGCAGTTCTATCACGTCACCACCACGAACCACTTTCCCTACCAGATCTGCGGCGCGCAGCAGGACAACAGCACGCTGTGCGGGCCGAGCCGAAAGGCAGGCGGCATCGATCGCACGGACTGGGTGGACGCGGGTGGCGGCGAGTCGGGCTACATCGCCGCGCGCAAAGACAATCCGGACATCGTGTACGCGGGCAGCTACGGTGGGCATCTCACACGCAAGGACATGCGCACGGGCCTCACGCGCAACATCAACGCGTGGCCGGACAACCCGATGGGTCATTCGGCGAGCGACCTGAAGTACCGCTTCCAGTGGACCTTTCCCATCGTCGTGTCACCGCACAACTCCGGCGTGCTGTACGTGTCGTCGAACTTCGTGCACCGCACGACGAATGAAGGCTCGAGCTGGGAGGTCATCTCCGGCGACCTCACGCGCAACGACCCGAAGACGCTCGGCGCCTCCGGCGGTCCGCTCACGAAGGACCAGACGTCGGTGGAGTACTATGGCGTCATCTTCGCGTTTGCCGAGTCGCCAAAGCAGAAGGGTGTGCTGTGGGCGGGCTCGGACGACGGCCTGGTGCACGTCTCGCGCGACAATGGAAAGACGTGGCTCAACGTGACGCCAAAGGACATGGCGATCTACACGCGCGTGTCGCTCATCGAGGCGTCGCACTTCGCCGCGGGCACGGCATACATCGCGGCGAACAGGTTCCAGCTCGCGGACTTGAAGCCGTACCTGTGGAAGACGACGGACTTTGGTCGCAACTGGACCCGGATCGACGCGGGCATCGACGCCACCGAGTTCACGCGCGTCATCCGCGAGGACGACGAGAAACAGGGTTTGCTGTATGTAGGAACGGAGCGCGGCGTCTGGTTCTCACACGACGACGGCGGCTCGTGGCAGCGCCTCAGGCTCAACCTGCCACCGGTGCCGGTGCACGATCTGGCCGTCAAGGAGGGCGACCTCATTGCCGGGACGCACGGACGCAGCTTCTGGGTCATCGACGATCTCTCGGCGCTGCGACAGATGACGCCGGACCTGACGTCGAAGGCATCGCATCTGTTCAAGCCGCGCGATGCGTATCGCGTGAGCTTCGCTGGCGGTCGTGGCGGCGGTGGTGGTGGCGCAGCTGCCGCGCCGGCCGGTCCTCCAGTGCGGCCCATTGCCGCGAGTCCAACCGGCGGACCGGTGGTGAGCTATTGGCTCAAGGGTCCGGTGGGCGAGGTCGTGCTCGACTTCCTCGACGCGCAAGGACGTCTCATCCGGTCGTTCACCAGCAAGCAGGACTCGGCGACGTTTGCCGATTCTGTTGCGCGCGGCGCGCGCGCTCGCACGCGCATCGACTCGCTCGTGACCACCGGCGTCGCACGCGATAGCGCGGAGCGCATGGTCCGTCGGGCCGCGGATGCGGCCGCAGCCGCCGGCGCACCAGCGCCAGGTGGCGACGACGAGGGTCCGGTTCGCGCACCGCCACCGCCGCGGGCGCCGAACCGCGCGGGGATCAACAACTTCAACTGGAACATGCGCTATCCGGACGCGTCCACGTTCGAAGGCATCATCATGTGGGCCGCGGGTACGCAGGGCCCGATGGCTCCGCCCGGCACGTACCAGGTGCGCCTCCGCGTGGATGGCACCGTCGTTGGAACCGAGCGCTTCGCCCTGAAGAAGGATCCGCGCACGAACGCCACGCAGACCGATCTCCTCGCGCAGTTCGACTTCCTGAGGCAGGTGCGCGACCGCACCACGGCGGCGAACGATGCCGTGAAGGTCATTCGTCACGTGAAGACGCAGTTGGACGACCGCGAGAAGAAGCTCACGGGCGCGGCCCTCACCGAGTTCAAGCCGATGGCCGCGGCACTTCGCGCCGAGATCTCGGTGGTGGAGGACTCCATCTACCAGACGAAGAACCGCAGTGGCCAGGATCCACTGAACTATCCCATCCGGCTCAACAACAAGATCGCCGCACTGGCCGGTGTGGCGGGAAGCTCGGAAGCCGCGCCGACGAAACAGGCGGCGGCGGTCTTCACGGGGCTGTCGAAGCAACTCGACGGCGAGCTGACGAGGCTCCGGCAGTCACTTGACACTCGACTGCCGGCCATCAACGCGACGCTGCGGCGCGAAGGCTTGCCGGAGATCGTGCCCAGGGTTCCGGGCACCACGCCGCCGGGCCCGATCAGCGAGTGACGACGTCACGAGTTTTCGGCTGACGGGGCAACAGTGACACCGGAGCTGCTGTACCAGTGGAGCACGGCCGCGCAACTCGTGTCGGTGCTCATGATCTCGCTGTTCTACGCGACGCTCGCGCGGTCCGTGAACCGCGCTGAGGCGCGGTGGTGGGCGCTCGCGTGGTGGTTCGACTTGGCGGCGATGGCGCTGACGCTCCGGTATTGGGTCGCCACGCCATCGCCCGCCGAGGCGTTCGTCATTCGGTCACTGTATGTGGGTGGCAAGCTGGCCTTCGCGCTGTTGCTCGTGCAGGGCGCGATGGCCGTGCGGAAGGCCGGCGCCGTCTGGCTCTCCGCCACCGTGCGAGCCGCCCTGATCGTCGCCGCGATCATCGGCGCGGCGGTCTTCCTCACGGGCATCAGCCGCGTTGGGATCGCGACGCAGTCGGTCATCGGCGTGCTCCTGTTGGGATGTGGCGTCGCGCTTCTGCGTGCCCGTCGCACAGTGCCCGTCTGGCTGGCTCTCGGATTCCTGGCGCGCGGCGCGCTGGGTCTCATCGAGGCAGCCGTCTATGCGGCCGATGCATTGCCCGCGGGCACCTTCTCACCCGAGACGGCCAGCTTTCTCAAGAATTTCCTCGGCGCACATTCGTCGATGGACCTCATCGGCGAGTGGGTGCTCGCGCTGGGCGGCGTGCTCGCCATCACGCGACGCACACAAGCCGAGATGGAGAGCACCAACACGGATCTGCTGTTGGTGCAGGAGCAACTGCGTAACGTGGCCGACCGCGATCCGCTCACGGCACTCGCCAACCGGCGCGGCCTGGCGCAAGCGTTCCGTTCTGTGTACGAGAGCGGCGCGGTGCTGGTGTTCTGCGACCTGGACAACTTCAAGACGGTGAACGACACCTTCGGCCATGCAGTTGGCGACGAATGCCTCGTGCGCTTTGCCACGGCGTTTCGCGCCACGTTCCGGCCGAAGGACGTCCTCGTCCGCTACGCGGGCGACGAATTCATCGCGGTGTGCGACGGCATGGACGTCGGCATGGCACAGGCGCGCGTGAACGAGTTGCGCGAGCGCCTCATGGCCGAGACCGAGCGGCCGCAGATCATGTTCTCCGCGGGGGTGGTCGCGGTGGGCGAGCGCGAAAACCCAGCCGCTGTACTTGAGGCCGCGGACGCCGCGATGTACCTCGACAAGAAGCACCGCGCGCAGGAGCGGGAGTCGCGCGCGATGGTCGCCATGCGGCGGACCAGCGAGATGCTCAAAGCCGTTGATCGATAAGACAACTACGAGCCTTGACAGCTCAAGGCTCGTGGTTCAACACTCCCATGCCCATCACATGGTAGCCCTTGTCCACGTAGAGTGTTGTGCCCGTGATTCCCGAGGCGAGTGGCGAGCAGAGGAATGCCGTCGCCGTGCCGACTTCCATGGCCGTGAGCTCCTCGCTCAGCGCGGCGTTCTGCTTTACGTAGGCGACCATTTTTTCGATGATGCCGATGGCGGATGCCGCGCGCGAGGCATACGGGCCGGCGGACACGGTGTTCACGCGCACGCCCCACTTGTGTCCCGCCTCGTAGGCGAGCAAGCGCGTGTCGCTCTCCAGCGCCGCCTTCGCGCTCGACATCCCGCCGCCGTAGCCGGGGATCACGCGCTCGCTCGCCATGTACGTCAGCGAAGCGAACGCACCGGCCGGCCGCATCAGTGGTCCGAAGCGCTGCACCATGGACACCAGCGAGTACGAGCTGGCGCTCACTGCGGCGAGATAGCCGTTGCGGCTCGTCTCCAATAGCGGCTTCTTCACCTCCGGCCCGTTCGCGAGCGCGTGCACCACGATGTCCAGCGGCGTGTCGCCAAAGTCCGCCACGAGCTGACGCGCCAGGCCGTCGATCGAGCAATCGCCGACGTCCTTGTACCGCTTGCTCGTGCGAAGGTCTTCGGGCATCGCGTCGTAGGTGTCGAACACGGCGTCGAGCGGATAGATCTTCTCGAACTCGAGCTTCGCGCCGCTACTGAGCATGCGCGACTCGTCCATCTTCCCGCGTTCCAGCAGGTTGAGGAAGATGGTGAGCGCCGGCGGCCACGTGCCCACGCACACGCTCGCGCCGGCCTCGGCGAGCGCCTTGGCGATGGCGAATCCAAAGCCGCCGTCGTCGGCGACGCCGGCGACCAGCGCGCGGCGTCCAGTCAGGTCGATTTTGAGCATTGGATCAGTATGACACGCGGGTCCAGCCGAACAAAGGGGGGAAGTACCGAACGGCGGGCGGAGAACGGCGAACGGCGAACCGTGTCCATGCAAAGGCGTGCACCCCCGCGTATCGTGTACGGGTGCCCCACCGCGCGAGCTCCCACACCCCACAGATTCAGCCGCTGCCGGCCGCGGCCGACGCCGAGCCGGCGGCGCTGGAGCACCGTGCACCGCTGGCCGCGGGACCTGCGTTCGCCCGCGGACTCTGGCGTATCGCCGCCGCCGATGTGTCGAGCGGCAACTTCGTCACCTTGCTGCACGATGGGCCGGCCACCTTCGATGCCATTTGCGATGCGATCGGCGCCGCGCGCGAGACCGTCGTGCTCGAGGCCTACATCTTCCGTTCCGACGACGTCGGCCACCGCATCGGCGATGCGCTCATTGCCGCAGCGGGCCGAGGCGTGAAGGTGCGCGTGTTGAGCGACTGGGTCGGCATGCGGGGCATCCAGAAGAGCTATCTCGATGGACTCCGCAAGGCCGGCGTGGAGCATCGCGTCTTCAACCCGCCCGGCTTCAAGCCGTGGCTCGGTCTCATTCCGCGCGATCACCGCAAGCTGCTCGTCGTCGACTCCTCGGTCGGCATCACCGGCGGCGTGGGCATCGGCAACGAATGGATGGGCAAGACCAAGCGGCATCGCGGCAAGTGGCGCGACACCGCTGTTCGCATCGAGGGGCAAGCCGCGCACGACATGCAGCAGGCGTTCGACACGATGTGGGAGCGCGCGCACAAGCGCGAGCGTCGCGGATCGCATCGCATCATACGCCGCGCCGCGCGTGGCGCGCACCTGGATCCGGCCACGGCGGAGCCCGCACTGGTGGGCATCATCGAGGGCGAGCCGCTGCGGCTCCGCGTCGCCCGCGCGCTCCAGATGCAGGCGATCTCCGCGGAGCGTTCCATCTGGATTGCAAATGCGTACTTCGTGCCGAGCTGGTCCGAGGTGGAGGCACTCATGGGCGCGG
The DNA here is from genome assembly GCA_031407575.1 of Gemmatimonadaceae bacterium. GTDB lineage: Bacteria > Gemmatimonadota > Gemmatimonadetes > Gemmatimonadales > Gemmatimonadaceae > AG11. The sequence goes on along the minus strand of JANOIJ010000031.1, from coordinate 5,481 downwards.
CGCGCGACGGCGTTGACGTCCGCATCCTCGTGCCCGCGCGGAACGATCATCCGTGGGTGTCGTTCCTCACGCGACGCTACTACCGGCGCCTGCTGACGAACGGCGTGCGCATCTGGGAATGGAAGGGCTCGATGATGCACGCCAAGACCAGCGTCGTGGACGGGCGGTGGCTTCGCGTCGGATCGACGGACTTCAATCCGCTCGGCGTGGCGATCAACTACGAGCTCGACGCGGTGATCGAGGACGCATCGCTCGGCGCGCAGGCGGAGGCGAAGTTCCTGGCGGATCTCGAGCAGTCGCGGGAGGTCACGATGAAGAGCAGGATCGCAAGGCGGACATAGCAGACCTCGGCAACGAAGAACGCGATTTGCAACGCCCCGCTCGACAACTTTCAACCGCTCCATGCCGCACCGTATTCGACGCGCGATCGCCGCATCGCTGGCGCTCCTGGTGGGTCCCACCATGAGTGCGCAGAGTGAACCTGCTCCAGCGCCGAGTGGTGCGTCGCTGTTCACCTATCGCGACCTCCTGCTGGCTGGCGGGATCGTCGCCACCACGCTCGCCGTGCGGCCCACCGACGAGTACTACGCTCGCCGACTGCAGGATTCGTCCGCACAGGCGAGCAGAAGACTGCGCCGGCTCGCCGCATTCATGCGCACGACGGCAGAGCCCGGGGCGGTCATGATCGGTACGACCATGTACGCCGCGGGGCGCCTCACGAAGAACGATCGTCTTGCGCAGCTTGGCTTGCATGGCACGGAGGCACTGCTCATCGGCGAGGCGGCAGGGTCCTTCTTCAAGGGCGTCTTCGGGCGACAGCGGCCGTACGTGACGCCGCAGAACTCACACTCGTTCGACTTCTTTCGCGGCTTTCGAGGCGGGGACGCATTTCGCTCATTTCCATCCGGACACACCGTCGCCGCATTCGCCGTGGCGGCGGCGGTGACGAGCGAGACGGCCGGTTGGTGGCCGGACTCCCGCTGGTATGTTGCGCCGGCGATGTACGGCGGTGCGGCGCTCGTGGGCGTCTCGAGGATGTACAACAACCGCCACTGGGCCAGCGACGTCATCATTGGAGCGGGGGTCGGCACGTTCGCCGGCCTGAAGGTGGTGCGATACCACCGCGCCCATCCCGGCACGGGTTTCGACCGGTGGCTGCTCGCGGGGTCGCTCGTGCCGACCGCGGACGGCGGGCACGCGCTACGCTGGTCGCTCATGCCCGACCTCAGGGCGACGCCGGTGCGACACGCACCGTGATCGCATTCACGGCGACTGGATGAAGCGAAACAGGAGCGGGATCTTCATCATCGGGCCAGTCGAAGGCGCGATCGGGGCGCGAGTGGCGGAGCTGCAGGCGTCGCACGATCCGCGAATCCTCAAGCTGGGCAAGCCGCACGTGACGATCGCAGGGTCGTCGGGCATGGGCCCGATCGCGGCGAACACGACGACTGCCGAGTTGGAGGACGCGTTGGGTCCCATCGCCGCGACGACGCCACCCATGGAGCTCCGATTCGGGCGTCCGACGCGCTTCATGCAGACGGAGATCGTCGTGCTGCCGCTCGACCCACATGGTCCGCTCCGCACGCTGCACGAGCGCATCAAGCTGTGCGGCCTGCGCGCCGCGGCACCGCGATTCTTCTTCACCCCGCACGTGACGTTGAGTCTCTATCGCGAGTTGCCGAAAGACGCGCTTGGGGCGCTGCTGCGCGAGCGGTTCGACGAGTCGGTGATGCTGGAGCGGATCGAGTGCCATCTCACGCATGACTCGGGGGAGTCCAAGCATCTGCTAACGTTGGGACTCGGTGGGTGAGAACGACAAGGCTCGTGGTTGACGTTGCCCTAGCGCGGGGTGCCTCGTGCGCCAAATTCCCTTTTCCCTCAAAACGACAACGACCATGAAAGCCAATTCGATCCTCGATACCATCGGCAACACTCCACACGTCCGCCTGAGCCGCCTGTACGCGGACGTGCAGCCCAGCGGCGCGGAGGTCTGGATCAAGCTGGAGCGCGCCAATCCCGGCGGCAGCATCAAGGACCGCATCGGGCTCGCCATGATCGAGGACGCCGAGCGCAGGGGGATTCTCACGAAGGGGTCGGTGATTGTGGAGCCGACGTCCGGCAACACCGGCATCGGGCTCGCGATGGCTGCCGCCGTGAAGGGCTATCGCATCATCCTCTGCATGCCCGAGTCGTTCTCGGTGGAGCGCCGCCGGGTGCTGGCCGCGTACGGCGCGGAGCTCGTGCTCACCGCGAAGGAGCTGGGCATCAAGGGCGCAATCGCCAAGGCGGAGGAGATCGCCGCCGCGACGCCGCAGTCCTGGATTCCGCAGCAATTCAAGAATCCCGCCAATGTGGAGGTGCACCGCCGCACCACGGCGCAGGAGATCCTGATGGATTTCCCCGAGGGGCTCGACTACCTCATCACGGGCGTCGGCACTGGCGGGCACATCTCCGGTGTCAGCGAAGTGCTCAAGCAATCCATGCCCAACCTGAAGACGTTCGCCGTGGAGCCGGCCAAGTCCACGGTGTTGAGCGGCGGCACGCACACGCCCCACAGGCTTCAGGGCATCGGCGCCGGCATCATTCCGGACAACTTCCACGCGGACGTCGTGGACGGCTACATCCAGGTCACCGAGGAAGACGCGTTTGCCTATGCGGTGAAGGCCGCGAAGCAAGAGGCGATCTTCGTGGGGCCGTCGTCGGGCGCGGCGCTCGCGGCCGTTGCGAAGAAGTTGCCCGAGCTGCCGAGCGGAAGCCGAGTGCTGACGTTCTGCTACGACACGGGCGAGCGGTATCTATCGGTGGAAGGGTTGTTCGTCTAAACAGGTGCAGATCCTTCGCCTGCGCTCAGGATGACATCGAGCGAGTTGTCATCCTGAGCGCAGCGAAGGATCTGCACCTGGGTTTACAACGCCTTTTTGATCGCCGCCTCGATGTTCTGGTCCCCACCAACGCCGGTGTAGACCACCTTCCCATTCTTGTCGAGCACCACGACAAACGACGTCGCCGGAATGTCCCACTTGCCGGTGGCGTCGCCCTTCGTGTCATACAGCTGCTCGCCCGGCACGCCGTACTTGGCGACGTGAAGCTTCACGCGGTTGACGCTCTGGTTCACGTTCACCGCGACCATCACGAACTTCACCCGGTTGCCGTACGTCGCCTGCGCCTTCTTCACCGCGGGCAGCAGGTGCTCACAGTTCTCGCACCACGTCGCCCAGAACTCGATCACCGCCGGACCCTTCGCGACCTTCGCGAGATCCACCGGCTTCCCATCGAGCGTCTCGAGCATCGCGCTCGGCGCCACCGCCCCAATGGCGAGCGACGTCTCCTGTGCTCGCGCGACGCGAGGAATGGCAGCCGACGAAGCGGCTACGGCAGCGAGCAAAGCAACTAGACGAATACGTGAGGCAATCATATCAGTAGTTGTCCCATCTTCACGAGGTAGTACTCGGCGGCGCCGAGCATCACGAGGGCGAACACCTTCTTGACCGTCACCATCCACGCGCCTGCACGCGGCAGCCGCGCCAGCCCGCCCGTCGACAAGCCAACCACGACTAACAACGCACACATCCCGAGCGAGAACGTCAGCAGGTAGACGAAGCCGAGCATCGCGCTGTGCGTCACCGTCACCCACGTCAGCACCGCCGCCATCACCGGCGCCGAGCATGGCGCCGCGACGAGCCCCGACATCGCCCCCATCGCGAACGCCCCGGAGAAGCGCCCTGCCGTCCCCAGGGTGGACGCCCGCGCCATGATACCCGCCGGCATCCGAATCGGTACCACGTCCACCATGCTGAGCGCCGCCAGGACCAGCACATTGGCCATGGCGAAGTAGAGCCACGGGTTGGTGCTCACACTGCCGAACAGCGTGCCGGTCAGCCCCGCGAACACGCCGAGCGCCGAATAGACCATCGCGAGCCCGACGACGTATGTGAACGTCAACAAAACGGGACGCAGCTTCGACTGAGGGCCCTCGGACGCGGACTGCCCGCCCACGATCGCCGCCGTGATCGGGATCATTGGATACACGCACGGCGTCAGGCTCGTCAGTACGCCGCCGAGGAAGAGCGCGGGTAGCGCGAGCAGTGGATTCCCGCTGAGGAGCTGTTGCGAAATGGATGGGTCTGCCATTTGGTCCGGAACGAGGTGCAGTTCACGAGAAGAATATCCGATCCGACACCGCGGTGCATTCTGTTGCGCGAGCGCCTCGAACGGTGGGCTATCGACGCCACACCGGGTACGTCCGCCGTTGCAACCCTCTCACTGGAACAAAAGATCGCCGCTCGCGGCCCATTCGTCGGACAGTAGGCGAACTCGCCGTATCGGTAAGTCGAGAAACAACTTGCGGTATTGGCCGGTGCTCCCCTTGTGGCCGATACCGGCAAGTCGCCGCGAAGAAGCAGCGATCTCGTGCTTTCGGCTCGCGGGTTGCGTAAATGAACAAACTGCGTAACCGACCTCTTCCTGCAAGGAGTCCTCATGCGTCGTGTTTCTGGCATCGCGCTGGCAATAGCCGCGCTCGCCGCGCCACTCGCCACCGCTGCGGCACAATTCAACAGTCCAAGCTACAACGCCAGCAAGGTGTTCCCGAACGGATCGCCCAACCAGCATGAAATGGGAATGGCCTGGGACGGCTCGTCGTACTGGTCGGTAGACGGCGGCAACACAAACGGCATTCGGATCACCAGTTACGACGCATCCGGCAACGTGACCAACACGTATTCGCCGGGCCTGGACTTCCGCTCGATCTTCACGGACGCCTCCGGGCAGGTCTTCGGACGCCAGTTCAATGACAATACGATTTATCAGATGACCGCGCCGGGAACCTTCACGGCCGCGGTGACGCTCACGGGAGGGTCGCTCAACGCACAGAGCAGTGTGGTGCTCAACGGCGCCTTCAACGAGTTCATCGCGATGAACCTCGGCGTCGTCAACCGCTGGAGCCTCACCGGCGCGCATCTCGGCACAACGAACCTGATCGGATTTGGCACGTTGGGTAACGAGGGTAGCTACCCCCAGAATCGCGGTATCGCCTCGCTCGGCGCCGACTGGCTCACGTACGACTCTGGCACGCTGTCGTTGTGGGACACGAACGGCAACCGCACCGGCACAACCATACTCAACGGTGCCGGGCAGACCTTCGACTCGTATTTCTCCTTCTCACACGCCGCAGACAACCGCGTCTGGGTAGCCGACGATCTGGTTGGCGACTGGCGCGGCTATGTCGTGGATCAGCAAGTGGTCGTGGCCACGCCGGAGCCGGCAACCATGACGCTGCTGGCCACTGGACTGATCGGCGTATTCGGCCTCGCTCGCCGTCGCCGAAAGGCCTCGGCCGCCGCGTAACGACTGGAAGAAACACAACGGAAGCGGGGGGGCAGGCCGCCCCCCCCGGTGGCCCCCGGCATTCGTTGCCGGACCAAAAAAACGCACCCCCCCCCCCCGGGGTCCCCGGGCCCCCCCCGGCGACGGAACGAACGG
>JANOIJ010000019.1:0-1548 GCA_031407575.1 Gemmatimonadaceae bacterium | reverse complement strand
GTGCCGGCGTTGATGATGCCCATGGCCGTCGAGCGTTCGTGCACGGGAAACCATTCCGTCACCGAGCGAGTCGCAGCCGGGAACCCGCCCCCCTCCCCCACGCCTAACAGCAGACGGCTCGTCGCGAGCATCAGCACGCTGAACGACAGCCCGAGCATCGCGGGAAGACCGTATTCTCCCGCAATGCCGTGGCTCGCGCATGCGAGTGACCAGAAGATCATGATCCACAGGAATCCGCGTCGCGTTCCGAGGTAGTCGACGAGACGCCCGCCGCCCAGGTACATCAGGCCGTACGTGATGAGGAACGCCGAATCGAGGACCGCCTTGACCTGATTCGAGATCGGGATGTCGCGCTGAATCGCAGTGATCGCCCAGGGGAGCGTCTGGCGATCCAGGTAGCTGATGGCGATGGCGGCGCTGACGAGCACCGCGATGCGCCAACGTCGCGGACTCACCTCCGCATGCTCAGTCACGAGTGGCTCTCAGCGTTGAGAATCGGAGGACCGTCGAGGATGCGAACGTCTCGCCAGGACGCAGCACGACAGACGGAAACTCCGGGCGATTGATCGAGTCGGGGAAGTGCTGTGACTCCAGCGCAAAGCCGGCGTGTCGCTGGTAGACCGCGCCGCCCACCCCCGGGAATGTCCCGTCGAACCGATTGCCGGTAAAGAATTGCACACCCGGTTCCGTCGTCCATATCTCGAGGGCACGACCAGCGCTCGGCTCCTCGACGCGTGCGGCAAGTGCGAGTGCGCCTCTGCTTCCGGTGAGCACGAGATTGTGATCGTAGCCATTGGGAGAGCCAAGCACGTCCGCGATCCGCTCGCCGATGCGGCGCGGTTGCGTAAAGTCGAGTGCTGTGCCTGCGACTGGTGCGATTTCGCCGGACGGAACTCCAGTAGCAGTCATCGGCGTGTACCGATTCGCATTGAGCGTCAGGACGTGGTTGAGGATCGTGCCCGTGCCGGCGAGGTTGAAGAACGAGTGATTGGTGAGGTTGACCGGCGTCGCCTTGTCGGTGGTCGCGCGATAGTCGATGCGAAGCTCGTTCGCGTCGGTGAGCGCAAAGGCGACTGAGACGTTCAGCGTGCCGGGATACCCTTCCTCGCCATCGAGGCTCGTGTAGCTGAAAGTGACGCCACTGGCACTGGGACGCGATGTCCAGATCCGCTTGTCGAATCCCCTCACGCCGCCGTGCAAATGGTTTGGCGCGCGATTGGTCGCCAGCGTGTAGGCCTGACCGTCGAGCGTGAACTTCCCGTTGCCAATGCGATTGGCGACGCGGCCGAGTGTGGCGCCGAGGAAGAACGGCGCGGCGATGTAGTCGTCGAGCCGTTCATAGCCCAGGACGACGTTGGAGAGCGTGCCGTTGCGATCGGGCACCCAGAGCTCTGTGACGGTCGCACCGTACTCGGTGATCTTCGCCACGACGCCGTTGGCGTTGGTGATCGTGACGATCTTGACGTCCACGCCCTCGGGGGTTCGGCCGAAAACGCGTTCCTCCACGCGGGTTGGGGTCAGAGTAAGGGTCAGAGTCCGACTCTGACC
>JANOIJ010000416.1:0-10250 GCA_031407575.1 Gemmatimonadaceae bacterium | reverse complement strand
CACCACGACGCTGATCCGCAGAATTGCTGTGGCGCCACTACTAAGAGACCGGCAGCCGCCCGCGTAACTGTAGTAGCAACATACTGTTACACCGTGCCGAGCTCGGGGCATTCGAGTTGCCTTCTGATGGTGTCATGGAGGCTACTCAAACTGCCACGGCGGCAACAGATGGCGCGTCTGCGATGACGCCAATTGCCTCGCTGGCCGAAGGGCTCACACGCGACTACTTGCTCCACCATCGCATGTGTCCCCTGGGTCAGCGAGGCGACGGTGTCGTCGTCATCGCCATTGCGCCTGACGCAATTCTCGATGGACTGCCCGATCTTGCCTTCGCGTATCGCGCTGGCGTCGAAACGCAGGACGTTGCGCAGGACGAGCTGGAGCGACTGATCGAGCGGCTGACGTCGCGGAGCGACCGGTCCATCGAGCTCGCGCGCGTGGATGCGCAGGATGACGAGCTGGCCGCAGACGTGCGGGATCTCGCAAATCAACCGCCCGTCATTCGATTCGTGAATCTCCTCGTGCGCGACGCCTACGACGCCGCGGCCAGCGACATTCATCTCGAAGCGACGCGCGCCGGCCTGACGGCTCGCTTTCGTATCGACGGCGTTCTCTCGCCCGCTCCAGAGCCGCCGCGCCAACTGCAGCACGCGGTCGTCTCGCGCATCAAGCTGCTCGCGGAGCTCGATATCGCCGAGCGGCGCCGTCCGCAGGATGGACGCATTCGCGTTCGGTTGGAGACGCGAGAGCTCGATCTGCGCGTTTCCACCGTGCCGACGATGTTCGGCGAGAGCGTCGTACTTCGACTGCTCGACCGAGGCGGACGCCCGGTTGGTCTCGAGGAGCTTGGCATGCCCACGGGCGTCCTCGACCAGATGGCGGCACTTGCCAAGCGGCCACACGGCATGGTGCTGGTCACGGGACCAACCGGCAGCGGCAAGACGACGACGCTGTACGCCGCGCTGCAGTCCCGCGATCCGGCGCTTGAAAAGATCATCACGGTGGAAGACCCGATCGAGTACCAGCTCGGTGCCGTCACGCAGGTCCCGATTCATCGGCAGGCAGGCGTAACATTCGCGTCAGCGCTGCGCGCCATCCTCCGTCAGGATCCGGACGTCGTGATGATCGGCGAGATGCGCGATCGCGAAACCGCAGAGATCGCGGTACAGGCGGCGATGACCGGGCACCTCGTGTTTTCGACGCTGCATACGAACGACGCGATCGGCGCCATCCCTCGTCTGCTGGACCTGGGCGTTCCCGACTACCTCGTCGCGGCGACCGTTGAGGGCGTGCTCGCGCAGCGACTGGTGCGCAAGATCTGCGACGGCTGCCGCGTCACCTACGAAGCCCCGGCCGAACACATCGCGCTCCTCCTCGGCCAGCCGGCAACGGCGCGGGAAATGAGCCGCGGAGCCGGCTGCGAAAACTGTCGAGGCACCGGCTATCGCGGCCGCATCGGGCTCTTCGAGCTCGTGACGATGAGCGATGCACTCAAGGATGCCATCTCGCACCGGGCTGGACGCGCCGAGTTGCGCACACTCGCAACGGAGAGCGGCATGGTGTCGCTGCGCCGCGACGGATGGCACAAGGCAACGGCAGGACTCACAACCATCGAAGAGGTACTCCGTGTCGCGCAAGACTGAGTCGCGGTCGAATCGTGCAGCATTCACGCTCATCGAGCTGCTCGTCGTAATCGCCATCATCGCAACGCTGGCGGCCGTCGTCGCGCCCTCGTTGTTCGGCAACGTCGGTGAAGCGCGTCGCAGCAGTGCGAAGAGCCAGATCCAGATTCTTTCCCTCGCGCTGGACGCGTATCGCGTGGACAACGACGAGTACCCCACCACGACGCAGGGACTGGAGGCGCTGCGGTCCATGCCGATCGGCGGAAGCATCCCCAGAAACTGGAAGGGTCCATACCTCAAGCAGGCCATTCCACTCGATCCCTGGCGGCGGGCGTACGTATACGTCGCTCCCGGTATCGCCAGTCCGGATGGATACGACCTGGCGTCGCTCGGGCGAGACGGCGCGGCGGGCGGTGCAGGCGAAGACACCGATGTCACGTCCTGGGGCGCGTCGGTCCAACCGTGAGCCTCGTGACGCGATCGCGTAGGCGTGAGCGATGACGACGTCAACTCCGGACAGGATCGGCATTCATCGCTTCGCATACGAAGCGTGGAGTGCCGCCGGTGGCGTCGTGCGTGGCACGGTGCATACGTCATCGCGTGCGGACGCGAAGCGCGCGCTGAGCGACCGCGGCCTGATGCCGATCACCGTTTCCGAGTCCACCGGCACGCAGCGACTGACTGCGCTTCCTGTTGGCGACCTCGCGCTTGGACTGCGGATCATGGCCGACCTGATGGACGCCGGTCTGTCCGTGGGACGCGCGCTCAAGACATTCGAGGAGCTCGCGCCGCCCGGTTGGCGCGCCGCGTTGCCGTCGATGCAGCAGTCGATTCGGGAGGGCAGCGGACTCGCGACGGCGCTCGCCGCTGCACCGGTCGCGATTCCGCCCGTTGTCATTGGCATCGCGCAGGCCGGTGAGGCCGGCCAGGGCATCGGGCCAGCGATCCGCCGCGCAGCAGAGTTGATGGAATCCGCTGCTGCCACTCGCTCGGCCGTTCGCGCGGCGCTGGCGTATCCGGTCGTGCTCGCGGTGGCCGGCATGCTCGCCATTGGCGTGCTCATTGGCGTCGTGCTCCCGAGATTCGCCGTAATCCTCTCGGATCTTGGCCAAGGGCTGCCGCCGGCCACGCGCTTCGTCATTGCCACCACCGGCGCAGTGCGCGCGGGCTTCGTGCCGTTCACGATCGCAGCGATCGTGAGCGTGGGGCTCTGGCGCGGTTGGGTTGCAACCCCAACTGGGCGAATCACGTGGTGCGAGTGGATGCTGCGCATTCCGTTCATCGGAACGATTCGCTTCTGCGCTGCCAGCGCGCGCGCGTCGCACACGCTCGCGGCGCTCCTGATCAGCGGAGTGCCGATCGGCACGGCGACGCGTTTCGCCGCCCTCGCGTCAGGAGATGCTGCGATCGAGCACCGCCTCCAGCAGACGCGTCAACGCGTGACCGGCGGTGCTGCCTTGTCGCGGGCGGCATCCGAGCTTCAGGCACTGACGCCCACGGCGGCGCGCCTGATTCGGAGCGGGGAAGAGAGCGGGCGCATGGGCGAGATGCTCCAACACGCAGCGCGCATCGATCAGGAGCGCAGCGACCGCATGCTGCAGACGTCGGTGCGACTGCTGGAGCCGCTGCTCGTGTTCGTGTTCGCCGCGATCGTAGCGGTCGTTGCCGCGGCGCTGCTGCAGGCGGTTTACAGCGTTCGGCCCAGCGCATGACGCGTCGGATCTCACCCGCGGCGAGACGCGGAGCGACGCTTGTCGAGCTCACGGTGACGATCGCCGTGCTCGCCATCATCGCCAGCGTGGCAGCGATCGGGATTCAACGCCAACCCGCGCCGGCAGACACGCTCGCCTCAGCGGTGAAGACCGCACGTCGCACCGCGGGCGAGCGGGGACGGCCGGTGCACGTGCGTCGCGTCGAGCAGGGGCAACGGGTCGAGCTGGTGGCGTATCCGGATGGGCGCGTCATCGCCGATTCTGCCGTAAAGGTCGATCGGTTGACGGGACAGTACATCGAGGTGGCGCGATGAGTCGCCGCCGCGAGGGCTTCACACTCATCGACGTCGTGCTCGGCGTCGCGATCCTGACGATCACGGCGACGGGCTTGATCGCGTTGCTTCGTCAGACGCTGCAATCCACAAGCAGCATGATTCAGCGGGATCGCGAGGCTCGCGCTGCAGGCATGACGTTGGCTGCGGTTGCCGTGCGGAAGCCAGCGTGGCTCGACCAGCGAGTTGGCGAGTCGCGCATCGACTCCTGGACGTTGCGCGTGGAACGCGAGTCAGCGGCACGCTACAGGATCGCACTGGCCGACACCGCCACTGGTGCAACTGTCGTCGAGACGGCCATCTATCATCCTGCCGATCGGGACACGAGTGCAGCACCGCAATAGGCGCGCTGGCTTTACGCTCGTCGAGCTCATGCTCTCGCTCGCGCTCTCGGGCCTCGTGCTCGTGACGTGCGCGCTGATGGTCCGGCAGCTTTCTGTGACGAACACCGTCATCCTCCGGCAGGCGACGCGAGAGGATGCATCGGCCAACGGCGCGCGGCTGCTGCGCGACGTGTTCGATCGCACAGAGCTCGGCACCGACAGCACGCGCCAGTTCTACGGCGACGCGCAGTATGTCTCCGTGCCCACCTGGTGTGACACGTCCGGCGGATGGCTCGAGCGATGCACGGCCAACGTGGCGCTCGACCAGCGCGGCGACAGCACGGGCATCGATGTGCAGCTCGGTGCCGACGGCGACCAGCATCTCGCGACGATCGCGGGACCGGCAACGCTGGCGTACCTCGGCTGGAGCGCGGACGGGCTCACCTGGACGCCAATGTGGGGCCGTTCGCTCGTCCCCCCCGTCGCGATCGCGTTCGTGCGCGGTGCCGACACCCTCGTGATTCGGCTCGGGGGACGCGGGTGATGCGCGCGACACGTCGTCGAGGCTTCGCGTTGCTGGTCGTGCTCTGGGCGATGAGCGTGGCAGCGATCGCCGGCATGGGCGCGGTGCTGGCCGGTCGCGACTCCTACAACGTCGCGCGCAATCGACTCGAGGCTGAGCGCGCCTATTGGCGAGCCGCCGGGTGCATGAGTATCGCCCACGCGACCATCGATGATGCGTTGGCGAACGCATCGTCGCTCGTGGCGCGAACGCGTGCATGGCGCGCGCTCGACACGCTCGTGTCGGTTGCACCGGCGGACTCTCTCGCTTGTCGGCTCTCGCTGATGGCCGCTGGCGATCGTGTGGACGTGAACGCAGCGTCCGAGGAAATGCTGCGCAGAATGTTCACGGGCATTGTCGGACCGACCGCCGCCATTCCGCTCACCGATGCACTGCTGGACTGGCGCGATTCGGATGAGGACGTTCGTGCCACGGGCGCGGAAGCCGACTGGTACATCGCGCAGAAGCGGCATCAGCCACGCAACGGTGCGCTGATGAGCATCGATGAGCTGCGCCGAGTGCGTGGCTTCGAACAGCTGGACGGACTCGAGTCTGTGCTGAGCGTGGAGCCTGGACGGATCTCGATTGCGACGGCTCCGTTCCGGGTGCTCGCGCTCGTGCCCGGCCTCACCGACGAGACGCTCGTTCGTCTTGCGGAGTATCGCGCCGAAGGCCGACAGGTCGACGATCTCCTCGCGCTGCATGCGGCGCTGCCACGAGCCGCGGCGGGCTCGTTGATGATCCGCTACTCAGACATTGTTCAGCTGACGACCCTGGACCCGGACGCGTGGATCGTCACCGTCGTCGCGACGAGCGGCAGGCCTGCGATCTCCGTGACGGCAGAGGCGCGCCTCGTTCGCAAGGGAAGTGGTTCCGCGTTGGTCAGGTATCGGTCGCGCTCATGAGTGGCGTCCGCACGGGCATCTCGATCCACCGGTCGGCGATTCACTGCGTCTCCGTGCGTGGACGCACGGTCGTCTGGACGCACGTCGAGCCGCTGGATGACGCGAACTGGCGCGAGGCGCTCGAGCGAGCATTGCGTCGCGTGCCGCGCTCGCGCATGCGGTGGCCGCGCGTCCGCATCGTCCTCGGACCACAGCTGTCCCAGCTACGCACGCTCGGCGGACTTCCGGATACGCTGCATCCCAGGGTCCTGGCCGCCGCGCTCGATGAGAACAGCGAGCGCTTCTTTCTGCGCGGGCCAGCGCGGCTCGTCGTCTCCGCGCCGATGCGTGGCCCCGACGGAAAGCTCTTTGCCGCAGCGTTCGATAGCGGCGCGGTTGCGACGGTGGCGGCCGCCGCCGCCGCATGTCGGGTGATTCCGGAGTGTGTTGCGGCATCGATCGCGGCGCTGCCAAGTGCGCTAGTGGTGTCGGAGGGGGGCGCGGCGTTCGAGTGGGGAGTCGCCGAAGAACGCGTTTCCGTTCAGCTGCACGCTGGTCGTGCCGTCAACTCACATCGTGTGTTCGGAGGCGCTGTGGTTGATGGCGCTGCTGGCAGCGCGTGCAGCGCGCCGCCACTCCGCGCGGACATCGCCGAGCACGGCGAGACGCATGCCGCAGCGTTTGGCGCCGCGGTCATGGATCCGCGACTGGTGCCGGCACTTCGCAGCAAGGATCTGCGCCCGGTGGATGAAAAGCCGACGCACGCGATTCGCATTGCCGCGGCGGTGACGCTCGCTGCGGCAATTGCGACGTGGCTCTTCGCGCCTGCGCTCGTGATGACGCGTGCAGCGATGCGCGCGGAGTCGTACATGGCCGAACACGGCGTCGTGCAGCGACGCACCGCGCGCGCCGTGAGCGACGTCCACCGAACCGCGAGCGCCGTGAATCGCGTGAACGCTTTTCGTGCGCAACGCCGCTCGATGGTGGCGATGCTCGGCCACCTGACGGATGCGCTGCCGGACTCCACCGCGGTGACGAGTCTGCGAGTGGACAGCCTTGGCGGGAACATGGTGCTGATGTCTCCGCGCGTCATGCCCGTTCTTGCCGCGTTGCTGAACGTCAGCGACCTGGAAGCCGTGCAGTCGGCCGGGCCAGTGACGCGCGAGGTGATCGGCGGCCGCGAGCTCGAACGCCTTACTGTCCGCTTTCGCTTTCGCCAGCGCGCGCTGCGCAATGGCAGCGCGCGCGACCAGGGAAAGCCGCGCTACGCGCAGCTTCGGGCGAACGAATGATTCACACGCTCTCAGCGAAAGACCGGCGCGCACTCCTTATCGGTATCGCGAGTATTACGGGCGTCATCGCTATCGCGCAGGGCGTTCCGCGATGGCGAACGTGGGACGCCGACCGTCGTGTGGCCGCCGGCAGCGTTCTCACTCGTGCTGCGGCATTCAAGCGGGGCCTCGAGGTGTCGCCGATGACGGCGGACAGCGCGCGCAAGGTCGCGCGATTGTATGACACGTTGGCGGTCGCGCTCATCGAGGGGCAATCGCCCACGGCGGCGAGCGCGATACTGGCCGAGTTGGTGTCCGCTGCGGCCGACGAATCTGGCGCGACGATGACCACGCTCCAGATCCGGCCCGACACGGTCTTCCGCGATCGGTTCGCGCAGATCGGTGTGCGCATGTCCGGCGTGGGCGACGTGGTGACGCTGGTGAACCTGCTGGAGGCGCTCGAGGGACACGAGACGCTCCTGTCCGTGCGAGAGCTGTCCGTCTCGCAATCCGATCCAGCCGCGCCGGAAGCCAAACCGGAAACACTGCGGTTTCACGTGCTCGTCGAGGCGCTTGCGGTGACGCAGCGCTCCTCGGCGATTCATTCGACTGGTGCAAAGTGAGAAGTACGATCACGGACGTCATTGTCCTCGCCGCCGCTGGAATCGTGATGACGAGCGCTGCCCTTCGCGTTCGCCAGGTGTCGGCGCTGCCTACTATAGAAGAAGCATCAGCAGCACGGGCCATCGACCCGCGGCAGGTCGGCTCACGCGAGGCCGACGGCGACGTGAAGTCAGAGCCCGACACGAGCGACTTCGGTCAGCTCGTCATCGATCACGACATGTTCCGGCTGTCGAACACGCCGGCAAGCGTGCGCTACACACCGGCTGCCGAAGGAATGGCAGGCGTCGCCATGCCCACGCAGATGCGTCCTCAGTTGCTGCTCAAGGCGATCGTCGGTGGGCCACCGTGGCAGGCGATGGTGGACGGGATGCCTGGCTCTCCGTCCATCGTGGTTCGCGCAGGTCAGGTTGTCGGCGCACTCACGGTGAAGGCCGTGGGACGTGACACCGTCGTCGTGCAGGGGATGGACACGACGTGGAAGCTGACGCTTCGGGGCGCTCGCCCATGATCGCCGCAAGAGATGTCACGCGATCCTTGATGTATGCGCTGGCATCGGCAGTCATCGCCGCGTGCCCGCTCGTCGCGCAGCGGCCGGCGCCAGCGCCAGCGCAAACCGCGCGCGTGGCCAAGGAAGACAGCGTGCTGGTTCGCGTGGTGAATACCGACCTGCGTTCGGCGGTCCAACTCATGGGTCAGTACCTCGACTGGCCCGTGATCTTCAGCGGACAACCAGGTCCGCAAGTGACACTCGAGACCCCTCGGCCGATTCCTCGCGGTGAGGTCCTCCGTTTGATGACCGGCCTGCTGGATAGCCAGGGATACGAAGTGCTGACGGACACCGCAGCGCGCATGTATCGCGTGCGGCAGAAGGAAGCGCCGCGGACGCCGCAGCCAGTGATCGATCCCGCAGCGCGCGCCGTGCAAGCCAGCGCGCCCGCGCCGCAGCCCGGAAGTGCAGAGCTCTTCTTCGTTGCGCTACATCACGCGCGCGCTGCGGACGTCGCAGCGACGATCAACGCACTCTACGGTCGCGGCACTGGCGTCGCCGAGGGCAGCTCGCGTCGCTCCACCCTCGGCGACGAGTTGCGTGCGAATCAGATCCCAGGAGTCGGTGTGCCGTCGGCAACGTCGCCCTACGCGCAGCCCGTTCAGGGTGGGCAGCAGGCGACGCGCAATGGTGGCTTCTCGGGAGAGGTGACACTCGTTCCCGACTCGCGCGGCAACACACTCGTGATCAAGGCGAATCGCACCGACTACGCGCTCATCGAGCGCATCATCAAGGAGCTCGATGTCCGTCCGCTGCAGGTGCTCATCGAGGTGCTGATCGCCGAGGTGCGACGTGATCGCAGCCTGACATTCGGTGTCGACCTCAAGTTGCCGAAAAGCACTGTGAGCGGAACGCAGAACACGACCATTGCCGGCTCCATGAGCGGAATCGGGACTGGCGGCACGGGCGCTGGGGGCCTTGGCGAGTTCGCGCTCGCGGTCATGGGCATCGGCGGCCTTGACCTGGAGGCGACGATCAAGGCCGCGGCCGGTCGAGGCGACGTGTCGATCCTGAGTCGTCCGATCGTGCTGACGACCAACAACACCGAAGCGGAGATCAACGTCGGTAGCCAGCGTCCGTTCATCCAGGTGTCTCGCGCGCTGCCGACCGACGCTGCCGTGCGCGATCAGGTGGTGCAGTACAAGGACGTCGGCACCAAGCTCACGGTGCGACCGACGATCAGCACGGACGGCTCGGTGCAGCTCGAGGTGAAGCAGGAAGTGAGCAATGCGACGACCGAAACCGCATTCAACGCGCCCGTGATATCGACGCGATCTGTCCAGACCGAGCTACTGATCCTGGATGGACAGACGGTGGTACTGGGCGGTCTCACCGACCGCCAGAAGGACGTCTCGCAAAGCGGCATTCCATTCCTCTCGAGCATCCCGTTCATCGGCGGTCTCTTCGGCAGCGCGTCGCGCCGCACGACGGAGACCGAGTTGTTCATCTTCCTGACCCCTCATGTCATACGCACAGATGCCGATGCCGCACGTCTTTCCGATCCCCTGCGTGAACGGGCCAACCGCAGCCGGCCCTAGGGTCGTCCGCAGTCGCGCCGAGCAGAGCATCGTCGGGCAGTCGGCGGCGATGGAGCGCGTGCGCGGACTCGTTGCGATGGTCGCGCCGACGTCGCTACCCGTGCTCATCCAGGGACCCACTGGTGCGGGCAAGGAAGTCGTGGCGAATGCGATTCATGCGCTCGCAGGGCGGAGCGGTGCGCTTGTCGCCTTCAATGTATGCGCGATTGGCGACGCGGTGTTCGAGGATGCGCTCTTCGGCCATGTGCGCGGCGCGTTTACCGGCGCTGTGTCGGACTCACAGGGTTTGCTGCGTGAGGCCCACGGCGGCACGCTCTTTCTCGACGAGGTAAGTGGGCTCCCGCTGGCATCGCAGACGAAGCTGTTGCGGGCGATCGAGACTGGGAGATTCCGGCCAGTCGGCGCGCGATTCGACGTCACCAGCGACTTTCGCGTGGTGGCCGCCACGAACGAGCGGCTGAGTGACCTTGTCGCCGCTGGCCGATTCCGCGCGGATCTCGCGCATCGCCTCGGTGCCGTGTTGATCGAGGTGCCTTCGTTGCGCGCGCGCCGGGACGACGTCGCCGTTCTCGCTGCGCACTTTCTTCGCGCGATTCGCGCTGGCTTGCATCTCGACTCCGATGCGCAGGCGCTGCTGTGTGAGTATGCGTGGCCGGGCAACGTGCGCGAGTTGAAGCAGGTGCTGGAGTGGGCCGCTATCTGGAGCGGAAGCACCGTCACGCGATATGCGATTGCGACGGCGCTCTCGACGCGCTTCGGCAGCCCGGCCGCCGGGCCGGACCTGCATGGTGATCGCGAGACATTGCTCGCTGCGCTCGAACGGCATGAGTGGGAC
>JANOIJ010000392.1:0-37934 GCA_031407575.1 Gemmatimonadaceae bacterium | reverse complement strand
CCAACGCCAAAACGCGGGTACTGCGCGGTGATGTATCTCTGGGCGCGGCAGAGCGAGCTCGGGGGAGGGCTGGAGTCACGGCTGTATGCGGCGGTTCGTGAGTGGGTTGGGAAGGACTGGCCTTTCAAGAAGGTGGCGTATCCGGGCCGCGATATTGATTGGGCTACTTGGAATAGGATTCCTGATGAGAAGTGAACCCGCAGACGCGTCACGACGAGACTTCGTGTCCGAAGAGGAAGCGCACCTGGTCCTCGCGCGTGCCGTCGAGCTGGACACTCGCGCGGTGTCCGATGTGTCGGTCGCGCAGCTTCGCGCCGTGGCGGCGGAAGCGGGTATCGCGCCGGACGCACTCGATCGCGCGCTGGACGAGTTGCGGGCCGGACGCCTCGCGAACGAAGGCGCCGCGGCGAAGGTGTTGCGCCCACGATCCGGCCACTTGCGACGTTTCCGTCGCCACGTGGCGCTCGCAGTTGCAATCGGCGTCGCCGCGGCCACTCCGGGCGACCACGTGGGATCGTTCGTGTTGGTCGCGTTGCCGCTCTATGCCCTCTACGAGCTTTGCATCCGCCTCGTCGCCACGCGCGAGCGCGGAGGGCGGTCATCACCGGCGCCACGAGCGCAGGACCCCGCGATCAGCGACGAGAATAGGCGCACGGGCAGGGGTGAGCTTCCCGTGCGCCGGCTGTCACTGCGACTGACCGCTCTCGCGCAGGCATGAAGGTCGTCGTGTCGTCGGTACTGCACTGGTTCCAGAATGACGGCGGGCCTGGCGCGCTGGACGACGCAACGAAGGCCACCACGTCGCCAGCCGGCATGAGCTGGCAGTGGCGTTGGTACGTCGCGATCCTTGCCGCCTATCTTGGCCTCCTAGCCAACGCGGTCGTCGGGGTGCTCCGATTGGCTTCCCCGCTAGCCAGCGCAGAGGCGATGCTCTGGGGGCAATCGCTGCCCATCGTGCTTGTCCTGTTGGCGGTCGTGA
The DNA here is from genome assembly GCA_031407575.1 of Gemmatimonadaceae bacterium. GTDB lineage: Bacteria > Gemmatimonadota > Gemmatimonadetes > Gemmatimonadales > Gemmatimonadaceae > AG11. Next base: position 36,955 of record JANOIJ010000392.1, on the reverse strand, counting down.
TGCGCCGTGGCGTGGACAAATTCCTGGGCGCGATGTTGGCATTCCCGCTGCTCATGCTATCGCTGGTGCTTGGCTTCTTCTGCCGCGAGACGGTCTCCGACATCCGGCGCACGGGCAGCGATCCTTCCTTCAAGCCGATCGACTCGATTGCAGTCCGCCACTCACGGATCGTGCTCTATCGCGGGAACGGCGGCGCAACGACGCCGTTCAGCGTGGTGCTCCGCCAGGAGAAGCTCCTCATTCCCGGCGTCCTGCTGGTCAGGCGCGTGCGCACGGTCTCGCCCGCGTCCGAGGCGGAGGTGACGGTTCTCGGGGATGACAGGATTCGGTTCGTTGTCGCCTCGTATGCGCGCGACGAGACCCTGACCGTCAAGAGATGGGTCTATTTTTGAAGCGCTGAGAACGCGGACTGTGGAATCGACACTTCCTGACCGAGACGCACTGACCCCGGAGCAAGCCCGGACCGCACTCCATTCCCTGGGCGCGCAATGCGCGCTCGATGACATCACACTCCAGCGGCGCGGCGACCGCTGGTTCGCGTTCCTTCCTGACGATCGGGTCGTCGTCTTCCCCGTCTCGGTGGACCCACGCGAACGGGGCATTCGTGAGCGACGCGTGCTTCACGCCCTCGCACGGCGATGTTCATTCGCTGCACCGCGCATTCTCGCGGAGGCGCCGGACGTCAGCTGCGACCTGCGCGCGATGGTGCCAGGCGCACACGACGTCGACGCCGTACTCGCCCGCGTTCGCAACGACCCGCTGGTGCGCGACACGTCGGCGCGGCCATGGGGAACATGATCGCCGAGCTCCACACCCAGGTTCGATCCAATGACGTCGGCCTTCAGCTCCCTCTGCGACCCGAGTGGCCAGAATCGCGCGCCTGGATCCACGAGCGCCTTCCCATGTGATCGATGGTCGAGCCCTTCACGGAGCGGTGGATCGCATCATCGCGCGATTCGAGGATTCTCAAGACGTCGTCCCGGACGCTGAACGCGTCGTCGAGCACAGCGATCTTGGCGTCCACAACATTTTGATCGACCGTGATACGCTGGCCGTCCGCGGCATCTTCGATTGGGAAGGCACGTGCTGGGCCGACCGCCACGTCGACTTCCGTCACCTCGTGTTCGACGGCGACGAGCATCACCTCTTCGACGCCGCGCGCGGCGCGTATGAAGCGCGCGCGGGCGCTCACATCTCACGCGCGCGCGTCCTCCTCCAAAACGCTGCGATGGCCGCGACGTATCTCGGGTTTCGGTACGGAGTCGCGCCAGAGGAGAAGTGGTGCAGCCGTACCCTCGACGAGGATCTTCGCTGGACACGGGCGGCGATCGCGCGCGTCAGCTAGCAGATTGTTCTCGGCTTCGGCTGCCCTGTTTTGACAGCCAATCACCATCTCATCCCGGAGAATGAGAGTGAACGTGTTACGCCTCGGAGTTGCTTTGAGTGTTGCTGTCTGCGGCCTGAGCACGGCTGCATCGGGACAGAGTCCTGCAACGACGCCAGGTGCCATAACCGTCCGCATTGGCCAGCGCAGCGTCGTGCTGTCCAGGGCAGACCTTTCGTCACTCCCCCAGCAGACGGTGCGAATTGCCGACGGAGGTGACTCGATCTCCCTCTCCGGCGTGCGCCTGTGGGACGTCCTCCAGAAAGCCGGCACGCCAAGCGCCGAGGCATCCGGGCGTCAACGAGCCGTCATGTACATTCGCCTCACGGGCGCAGATGGCCAAAGCGCCGTCGTGTCGCTCGTCGAGTTCGACCCGAGCTTCTCCAGTCGCGTGGTGCTATTGGTTGATCGTCGCCAAGGCAAGCCGCTGGATGAATCCGAAGGACCATGGCGGGCAATCCTTCCCGACGATCGTCGACACGCCCGCTGGATTCGTGGGCTCGCCGCCATCTCGGTCGAAACTCTCCAGTGAGAGTCGCGGCCCCGCGAGCCTACCCAGTCTTCCACCGCAACTTCCACAACGTGATCGTCTGGCTGATCTCGTCCTCGCGAAACGGACGAGGGTCGCCCTCCGACGCGAGCCCGCGGTCCGCGCACTCCTCGCGAAACTCATCGAGTGCGATGCGCCCCGGATCCGCCACGATCGCCTCGCCGCCCTTCACCAGCGTGCGCGCAATCGTCTCCGCCACCAGCGCGGCATACCGATGCTCGTACAGCACGTCCGACGCGAGCACCACGTCGAACTTGCCGAGGCTCTCCGGCAGCGCCGTCCAGTCGACCATGCGCGTCGCGATCTCGCGACCGCTGTTCGACGCCACGTTCAACTCGGCAAACAACAGCGCGTCGTCGTAGTAGTCGGTCGCGGTGACGAGCGCGCCGGCCATCGCCGCACCGAGCGCCACCACGCCGAGCCCACATCCCAGCTCGAGCACGCGTACACCACGCAGGCGCATGATGGCAACCTCATTGGCGAGGATCTGCGCGGACGGCCACAGGTCCGCCCAGTACGGCAGCCGCTCGTCCTTGACGTAGTCGTCCTCGCTGATCAAGTCGTCCGCGTTCGCAGGACTCAGCAGCGACACGTCGCGCTCGGCGATGCGCATGGTGCGCGTCACCGTGCGAAAGCGCCGCGTGAGCTCCGCGCGCAGGACGTCGGAGTGGGAGAGCTCGCGCTTCGTCACGCGAGGAACTGCTCGCTGCCGCCGAGGTCCCCGTCGAGCGGCAGCGCGCGCAGCACAGTTCCCGCATCGAGCTCCGCCACATCGGGCGGCACCACCAGCAGCGCGTCCGCGCTCGACATCGACGTCAACATCCCCGAGCTCTGCGCGCCCGTGAGCCGCGCAACGAGCGCGTCGTTGGCGCCGCGCTCGAGCACCGCGCGGAGAAAGTGCGTCAGCGGCGCGCCAATCGTGATGGGCTCGGCCAGCATGACCGCGATGGTCCGCCGGTGTGGACGCGCATGTCCGCCAAGAGTGCGCAGCAGCGGTCGCCCGAACAGTTCGAACGTCACCAGCGCCGACACGGGGTTGCCCGGTAGGCCGAGCCACGGAACGCCGAACACGCGTCCAAAACCGAGCGGCGCACCTGGCCGCATGCGGACGCGCCAGAGCGAGAGCATGCCGCCGAGCGCTGAGACCACGCCGCGCGTGTAATCGAAGTCGCCAACGGAAACGCCGCCCGACGTCAGCACGAGATCGCACCCCTCGGCATCGCGAAGACGGCTGGCCAGCGCGTGTGGATCGTCGCGCGCGATGCCGAGTTGCACCGGCTCGCCGCCAGCGGCGCGTACGGCGGCCGCCAGCGCATAGCTGTTCGACGACACGATGCGGTCGCCCGCGAGCACTTCGCCAAACCGCTCCACCGGCACCAGCTCATCGCCGGTCGCGAGAATCGCGACGCGCGGGCGCTTGTGCACGAACGGCGCGCGGCAGCCCACGGACGCGAGCACACCCACGTGGGCGGCGCCGATCGCGGTACCTGCACGCATCACGACATGCGCCTCGCGCACATCCTCGCCGCGCGCGCGGATGTTGCGCTCGGCATCGCGTCCGTCGAGCACGGAAACGATCTCCTCACCGGCATCAGTATCCTCGACGCGCACCACCGTGTCCGCGCCCTGCGGGACGTACGCACCCGTCATGATGCGCACCGCCTCGCCTCGCTCCACGCGTCGGGTCGGCGCGCCACCCGCCGCGATGGTGCCGATGACGGTGAGCCGCACCGGACGCGTCGCCGCCGCGTGCCGAATGTCGGCAGCAATCACCGCATAGCCGTCCATGCTCGCGTTGTCGCGGGGAGGCAATGACACGGGCGACACGACGTCGCGCGCGAGCACGCGGCCCAGCGAGTGCTCTAACGCGACCTCCTCCTCCGCGAGCGCGTGCACCTCCGCGAGCATGTGCGCGCTCGCCTCGTGCACACTCAGTCGAGTGACCGTCACGTCACGGATCGAGTCGCATCGACGCCAGGCGCACGCCAAGAGCGTCGGTGACGGCGTCCACGCGACGCGTGGGCACCACATAGTTGTTGCACAGCGCGCTGAACAGGAGCATGCGGCCGTCCGCCGTCGTGACGTAGCCGGACAACGAGCGCGCCTTGTCCAGCGTGCCGGTCTTCGCGCGCAGGTTGCCCTGTGCCGGCGTCCCCTTCATGCGGTTTCTGATCGTGCCGTCCACCCCTGCGACGGGCAGCGCGTCATAGAAGACGCGGAAGTCCGGATGCGTGCGCATCGCGTCGACGACCGTGACGACGGTGCGTGGCGATACGTAGTCGTGGCGCGAGAGGCCGCTGCCGTCGCGAACGGCAAAGCCGTCCGCGTGCGCACCCCAGGCGATCAACTGGCGCGACACCACCTTCGCACCGCTGTCGGCGCGGCCCACGCCGGTCTTCTGCAGCGCGAGCGTCTTGAGCAACAGCTCGCCGATCTGGTTTTGCGACGGCTTCTCGAAGAACGGCATCACGTCGCGCAGCGTTGGCGAGCGCATGGAGACGACTGGCGTCAGCGCCGCACTCGTATCGGTCGCGGCGCCATCGACGGTGATCCCGCGCGCGGCCAGCGCTTCGCGCAGCGCGAGCACGTACGCAGCCGGCTGGTCGCGAAACGTGATCTCGACGATCGCGCTGTCCCCTGCGGCGATGCTGCCGGCCACGAGGACGCCCGCGCGCGACGAGTCCTGCCGCACGGTGATGCCGGTCGCGAGCCCCGCAGAATCCGCAGCGCTCGCGCCAGCACGCAATGGCGCCACCGTTTGCGCGCGCACGATGAGCGCAGGAAAGCTCGACGCCGGACGCGTGCTCGCGCGCACGAGGTCACCTGCTCGCGCGCCGCCGCGCACGACCACCTCGGTGAATCCCTCATTGAAGTACAGCGCGTCGACGCCGGCGGAATACGGCTCGTCCAGGTCGTCCCACGACCAGCCGAAGCCGAGCGGCGCGTCCGTGAACGGCGACGCGCCCGCGACCACTCGTCCACGCACGCGCGTCACCCCGTGTGCGCGCAGCGAATCGGCCAGCGCGCGAAGCGGAGCAAGGGCGTCGCCCTTCTGCATGTGTGCGCTCACGGACGGATCGCCATTGCCGCGCACCACGAGATCGCCCTCGAGCACGCCGGCGCGCACCGCTCCGCGCGCCAGCACGGTCGTCGTCCACCGGTAGTCCGGCCCAAGCAGCGCGACCGCCGCCGCGCCCGTGAGCAGCTTCATATTGCTCGCGGGCATGAACAGCTTGTCCGCGTTGCGTGAGTAAAGCGTTTCGCCACGCCCCGGATCGACGATCAGCACCCCCCAGTGCGTGCTCCGGAATTCCGGGACGTCCACCAGCGAATCGATGAACTGGCGCAGTGCCACTCGGCTCGAAGGAGATGGCGCCACCGAGGGCGTGGAAGCCGGCGCGGCCGCTGCGGCACAACCGCCGGCGAACGCGAGAAGGGTGAGGCAGGCGCGAGCTCGCATCGAGGTGTTCAGGTGTCGCGGGGCGCAGTCGGTGAACGGCGAAAGATGGGCACCGCGCCACTCAACGTCGAGGCATCGCTCCACCGAGATCCTCGAGCTGTTCCATCGAGTCGATGCTGAGGAACAGTCGCGCCGGCTCGCCATGCGCCTCGAGCAATCGCTCCGGAATGAACACGGCTGCGCTCAACGACTCGAACAGTGCAGCCGCACGACGCTCTCCCTGCTCGAGCAGTCGCGCACACACATCGAGCGCCTCCGCCGCGTAGTACGCGCACAGCGGCTCCACGACGACGGGATCTCCGTGAGCGGGCACGACAGCTGCCGCGCCGGTCTCGCCCAGCGCGCGCATACCGCGCAGCAGCGGCGTGGTGACGTACGGCATGTCCCACGCGACGACGATGATCGCGTCGCCCTCAGCCGCCCGCAGCGCTGTCTCGATGCCTGCCAGCGGCCCGAGGCCCGGCGTCGCATCAGCGACAACGGGCAACGTCGGAAACCACTCCGCGGCGTCAGGCGCATTGCTCACGACGAGTTGCCGGTCCGTCGCACCGGTGAGCGCCGCGATGGCGCGGTCCGCAATCCGCCGCTCGTCGAGAATCGCGAGGCCCTTGGGCAAGCCGCCGAACCGCTTGGCGGCTCCTCCGGCAAGCAGGACACCCACGCATCCCGGCGACGTCGACCGTCCCGTCAGTTGCGCAGCCCTCGCTGTTCCGCGGCTACGTCCAACTCCACCGCGATCGCCCGCTCCACCAGCAGCGGCCTGAGCCCTCGGCGGGGACGCTCCTTGAGGAAGCGACCGCACGAACTGCACATCATGAGCGTATAGCCCAGTTCGGGATTGGTGATCCGCGCCACTGCCTCCGCGTCCGCGGTATCGCAGCCGAGGCAGCCCTGGGTGTTCGTGCGCCACTGCGCATCGCAGCGCGCGCACACCAGCGTGCGATCGCCCTCACGCTCGGTGAGCGCGATGTCGGGCGTTCCGCCACAGCACGGACACACGGGGCGCGTCCAGGCGTGCCACGCCGCTGGATCCCCAACGCGGTTCGTGGCGGCGCGCAGCAACGCATTACCGACGACGATCGCCGCCTGGCGCGCCAACCGCCGCCGAGGGTTGTGCGGCGTCCGGTCGCCGGTGAACCATCCCGACACGAGGTCATCCACGTCGAGCTCGCTGTCGAGCAGCCGGCGGCGATCCACCGCGGACATCAGGCCAGCGACCTCGAATGCCTCGAGCACGCGGCTGAACCCTGGTCGGAGGTCGCCACACGAGCGAAGCACGCGCAGCGCCTCGTACGCGACCTGGCCCATGGCAAGGCGGCTGCGCGCCGCGTCGCGGTCGACGGCAGGCTCGCAATCACTGAGGAGGTCGGCATGAACGCGCAGGACGGGCGCAAACTGCTCGGCCGTGGCGCTGCGGACGGTGGCCGGACGGCGGGAGAGGAGAATCGTCACGTGAACTCGGGCACTGAGACGACTCCCGCCGAGCCACGGTGCTCGCCCTCGGTTGTCTCGCTTCAAGCACGACCGAGGACGACAAAAGGTCACGGCCCGCGCAATCACTCCGGCTCGTACGTTGCGCTCAGCGTGGCGTCCTCGGCAATGACGACACGGACGACCCGCGCTGCGGGCCCGATGGCCTCCTGTACGCGCTCGCAGATGAAGCGCGCGAGGTTCTCGCCGGTCGGAACGAGTCCGCCGTCCCCGAACGCGGGGATGTCGACGTTGATGTTGCGGTGGTCGAACTGATCGTGGACCTCGTGCTGGAGCGCGCGGTCGAGCAGAGGGAGGTCTACGAGAAATCCCGTGGTCGCGTTGACGTGGCCCGCGACGGTGACGTCGCACACGTAGCTGTGGCCGTGATAGCTCGGCCGCGCGCAGTGGCCGAACGTCGCGTCGTTCTGATCGTCGCTCCACGACGCGATGCGATAGCGATGCGCCGCGGCGAAGGTGACTCGGCGGGTGAGGTATGTTGGCATGCGCGAAGATAGTGGGTGGGCCGTCCGTCAGGCTCCGCCGTTCGCATGCGCCGCTCAAGCTCGCCGTTCGGGCTCGCCCTTCGCGCTCGCCGTTCGCGCTCGCCGTTTGGGCTCGCCCTTCGCGCTCGCCGTTCGAGCGCGCCCTTCGAGCGCGCCCTTCGAGCACGCCCTTCGAGCACGCCCTTCGAGCACGCCCTTCGAGCACGCCCTTCGTTAATGCATTTCCTCCGGTGTTCCATGCATGCCCTCAGGCGTCGGCCCCGTGGGCGGATTCCACGTCATGCCGTCCTCCATCACGCGCTGCATGTCCGACGTCCCCCCGAAGTCGTCGCGAAGCTCGTCCGCGAGATGCTCCGACTCCGCGCTGAACGGCACTTCGACGTCGCCGAGGATCCCACCGCGCCGCGAATCTTCGTCTTCGATCTGCTCGTCGATCGCCATCGGGCTCTCCGCACGACGATTCGCATCCACCACCAGGTCGTTCTGGAAGTTCTGGAGACCCAGCACGTCCGTGAGGACATGCTCCGCCATGCGACGCTCGCCGTCCGTGCCGACGCGACCAGACAGCGTCACCAATCCATCCGCGGCGTGCACCGTGATGTCGTCGACGTCCAGCGCTCCGTGCTCGCCGAGTTGCTCGCGCACCAGATCGCGGAGCTCCACGTCCTCGAGCTCGTCCGGGTTGTGCAGGTTCTCGTAGTCGCCCGCCATGATCGCCGCCTTGAAGAGGGGTTCGTGGGCGGCGGCCCGTGTCAGCGCGAGAAGAGGTACGACACGCCCACCGTCAGCGCGGTGTGATGTGTGTAGAACGACCGCGCGGTGGACACTGGAAGCACCGCCGTATTGTCCGAGGTGGTTCGGTAGTACGCGTCGGGATAGTTGAGCTTGAAGATGCGGTCCGTGATGTCGGCGCGGATCTGAAAGCGACCGCCTGGCACGTACTTCACGCCGGCGCCAAAGGTGAATGCAAACGGGGTGCCGAATGCGAATCCCGACGAGTCGTCCTTCGCCCGGTTGCTGATCACGCCTACGCCGGCCCGAACCTGCGGCACCAGGCGGTGCCAGCTGCGCCGGCCCGTGAGGTTCATCGCCAACGCCAGATCGGCGGCGACCACCGGATTGCTCTGCGTTCCGAGATTGCGCGTCGCCACTGGTTTCGCGGGATCGATCACGGTGCGCTCACCCGGCGCACCGTGGATCTCCCCGCTGAGCGCGAGCGGGCCCGTGATGCTCCACTCGTACCGCACGCCGATCATCGGCCGACTCTGCGGCGCGATGCCCGCAGGATCGTGCCGCGCCCGCAGGTAGCCGCCGAGCAGGGTGAGCTCCTGGTTGTACTCGAGATCGAGATACGGGCTCCGCGTGGGCTGGTGCCCCACCTGCGCCAGCGCGGGACCCGCGAACACCAGGGCCGCGGCGAACACCGACAATGCCTTCACTCGTTCTCTCATCATTCCGCGTCGGAAGTTGTACATCAGGCGAGACGCAGGTCGCGCCCCGTCATTTCAATGGGTTGCTCGAGGCCGAGCATCCCCAGGATCGTGGGACCGACGTCGCAGAGCGCGCCGCCAGCGCGAAGTGCGTGATTCGCATCGGCGTCCACGATGAGGAATGGTACCGGATTGGTGGTGTGTGCGGTGTGCGGACCACCGGTCGCCGGGTCGATCATCATCTCGCAGTTGCCGTGATCCGCCGTCACGAGCAGCCGAGCGCCAGCCTGTGCGGCGGCCTCCACGATGCGCGCGAGACACTGGTCCACCGTCTCGACCGCCTTGAGCGTCGCGGGAATTGAACCTGTGTGACCGACCATGTCGCCATTTGCGTAGTTGCAGAGAACGAACTGGTGCTCGCGGTCGGCGATCGCGGCACACAGCACGTCCGTGATACCCCACGCGCTCATTTCGGGCGCGAGATCGTACGTCGCCACCTTCTGGCTCGGCACGAGACGGCGGTCTTCGCCGGGAAACGGCGTCTCGATACCGCCGTTGAAGAAGTACGTCACATGCGCGTACTTCTCGGTTTCCGCCGTGCGCAACATCCGGAACCCCGCGTCCGACACCACGTTGCCCACCAGGCGCGCCATGGACTGCGGCGGAAACGCCACCGGGAGGCCAAACGTCTGGTCGTACAGCGTCATGGTGACCACATGCACGCGGGGCCGCCGCACGGGCGCGAAGCCCGAGAGCTCGGGATCCGTGAGGGCGCGCACGATCTGCCGCATCCGGTCTGACCGGTAGTTGAAACAGATCACCGCGTCGCCGTCCCGCATCGGCGCGATTGGTGCACCGGCGGCGTCAACGATCGTCGTCGGTGGAAGGAACTCGTCCGTCACACCGCTGTTGTACGCGTCTACAACGAGTGCACGCGCGTCCGTGGCGGAGCGAGCCGTGCCTTCCACGGTCGCGTGATACCACGCTTCGATGCGCTCCCACCGGTGATCACGGTCCATCCCGAAGTACCTGCCGCCCACGCTCGCCAACCGCGCGCGACCGCCGGCCTTGGTCAGCAGTTCCTCGAGGTAGCCCAATCCCGACCGCGGCATCGTGTCGCGCCCGTCGAGCATCGCATGAATGGCCACGCGCGGCACCGCCTCACGCTCGGTGAGGTCAAGCAGCGCCAGCAGGTGCGTGTCGATCGCGTGAACGCCGCCCGACCCGATGAGTCCCACGAGGTGCAGGGTTCGGTTGTCGCGCTTCACCTGGCGGCACGCGTCCACGAACGCGGGGTTCGTGTAGAAGCTCCCATCGCCGATGGCGTTCGAGATGCGCACCAGGTCCTGCTGCACCACGCGGCCCGCGCCGAGGTTCAGGTGTCCCACCTCACTGTTGCCGATCTGTCCAACTGGCAGGCCCACCGCCAACCCCGACGCGTCGAGCAACGTTCGCGGCGCACGCGCCCAGAGCCGGTCCCAGGTCGGCACGTTTGCCATCGCGATCGCATTGCCTTCGCGCTCCGCTCGGTAGCCCCAGCCGTCGAGGACGAGAAGGACGACAGGCGCGGCTCGGTGATCAGGCGTCATGCACGAGTGGACGAGGGAGAAAAGCCGTTGCGCGCCGAATCGGCGCGCGACAGGAATGTATCGGGGTGGTTGAACCCAAACTACCGGATGGTCGTGTTCGGCACTCGCCTTGCCATTGTATAGTTAAGGCGCTGGTCCTTCATCTCGATCGTGAAAAACACGCAATGACATCTGACGACTGGGATTCCGGCCGCCGAAAGGACGCAACGCGCGATCGCACCGATCGCCGACGGCTCGGGTGGCGCGAGTTCCGCCGAGTCTACCCAGGCATCATCAGGACGCTGGCCATCGCCGCGCTGATCTTCCTCGCCGCGGACGTGTGGCTCGGCATGCGTTACCTGCGCTATCGCCGGGAGACGACCGAACTCCGCGCATCGATGTCCGCGGTTGAGCGCAACCGCGCTGACGCCATTCTCGCGCAGAACGAGAACCGCCTCAAGGTCATGGTGGAACTCTTCAAGCGGCAGGCAAAGGTGGACGAGGCGCTCCATCTCTCGGTCTCGCTCGACAGCAGTGTGATGTACCTCGAGCGAGATGGCGCGCTGCTCCGCGAGATGCCCATCACCGTCGGTCCGGAGCGTCGTGTCGGCGTTGGCGCCGACACCATGCACATCGCCGCGCCGCGCGGAAAGCGCTCCGTCGAGCGTCTCCTCGACGGCGATGCGGTGGCGGACCTCCCGGCGTGGATCTACGCCGATCGCGGCATACCCGCCGGCGAGACTCGCCTCAAGGGCGCACTCGGCCCATCCGCCATCCTGCTGGCGGGCGGGACCATCATCTACTCCCTGCCCAGCATCGGGCCGCTCAATGATTCGGCCTACGTGATGCCCGGAGCCATCCGCGTGCGAGCGTCGGACCTCAAGGCCATCGCACCCAATATCGGGCCCGGTGTAGCAGTGTACTTCTACTAGTGCTGCGCACCCATCTCATCATCGGATTCCATACATGAAGTTCTTCAATCGCGGCGGCGCACTCGCATGGGGGCTCCTTGCCGCGTTGCTCCTCCTGATGTTCGCGAGCAGCACGCTGTTCGCGCGCACTGCGCTGGTACGCCACGAGCGCGATGTGAGCCGCATGGTCTACAACGACAACCTCGAGTTGCTCGAGGCGGTCCGGCGGAGCAGCGGCGCGCTGGAGGACAGCGTGGCCATGGTTGGCGCGACAGCGGATCCCGCCTCGACCAACAAGCCGTACATCGTCGTGAGCATCGAGGACCACCGCCTCTGGTACAAGCAGGGCGACAGCATCCTCTTCACCACGCAGGTGGCCACGGGGAGCGGGAAAGTGCTGGAGAACACAGGCGGTGGCGCACAATGGAAGTTCGAGACCCCGCGCGGGCGCCTCGCCGTTCAAGGGAAGGAAGTGGATCCGGCGTGGATTCCACCGGACTGGCATTTCGTGGAGCAGGCACGAAAGCGCGGGTTGGGCATCGTCCGGCTCAATCGCGGCCAGAGCATTCCTGCCAGCGACGGCAGCGTGATCACCGTTCAGGGCACAGACGTCGTCCGTCGCAGTCCCGATGGCCGCACGGAGCTGGTCGGGGCAGGGGTGGAGGGGCGGGAAATCGTCGCCGGTGGCAACATCGTCATCCCGCCTTACGGATCGTCCCAGCGCAAATACAAGGGCGTACTCGGCACCCATCGCCTGACGCTGGGGGACGGCTACGCGTTCCACGGAACTGACAAGCCGGAGACGATCGGCCGGTCGGTGAGCCACGGGTGCGTTCGGCTACGCAACGCGGACATTGCGACCCTTTACGGTATGGTCGCCGTAGGGACACCGGTCTTCATCTACTAGCCAGTCACTTGGCTGGCCGGTCAGTCAGGAGCAATGTTGCTCTGGGCGACTCTCTTTCGTCCTCTGCATGACTACATTGAGCGAAACGCACGGGCCACAACGTGACTCGCTCATACAGACAGGGTCCGGCGCGAAACGGGCCAATAAAAGGGCGCAAAGAGCAACTTTGCTCGGCAGATGGTGTTTCAGCATCGTCGCTCGTGCGGATTCCACAGAGGCAGTTCTCGATGAAGATCAACAATTCACGCGGCCCACAGCTTGGCCGCGCTGTTTTTTCGCGCCCCTCCGTCGAGACGTCGGCGTCGCGCGCTCGCACGCCTGGGTCGCAGTCGTGAGCGGACAACGTGCTCCGGAGCCGCGAGGCGCGTTGGGCACCATTGGAGCTGGACTGCTGTTCTGCGTGGCGACGATAGGCGCGGTCGCATTCATGAAGCCGTCCGAAGCGATGCCCACGTCGCCCTTCTCGCGACTGGCCACGGCGGTTTCAAAGGCGCCGGTCCTTGTCGCAACGCCGGCAGCGGACGCGTTTGGGCGCAGTGGAAACGTCAAGGTGCGCTTCACGCTGCCGGGTGCGCCCGTGGAATTTCCGGTGGATATCACCGGCGCGGACGCCGTGGCTTACCAGTGGATCGCGTACGGCGATTCCACGTCGGGCACTCCGTCACGGGCGCTCACCTCGCAGCCGCCCGTGGCACCCCTCAAGCCGGGTTTCTACCGCTTTGCCATCGTGCGCGGCACCGAACGCGAAATCCTCCCGGAGCCGACACTCGCCGTCATGGTTCCCTTCAATCAGAAGGTGGCAGGCCGGTTGAACGGGTATCGCATTGGCACGTACCTGACCGAGCGCTTCGGCCGCGGCGGAAGCTCACATCCGGAGGGATTCGTGGAGGTGCGCGCCGAAAACCTCGATTTGCAGGTCACAAAGCACCTGAAGCTCGCGGACTTCGTGACGCACGATGATCAGGGCGACGTCTGGCCCAAGTACGTCGTGCTCAACCCGCGTCTGCTCGACAAGCTCGAGCTCATCTTCGCGGATCTCGGCGGCAGCGTGCGCCCGGACCTCGCCGTCGACGTGCACTCCGGTTTCCGCTCCCCGTCCCATAACGCGCGTGTCCCGCGCGCTGCCAGCGACAGCCGTCACCAGTACGGCGACGCCGCTGACGTGGCCGTTGACGCCGACTTCGACGGCCGCATCACCATGACGGACGAGCTGCTCGTGATGCTCGCCGTGGAGCGCGTGGAGGACAAGCATCCCGATCTCGTCGGTGGACTCGGGCTGTACACCAGCCGCCGGTACCCGACTCCCTACCTGCACATCGACGCGCGCGGCAAGCGCTCCCGCTGGAAGGGCTGACCGCCGCGCACTGCGGTCCGCTACCGCTCGTCGCGCGGTACACGCATACTTGACATCATGAACGCCTACCTGCGCGACAAGCTGCTCCAGAAGCTCGAATCGCTCTCCGACGAGCGCGGCTACCAGGTGCTCGACTACGTGGAGTTCCTCGAATCCAAGTACGCTGAGCGGAACGCAGCGTCCGCGGCGGCTGGGAACCCGCTCTCGCGCTTTGCAGACGCAGTGGAAGAGAAGCTCCGCGCGGGCAAGGTGAGCGCGAGCACCATCGCCGAAACAATGGGCTTCATGAACAAGGCGGTGGGTGTGCTCAGTGGTGCCGCGGCGGCGGGAAAGTCCGTGGCGAACGACTTGATGTCGGCCACGAACCGCGTCGTGGACGCCGCGGCCACGGCAGCCACGCGTGCCACAGGGAGCGAGCCCGCTGCCGGCGGCACGACTGGTGCGAGTGGAGGTGCAGCGCCCGCCGGCTCGGCCGGTGGCGCGCCGCCAGCAGCTGGCACCGGGCCAGCTGATGGCACCAAACCCACGTAAACGGAGTAGCCGCGTGAGTCCGACCACTCGAGGTGACGGGCGCCGCGCGCGCGCCGGTGCCAGTGCATCAGCCACACGAGGGCGCGCCACCGAAGCCGGCGCGACGCCAACGGACACCGCGCCCAGGACAGGGGCAAAGCGAACGGTCGTCTACTATATCAAGCAGCTTCCCGCCTACCTGCGGCTGTTCGGCGGGCTGCTCACGGACCGTCGTGTGCTCGCACTCGACAAGCTGCTGGTTGCCGGGGCCATGGCATACATCCTCATGCCCATCGACGTCATCCCCGACTTCATTCCGTTTCTCGGAGAAGTGGACGACGTCTTCATTCTCGTAATGGCGCTTCAGCGGCTCGTGGCCAACGCGGGGCGGAATGTGCTCGCGACGCATTGGACGGGTCCTATGGCGGATCTCGCCGACCTACACCTGCGCGAAGCGCTCGCCGCGGCGGCGTTCTTCCTGCCGAAGCGCATCCGCCGCCGGCTCAAGGTGATCGGGCGGGTGTGACCTGCCGCGATCGGGGTCAGAGTAAGGGGTCAGTGTAAGGGGACGCGCGGCGCGAAGCGCTCGTTAGATCCCCGCGATACGAAATCCGCTCGCGCGGGCGGCCAGCGCCAACGCCTTGTCATGCGTCGCGATCACGGGGCTCGTCCTTCGCTCTTCGCGCCAGAGATCAGCCGTCGCCAGGTGTATCGCGTCCAAGGTCCCGAGCGGCGCCGGCATTGGCTGCGATGCGCGGCGCATCACCGCGCTGGACAGCGCGATCACCTCCAGCGCCTCCAGTATGCGATAAATGGCCTCTCGGCCATTTGCCGACTCCTCGTCGGTCAACTGACCCATCAGCCGCAGGCGATCCATCGTCCGCAGGCACTCCACCTCGGCGAGTTCGCTCGTGATGCCGGTCAGGACGGACGCCCACTCGGCCAGCTGGCCCGGTTGTCCGAGCACCACACGCAGGATGACGGACGAGTCGACGAACGCGATCACTCGTCGGTGCGCCGGTCGTCGAGGAGGAGCTCCACCGCGTCGACCTGAAGCTGCGCGGGGGGCGGGAGCGGAATGTCGCCAAGGGTGCGGTACGTGGTGAGCGGCTCGCGTACGACGAGACCACCCGTTGCCGTGTACGGGACAAGGCGCGCGATCGGCTGGTCACGATCCATGACCGTGACGTCGTGCCCCTTGCGCACGGAGCGGAGGTATTCGCTGAGCCGGGCCTTGAGCTGGGCAACGCCGACGCTTTTCATAGTCACATCATAGTCATGCATAGTCACACAATCAAGTCCGCGGCGTCGCGGGGTCGGACGACCGGTGCGCAATCTGTGCGCTGGCGTCTGCGGATCGGCGCGATTACTCTTATCCATGGCGACCACAATCCGCTCCGATTCGAAGTCCACACGGCCCGCAACTCAGACCACTGAGAGCGGGCCGTCGCGCATTGGGCCCGTGAATGGCTCCGCGAGGGTGCGCGAGGACGTCGCGCTCACCTTTGACGACGTCCTTCTCGCCCCCAGGCATTCCCTGACGCATCCAAAGGATGTGTCCACGCGATCATGGTTCACGCGCAAGATCGAGCTGAACGTGCCGCTCGTGTCCGCGGCGATGGACACGGTGACTGAGGCCGAGATGGCCATCGCGATGGCGCGCGCCGGGGGCATTGGCGTGCTGCACAAGAACATGTCGATCGACCGGCAGGCGACGCAGGTGGACATCGTGAAGCGCAGCGAGAGCGGGATGATCATCAATCCCTACACGCTCCCGGAGACCGCGTCGCTGCGCGAGGCGTCGAACCTCATGGCGCGCTTCAAGGTCTCCGGTGTGCCGATCGTCGACGGCGACGGGCGGCTGGTGGGCATCATCACCAACCGCGACCTGCAGTTCGAGCGCAGCCTCGACCGGCCGGTTGCGGAGGCAATGACGAAGGATGGACTCGTCACTGCGCCGATGGGAACGACGCTGGATGAAGCGGAGCGCATCCTCGCGAAACATCGTGTCGAGAAGCTCCCCGTGGTGGACGACGAGCGCCGGCTCAAGGGCCTGATCACGGTAAAGGACATCCACAAGCGGCGGCAGTTCCCGGGCGCGAATAAGGATCAGCACGGACGGCTCCGCTGCGCTGCCGCGATTGGTGCCGGTGGCGATTTCCTGGTGCGCGCCAAGGCACTCGTCGACGCGGGCGTCGACGCGCTGATCATCGACACCGCGCACGGACATGCGGATGCCGTGCTCGTCGCCACATCCAGCGTGCGCGAGGGGTTCCCTGACATCCAGCTCGTGGTGGGCAACGTGGCGACGCGCGAGGGAGCGCGCTCCCTCGTGGAACGTGGCGTGGACGCGGTGAAGGTCGGCGTGGGTCCCGGCTCGATCTGCACGACGCGTGTCGTCACCGGTGTGGGTGTCCCGCAACTCACTGCGGTGTTCGATGCGGTCGAGGGCGCGGGCGACGTGCCCGTCATCGCCGACGGCGGCATCAAGTATTCCGGCGACGCGGTGAAGGCGCTCGCGGCCGGCGCGTGCAGCGTGATGATGGGCTCGATGCTGGCGGGCACGGAAGAGAGCCCGGGCGACGCGTTCCTCCTCGAAGGACGCCGCTTCAAGATGGTGCGCGGCATGGGCTCCCTGTCGGCGATGCAGGACGGCAGCGCGGACCGCTATTTCCAGGATGGCGAGCTCTCGCCAAAGAAGCTCGTGCCCGAAGGCATCGAGGGCCGCGTGCCCTACAAGGGTCCGGTGGCTGACGTCTTGTTCCAGATGGGTGGCGGGCTGCGCAGCGGCATGGGCTACGTGGGCTGCGGCACCATCGAGGAACTGCGCGCCGAGACGCGATTCGTGCGGATCACGGCGGCGGGTCTGCGCGAGTCGCACCCGCATGACGTGACGATCACGCGCGAGGCACCGAACTACAGCCTGTAGCGTAGCGCTGTCGCGTTTCTGTTCCTAGCTTACCGCCCGACCCGAAAATTTGTGTGTCGAGTTGGATGGTGGGGCGCGCATTGACAGGCGTCCCAATTGGGTACAGTTTTGTATGCAGTCGGTCCAGCCGGGCTGCACCGAGCGCTTCGATCAACGTTCCGCAAGCGACAACACTCAAGGGGGAGACGCGTGGCTGGCTCACTATTCCGAACGAAATCGATTGACCAACTGATGGCCGACAGCGGGGCCGCCAGCGAGAGTGGCCTCAAGCGAACGCTTGGCTCGTTCGCACTCGTGGCGCTCGGCATCGGCGCCATCATCGGCGCTGGGCTCTTCGTGCGAACGGCCGCTGCGATCGCCGAGCGCGCCGGTCCGTCGGTCACGCTCGCGTTCATCGTCGCCGGCATTGGTTGCGCATTCGCCGGCCTCTGCTACGCCGAGTTCGCGTCCATCATCCCGATTGCCGGCAGTGCCTACACCTACTCGTACGTGACGATGGGTGAGCTGGTCGCGTGGATCATCGGGTGGGATCTGGTGCTCGAGTACGCGGTTGGTGCCGCTACCGTGGCCATCGCGTGGAGCGAGTACTTCAACAAGGTGTTGGGCTATTTCGGGATGAACATACCGTTTCAATGGACGCATTCTCCATTCGAGACGATGGTGGACAACCCTGCGGTCAGTGGCATCATGAACGTGCCCGCCGTGTTCATCCTGTTCGTGCTCTCGCTGCTGCTCGTGCGCGGCACGCAGGAATCGGCGTTCGTCAACAACATCATCGTCATCACCAAGGTTGCCATCGTCGTCATGGTGATCGCGATCGGCTGGCAGTTCATGAACCCGGCCAATCACACACCGTACATCCCGGCGGCAACCACGTACACGACGCACGAGGGCGTGACCCACGCATACGGCGGCGTCATGGGCATCCTTGGTGCTGCGGGAGTGGTGTTCTTTGCCTTCATCGGGTTCGACGCCGTATCCACAGCCGCGCAGGAAGCGAAAAACCCCAAGCGGGATATGCCAATCGGCATTCTCGGCTCGCTGGTCGTCTGCACCGTCCTCTACGTCCTGTTCTCGCACGTCCTGAGCGGCGTCGCAACGGTCGAGGATTTCCGGACGTTCGGCAAGGAAGCATCCGTCACGTTCGCCATCGAGAAGTACTTCACCGGCTACGCGTGGCTGGGCAAGTTCGTCACCTTCGCCATCCTCGCTGGCTTCTCGTCGGTCATCCTCGTCATGCTGCTCGGCCAGTCGCGCGTGTTCTACTCCATGAGCCGCGATGGCCTGGTGCCCGCCGTGTTCTCGGACGTGCATCCGAAGTACCAGACGCCATGGAAGTCGAACATGCTGTTCTTCGTCTTCACGGCGCTCTTTGCGGCGTTCGTACCCGGCAACATCGTGGGCGAGATGACGAGCATCGGCACGCTGTTCGCCTTCATCCTGGTGTGCGCCGGCGTGTGGATCCTGCGCATCAAGCGTCCGGACCTGCCGCGTTCATTCAGGGTTCCGGCCGCTCCGGTTGTCTGCACGCTCGGCATCGTGGTCTGCGGCGCGATGATCTACGGCCTGGGCTGGACGAACTGGCTGCGTCTCGCGGGGTGGCTCGCCATCGGCATTGTGTTCTACTTCGCCTACGGCCGCTCGCATTCCAAGCTGAACAAGACGCGAAGCTGATCGCGTGTGGTGGTTGCGGGAAAACGGCGCCCTTCGGGGCGCCGTTTTCACTGTACCAAACTGCGAGCATTGAGCAGTCAGTAAGTGCGCGCTGGAGCTGGAGCCAGAGCGAGGGCCGGAGCCGGAGCCAGAGCCAGCAGAGAGGGGGTCAGAGTCAGGGTCAGAGTCAGGGTCGGAGTCAGAGCGCGGAAGCGGCGTCGCCAGTTGCAGCTCCCGCTCCAGCTCCCGCTCCCGCTGCAGCTCCAACACTGTCGACTTAGGGGTTCAGGTGCGCGCAAAAGCATGCATGTCACCCCGAGTGAGCGAAGCGAATCGAGAGGTCTGCACCTCAAACCCACACTGAACGTGCAGACCCCTCGACTTCGCTCGGGGAGACATCCACGGCTACTCCCGCGTTTCGCGTACTTAAGTCAACGGTATTGGCTCTGGCTCCAGCTCCAGCTCCAGCTCCAGCTCGAGCTCGCAGTTACTGACAGCTCAATGCTCGCCCTCGTTACTGACAGCTCAAAGCTCGTCCTTGTTAGTTTGATGGAGACCCTCACACGAGCACCAATTGGCGATCGACCTGTTGACCGTTCCACCCGCGCGCCGCGCGGCCATCGAGGCGCTCGCGCCGGAATTCGTTGCCGGCCGTCGAGTCGCGCTGAGTACGCACCTCAATGCCGATGGTGACGGGTGCGGCTCCGAGAGCGCGCTCGCGCGCCTGCTCGCAGCCCATGGCATGACGGTGCGCGTCGTGAATCCGACGCCGTGGCCCGACATGTTCGCGTTCCTGCTTGGCGACGAGTTCGAGAACCTCACGTCGCGCGGCTCGAAGGCGCTTCGCGACATCGACCTGCTCATCGTCCTCGACATCAGCGATGTCACACGGCTCGGGCACCTCACGGAATCCGTGCGTGCGCTGACGGTGCCGAAGCTGGTCATCGACCACCACGTGGCGTCCGACGACCCCGCGGGATCGCACGCGGTCAGCGACACCAGCGCGTGCGCGACGGCGGAGCTGGTGTACGACGTCGCCATCGTGATGGGCTGGGATATCACCGCCGACGTGGCGCGTGCGCTCTACACCGGCATGCTCACGGACACTGGTGGCTTCCGCTTCAGCAACACGTCGCCACGGTGTCTCGCTGTCGCGGCGCAGCTGCTCGCGCACGGTGTGGATCCCGAGGACATGTACCGGCGGATCTATGCCTCGGCGCCAGCGGGCCGCGTGCGCCTCATGGCCGACGTGCTCGGGACACTGCAAGTGGACGACACGCATGGGCTCACCTGGCTCACGATGCAGGCCGGCGCGCTCGAGAAGTACGACGTGAAAGCCGAAGACCTCGACGGCATCGTCGAGCACGCACGTTCGATCGCGGGAACGAAGATGGCCCTCTTCTTCCGCGACCTCGGCCATGGTAAGGTGAAGGTCTCCTTCCGTTCCATTGGCGGCACGGACGTGAATGCGTTCGCGCGCGAGTTCGGCGGCGGCGGGCATGCGAAGGCGTCGGGCGCCCTCGTCACCGGCGAGTTGGCGGACGTACGCGATCGCATCGTGGACCGGGCGCGCGAGTTCCTCGGCGCCGACTCGACGGTGTAGGCGCGACGGCGGGCGCGATCAGCGTCGCGCCAGACGCAGCCACGCCTCCGCATACCGGCGGCCCAACTCGCGCGCGGCGTCGGAGCTGAAGTGGATCTGATCGCCCTTGTGCTGCAGGCCGTCCGCGGACACGAATGCGACGTCGGTCATCCCGCGTGCGAGTGTGCGGTGCGCGGAGTCCACGCGCGCGCGCGCTGGCGACCACGGCACGCTGTCGAAGCGACCGAGTTGGCCGATGAGCACCGGTAGTGTCGGGTCACCGAGCTCACGACGGAAGCGCTCGATGAGCGCGCGGAGGCGCTGCTCGTAGAGCGGCGCATCCCGCGGATTGGAATCAGACTCCCCTTGATGCCAGAGGATTGCCCTGAGCTCGCCCGACTTCATCGCTTCGCGCGCCCGTGCGATGGCGTCGTCGTACGGGTGCGTGCTGGTCGCACTGTCGAATGCGCCTGGCTCCCACGAGCGAATGGGCGAGCCGCCGACCGCAGCGGGCACGAGTCCGACGCGCGCCAGCGGGTTGGCGGCCGCGATCACGAGTCCGAATGTGCGCGCGGGACCAACCCCTGCGATGGGCTTGTCGAAGTGGATCGGATCAACGGCGGCGACCCATTGGCGGCTGCGGTCCAGCATGAGCACGCGCGGATTCGCGACGCGATCCTGCGCATCGACGACTCCGCGTCCGGCCATGTTGGACTGGCCAGCGAGGAGAAAGACGTGAAGCGGCGCCGGTTGATTCGGCGTCGCCGGCCGAGCTGATGAACAACCGAGCAGCCCGATCGCGAGGAGAAGCCGGATGCGCGAGTTCAGGGGTCAGGCTCCAGGTGAAGGCGGGACTAGCCTATGCCGCGCTGTCATGCGCTGCAAGGATGTCGCCCCAGCGTTCCGCTTGACGCGTCGATCTCTCCCGGTAACGTTCGCGGCGTGACCTATCCCGACCCTCTGGTTCCGTATGATCCGCCGCTGCAGCCGACGAGCGCAGCGACTGCCGACCGCGAACGCGCGGCCCAGGCGCTCTGTCTTCACTTCTCGGCAGGTCATTTCGATACCGAGGAATTGGATCGGCGGCTCACGTTCGTGTACCAGTCGCAAACGTCCGCCGACCTGGAGCACCTGCTCGGCGACTTGCCGCCGCTGGTCGGCAACCAGATGGAGCTCGGGGGCACGCCGCTCATGGCGCCCTCGGGCGCGGTGCCGCAGCGCGGCGTCATCATGGCGTTCATGGGCGGTGCGGAGCGCAAGGGGAGTTGGCTGTGTCCGCGCGAGCTCAAGGTGTACGCGCTGATGGGTGGGGCGGAGCTCGACCTGCGCGAGGCTCGCTTCGCACCCGGCATCACCGAGATCGACGTCACCGTCGTGATGGGGGGCGTCCAGATCATCGTGCCTCGCGGCGTGCGGGTCGAGACGATGGGCGGCGCATTCATGGGCGGCTTTTCGGCTGACGCGGGCGACGCGAGCGCCCTCGATCCTGCGCAGCCCGTGCTGCGCGTGACCGGGCTCGCGATCATGGGTGGCGTGGATGTCTCCGTGAAGAAACCCAGCCGGAAAGCGCTCAGTCGCTTCGACGCAGCCGTGCGCGCGACGCGCGGCCTGGTGCGCTAGCTACTCGTCGTCGTCGCGCGCCGACCTAGCCGCGGCAAGCGCGGTCGCTCGCGCCACGACCGGTGTGAGAATCGAGATCAACCGTGACCGCCAGCGCTTGGTCGCCCACCGCTGCCACGCGAGCGTCACGCCGGTTCCCGCAACGAACCCGATGCCGCCCAGTACCGCGAGGGAGCTGAGCACGGGCCATTGACCACCTGCCGTGGCGACCGCGGGGAAGATCGCCGCAGGCATGCCGAGCGCGCCGCAGACCGCGAGTTCGACAGGGCCAAGGTGCGGTGCGGTACTCCATGCGGAGATGATGGTCGCTCCCTCGGCCGTTCGTATGCTCACGAGCAACTGGCCGAGCTCTCCGCTGCGCTTGTGAATCTCGAGCTCGAGTCCATCGCTCGTGCGTCGCACGTCGACCGTGCCAGCGAGGCTACGGATGTCGTCGGCGAGCTGCGCCAGCGCCGCGCTGTCCAGCGCGCCCGCGACGTGCTGCACGTGATGCCAGCCCGGCTGGCCGTTGTGCGCCGACTCGAGTGCGACGCGCAGCGTGGCGGTCGCGATGGCGTCGCGGCTGATGCCGACTTGCGCGCCGATGTCCTGGATCTCCGCGAGCGATAGGCCATCGCGCACGACGGGAGGCAGCACGGGCGCCACCAGGGACTCCTGGCTCTCCGCGGCCGCGCGCAGAATCAGGTCCAGCTCCTCACGATCATAGGTCCTGATGGCCGGCCTGCCGCCGCGCTCTGCGGCGCTCATGGAATGCAGTGCATGGCACGTACGCCGTCAGTACGCTGCGATGCCGATCGGCTCGGGAGCCTCGAGCGCGTCCTCGATCACCAGCCTGAGCTTCCGAACCCGCGCGGGCGCAAAACGGTCGAGTTTTGCGTAGCCGATGGTCGAGCCGCGCGACAACTCGCGCCATGGTCCGTTGTCGGCGCCGTACAGCGTGTATCGCACGACGAACTGTCCCAGCGTGATGTTCTCCTCGAGTCTCACCGTGGAGATGTCCGCCTCACGCCCGAAGTGGAGCTCTGCCTCGGCGCTACGCGGACCGGTCACACGCCACGTGACCGCCGCACCGCGGCCCGCGTTGGTGGCGAACATCGCCGTCAGCCGCGTGCGACAGGCGATGAGACGTTCGGCGTCGACTTCGTGAATGAGCCCGTCGCGCGTAGGCGGCACGTTCAACAGGAGCTTGGAGTTCCGCCCCACGGATGAGAAGTACAGGTCCACGAGGTTGTCCACCGAGCGCACCTTGGCGTCCTCGGCGGGATGGTAGAACCAGCCTGGCCTGATGGAGGTGTTCGTCTCGGCGGGGCGCCACACGGTGCCATTAGGCTGGCCGTGCTGGAGAGCCGCGGCGGTGCCGGGCCCGTCGAAGCCGGCGTACGGCACGACGGCCGGGTCGACGGTGGACCAGTTCGGGTCGCCGGCGACGCCTCGCTCGTTGCCGCACCAGCGGACGTCGGGGCCGGCGTCGCTGAACATGACGGCCTCCGGCTGGAGCCGTCGCACCAGGCCGTGGACGCGCGGCCAGTCGTACACCTGACGCTTGCCGTTCGGGCCCTCGCCATTGGCGCCGTCGAGCCACACTTCTGCGATGGGACCATAGCGCGTCAACAGCTCCGTGAGCTGCTCGGCGTAGAGGTCGTTGTATTTCGGCGAATCACCGTATGCCGGATTGTTGCGGTCCCACGGCGAGAGATACACGCCCGCTCGGAGCCCTTCGGCGCGACAGGCATCGATGACCTCGCGCACGACGTCGCCCTGGCCGCCGCGGAACGGACTGCTCGCCACGGAGTGCCGCGTCGTCTGCGTAGGCCACAGGCAGAAGCCATCGTGATGCTTCGCGGTAATGATGAGCATCCGGTGGCCTGCGGCCTTCGCGGTGCGCGCCCATTGCCTCGCGTCGAGCTGCGTGGGGTTGAAGATGGCGGGGTCTTCCTTGCCATCGCCCCACTCGCGGTCCGTGAACGTGTTCACGCCAAAGTGGAGGAACAACGCGAGCTCCTCGCGCTGCCACGCAAGCTGCGACGCGCTGGGCCGCGGACGCGCGCCGCGTGCATGTGCGAGCGGGAGGCGGCCGGTTGTCCATCCGGCGGCGAGCGACGCGACTCCTGTTTGTACGAATGAGCGGCGATCCATGACAGTCCTCAGGACATCGAGAAGCGCCGGCGAGCGGCGAGCGGCGAGCGGCGAACGTCCAGGTGCGCAGCAACTTCAGTCCGTGGCCGTCGATGCGCCAGAGAACGGCCTGCGGGCGATTGGTAAACGGTCAGTTCCAGGTCAGCGTGCGCAATTGATCGAGATTCACGTTGCCGCCGGAGATCACCGCCGCAACGCGCGAGCCAGGAAGAAGCTGCACGAGTCCATGCATCAGCGCGGCAACCGGCGCTGCGGCTGCGCCCTCCACCACCAGCTTGCAGCGCTCCATCACCCACAGCATCGCATCGAAGATCTGGCGGTCGGGCAGCGCGACGATGTCGTCGACGTACCGCTGCACGACGGAGAAGTTCAATTCACCAGCGCGGCGCACGCGGAGTCCGTCGATGACGGTGCGGCAATCGATTGTCTGGAGCGATCCAGCCTCGACACTGGCCTTCATCGCCGGCCCATCCGAGGACTCGACGCCGATGACCTTGATCTTGGGGTTGTGGCTCTTCACCGCCATCGAGACGCCGGCGATCAGCCCGCCGCCACCGATGGGCACGATCACGGCATCCACGTCCGGCCAATCCTGGATGATCTCGAGGCCGAGCGTGCCCTGGCCGGCGATGAGCTGGGCGTCGTCGAATGGGTGGACGTACGTGAGGCCCTCATCGCGGACGAGCTCCTTCGCCTTCTCGTTGGCTTCATCCCAGATGTTGCCATGCAGCACGACCTCACCGCCGTACTCCTTCGTGGCCGCGATCTTGGCGGGCGTCGCGTTGGTAGCCATGCAGATCACCGCGCGAATGCCGTGAATTCGCGCGGCGAGCGCGACGCCCTGTGCGTGGTTGCCGGCGCTGGAGCAGACGACGCCGCGCCGTTTCTCCTCCTCGGACATCTGCGCGAACTTGTTGAGCGGGCCGCGAATTTTGTACGAGCCCACGGTCTGGAAGTTCTCGGCCTTGAGTCGCACTTCGTAGCCGGTGAGCTCACTCAACTGCCGAGAGCTGAGCAGCGGGGTGTGCTTGATGTGCTCGGCGATGCGGGCGCGGGCATCCGTGAAATCCTTCAGCGTGAGATCGAGCATGGCATCAGTCCTGGAAAAGCAGGTCCCTCGCTCCGCTCGGGACGACAATAGTCCGAGCGGCGCGAGGGACGACGAGTTCGGGTGAACTACGGAACGATCGGCTGCTTGGGCTCCAGCTTCGCGGCCCAGAGACCGGAATTGAAATCCGTGAACAACGTGTGCCCCTTCCATGGCATCGCGTTCATGACGAACGGCGCGTTGGCTGTGTACGCCTTGGGATCATACGGCTTGAAGACCGCGATCTCACGATTCTGGTCGTGCAGGTTGCCGAGCAGCTCGCCGCTCACGTCCACCAGCCGCACGCCGCCGTCGTAGTAGGCCTGATAGAGGACGTCGTCCTCCACGATGATGTCGTGTGAGCCGTAGTCCTCGAGGTGATAGCGCGCGACCTTCTTCGGGTGCATCGGGTCGGTGAAGTCCACGATGTGCGTGTAGCCGCCCGACGTCTGCGCCACGCCGCCGCCCTGGCCCAGCGTGCCGCGATAGTTGGTGCCTTCCCACACGCGTCCCGCGCGGCTCATCTCCTCGTCGCCAATGAAGAGGTAGGTCTTGCCCGTGGACTTCTGGAAGTACGGATAGATCTCGTGGCCGCTGTTCACGGGGAAGACCGTGATGAGCTTCGGCTTTTCGATTGTGCCACCGTACTTGCCATTGCCGACATCCACGACGACCGTGCCCGCGCCACCCTGCGCCGAGTAGGCGATGCCGTCGCGCACCCAGAGGTCGTGGAGTCGTGCGTTGGGGTGACGGTACTCGCTGACGTACTTCGGCTTGTAGATGTCCTTCACGTCGACGATGACGTACTTCGCGCCACCGGAGACCGCGAAGAGATGATCGTTGGTGGCGAACATGTTGTGCACGCCGCCCGTGAGCTCCTGGTCGAACGTCGACGCGATCTTCGGATGCGCCGGGTTCGCGAGGTCCAGGATCACGATGCCGTTGACGCGGTTCGATGCGCCTTCACGTGACAGCACACCGTACCGCCCATCGGGTGAGACGGTGACATCGTTGATCGTGCGGGCATCCACCTTGATCGAGTCGGTCTTGATGATGTTGGCCATGTTGGTGATGTCGAACACCAGCGCGTAGCCGTCGCCGCCCCACGTGCCGACGAGCACGTAGTCGCGCCCGTCCTTGCCCGTCCATGGCCACAGGTCCGAGGTGTTGCTGGTGGCCACCTGACCGCGCCCCTGAATGGTGATGCGCTGCCGCACGTCGCGCGGCCTGACGTCGATCACCTGCTCGGCGTCGGCGGTGCCGGAGCGCGCGAGAATGGTGTAGCGCCCCGCGTAGTTGCCCGCGAAGAGCGACTTGCCGTTGACGTCCTCTACGATGCCCGCGCCGCCCGGCGCAGCGATGGAATCGTCCGGCGTGTAGGTGTAGCTCCACACGATGGGCGCATCGGCCACTGGTGTGCCGTCGGCGCGACGCGCCATGCCCACGAGATGCACGACATCACCAGTGCGGACCGACGTCTCCTTGATGCTGAGCTCGATGCGCGACACTGGATTGGTCGCGACGGTGTAGCGCTTTTCGGCGCGCTTGCCCTCGACCTCCGCGGTAATCGTCGCCGAACCGGCTTTCACGCCCGTGACGTTGCCGAAGCGGTCCACGCGCGCGACCGAGGGGTCGGAGCTCTTCCATGTGACCGGAAGGCTCTTGCGCTCGGTGCCGCCGGGCAGCGTGCCCTTCACGGCGTGCGCGAGCGTGACGCGCGTGTACAGGCGACCGGGCGCGGGCTGAATTTCGAGAGCGCTCAGCGCGGGCCAGCTGACGACGACCGGGATGTCGAGCGTCACCGGTCCATTCGCGCCGGCGGCGGACGCCGTCGCGGTGAACGTCCCGGCTGCGAACGCCTTGGCGCGTCCGTCCGTAAACATGATGGAGCGGCGCGGGCCGCCTACGCGCACGGCCGCATCGGGAATGACCTTCCCCTGCGCGTCGTATGCGGTCACCTTGAAGGGAATCGAATCGCCAGCCTGCAGTGTGATCTTCGCCGGTTCGGCGACGAGTCGCGCGACGGGAGCCGGCGTCTGCGCGGCGAGCGTCGGTGTAACGATGGCGGCCATCGCGACGGCCGACATCGCGACCCTCGTGAGGAAACCGCAAGCGCGGGGTAGATTCATATGATCGGTCTTGTCGTTGAAGAGCGAGGCGCCGGCCGCTCGAAAGTATCGAGGCTGTAAGTGCGGCTGGCTTATCACCAAGTAGATATCATCATGGCTGTCCTCCATACGAGTTGCAAGGCATTTGCGCTGGCTGCGTGCGTCGTCGCGGCGGCTCCGTTCTCCTCGCGCCAACTGGC
The DNA here is from genome assembly GCA_031407575.1 of Gemmatimonadaceae bacterium. Lineage (GTDB taxonomy): Bacteria > Gemmatimonadota > Gemmatimonadetes > Gemmatimonadales > Gemmatimonadaceae > AG11. The sequence continues at coordinate 9,590 of JANOIJ010000392.1, read as the reverse complement.
TGCCGCGCAGGCCCCGGCTGCCGTGCCCGCTCCGCCTTCCGCCAACTATTGGGTGTACGTCGGCGCGGAGTCAGCCGACCTCATCCACCGCATCCGCTTTGGACCGGGCGGCGCCGTGGTGGAAAAGACCACGCCCGTCGGCGAGTTGGCCGCCGAGATGGAGGGTCCGCACGGGCTCGTCATCTCGAGGGACGGCAAGTTCCTCTATATGACCACCGGACACGGTTTCCCGGACGGCAAGCACTGGAAGTACGCGCTGGGACCGGACACGCTGGTTGGGCAGGGGGTGCTGCTCGGCAACTTCCCCGCGTCCCTCGACGTGACGCCGGACGGACTCTACACCATCTCGGCGAACTTCAACCTCCATGGCGACATGGTTCCGTCGACGCAGTCGGTGGTCTACACGCCGACGAACACGGAGATTGCGCGGATCGTTACCTGCGTTATGCCGCACGGTAGCCGCTTCGAACCGAGCGGCGCGTTCCAGTACTCGGGCTGCATGATGGACGACGAGCTGGTGGAGATCGACGCGCGCGCCTTCAAGGTGTCTCGCCGGTTCTCGCTCGCGAAGGGGAAGGAAGGTCCCAAGGCCGCCGTCGACGCGCATGCCATGCACAACATGCCGGCGACCCCAGCAGGCAAGCCGCCCGTGGATCCCGCGGACGTCGGCTACAACGGCATGAAGCACGACATGGCGCCAAACACGTGCTCGCCGACGTGGGCGCAGCCGTCCGCCAGCGGGGCCACCGTCTTCGTGGCCTGCAACAAGGCGGACGAGATCGTCGAGGTGGATCGCGCGGAGTGGAAGGTGACGCGCCGCTTGAAGAGCGGCCGCGGCCCGTACAACCTGGCCGTGACGCCCGACGGCAAGCTGCTGCTCGCGACGCTCAAGCAGGGCGCAATGTTCGAGGTGTTCGACCTGGCGACGGGCGCGAGCCTGGCGCGCCTGAAGAACTCGTCGACCGTGGCGAACGGCGTGGCGGTGAGTACCGACTCGCGCTATGCGTTCGTGAGCAGCGAAGGCGTCGGCGCCGCGCCGGGGAAAGTGGACATCTACGACCTCGTGGCGCTTGCGAAGGTCGGAACGGTGGATGTCGGGCAGCAGGCCGGCGGCATTGCCTTCTGGAAGATGGAGCCGGCCCCCAAGTAGCAGTCATCGCTGGCGCGTGCCGGCGTCCCACCCACGCTCACGTCGAGCGCAGATCCTCAAGGAGGAGTTCGTGTCCCGGAAACTGAAGATTGTCGTCGCGCTGGCGACGTTGGCGTGCCAGCCGGCGCCGGCACAGGGCCCCCAGCAGAAATCACCGCAGCCAGAGCCGATCGCGGGCGGATTTCGCATCGACACGGTCGCGGGCGGCCTCGTGAATCCGTGGGGGCTGGCGCAGCTTCCCGACGGGCGCTGGATTGTGACGGAGAAGCCGGGCCGCCTGCGCATCGTCGGCAAGGACGGCACTCTTTCGCAGCCGCTGACGGGTGTGCCTGCCGTCGTGGATCGCGGGCAAGGTGGATTGCTGGATGTCGGCGTCGATCCGCAGTTCGCCACGAACCGCACGATTTACCTGTCCTACTCCGAAGCGGGCGAGGGAGGCGTGGGCACGTCCGTCGCGCGCGGCCAGCTGACCGAGATGGGCCTCGAGGGCGTCACCGTCATCTATCAGCAGGGCCCGAAGCTGGCGGGCGCAGGGCACTTCGGGTCGCGCATCGTGTTCGCGCCGGACGGCACGCTGTTCATCACGCAGGGAGACCGCCAGCAATACCGCGACAGCGCACAGTCGCTCGCCGCGGGCCAGGGCAAGGTGGTGCGCATCAACAAGGACGGCACCATTCCGAAGGACAACCCGTTCGTGGGTCGAGCCGGTGTGCGACCGGAGATTTACTCGTACGGCCATCGCAACGTGCAGGGCGCCGCGATCAATCCGGTCACGGGGAGACTCTGGACCATCGAGCACGGCCCCAACGGCGGCGACGAACTGAATCACCCCGAAGCCGGGAAGAACTACGGCTGGCCGGTCATCACCTATGGTCGCGAATATGGCACGGGCATCAAGATCGGCGAAGGTTTCGTCAAGGACGGAATGGAACAGCCGGTCTACTATTGGGATCCGGTCATCGCCCCCGGCGGGCTCACGTTCTATACGGGCGACGCGTTTCCCGGCTGGAAGAACAACGTCCTCATCGGCGGTATGAGGGCCAACGCGCTCGTACGCCTGGTGCTCGAGAACGGCACGGTCGTCAAGGAAGAGCGGTACCTCAACGAGCTCAAGGCACGCATCCGCGACGTGCAGGTCGGGGCGGACGGCTTCATCTACGTCGTGACGGACGCGCCGGACGGCAAGCTGCTTCGGGTTCGGCCAGCCGCACGGTAGCTTGCCCCCTGCCTGATCGGCCAACACCCGACTGACGCGCTGAGCATGGGGAGCGTTTCCATGCTCAGCGCTGAGTTTTAGGCGAAGATGGGCGGTCAGCGGACATTTCGACGGTTCAGCATTGACACTCCTCTCGTGTCGCCGTACCGTCCCGCATACCACCCCCCCGTGCAGGAGTCATGACCACAACCCGCCGCGATTTCCTCAAGACGGGCGCCGTCGCCGCCGCTGCGACGCTGGCCGGCCCGCGCCTGTTGTCCGCAAGGCCGCCGGGTGCATTGACGCCCCTCATCACCGCGCCTGGCGCCGACACGTTTGCCCTGGAGCTCGCCGCCGAGGCGCTGAATGCGGCCAAGGACGCCGGCGCGTCGTATGCCGACGTCCGCATCGGACGCTACCGGCGCCAGTCCGTGAGCACCCGTGAACGCCGCATCACGGGCGTCGCCGACTCCGAGTCGTACGGGCTTGGCGTGCGGACGCTGGTGAATGGGTCGTGGGGCTTCGCGGCCACGAGCAACATGACCAAGGACGGCGTGGTCAAGGCGGCGCGCGAAGCGGCTCGGCTGTCGCGTGCGGCGCGCACGGTGCAGAAGCGCCCCATCGAGCTGGCGCCCACGCCCGTGGCCAAGGGCACGTGGATGACGCCGGTGACGCGCGATCCCATCGACGTCCCCATCGAGGAGAAGGTCGCGCTGCTGTTCGCGACCAACGAGGCGGCGCTCAAGGTGCCGGGCGTCCGCTTCGTGACGTCGGGGCTTCAGTTGCTTCGTGAGATCAAGACCTACGTCAACTCCGAAGGCTCGGAAACGACCCAGACCTTCGTGCGCGTCGGACCGTCGTTCTCGGCCACGGCTGTCGGGACTGCTGGGTTCCAGCAGTACTCAGAGGAGCTTGCGCCACGCGGCCAGGGATGGGAGTACATCCAGTCGCTCGACATGCCGGGCAACGCCGCGAAATGGGCGGCGCTGGCAGTCGAGAAGGTGTCCGCGAAGTCGGTGGAGCCGGGCCGCTACGACCTCATTCTCGACCCGACGAATCTCTGGCTTACGATCCACGAATCCATCGGCCATCCCACCGAGTTGGACAGGGCGATGGGATACGAGGCGAACTACGCAGGCACGAGCTTCGTCGCACCGCCGGAAAAGCACATCGGAAAGCTGAAGTACGGCACCGAGATCATGAACGTGACGGGCGATCGCACCGAGGAGCATTCGCTGGCGCGCGTTGCATGGGACGACGAGGGTGTGGCCGCGGACAAGTGGTCCATCATCGACAAGGGCATCTTCAAGGACTATCAGACCACGCGCGAGCAGGCCGCGTGGATCTCCAAGCTCACAGGCGTCACGAAGTCGCACGGCTGCTCGTTTGCCGATTCGTGGGAGAGTGTGCAGTTCCAGCGCATGCCCAACGTGTCGCTCATGCCAGGTGACCGCGACATCAACCTCAACGACATCGTCGCGGCGACGGATCGCGGCATCGTCGTCAAGAATCGCGGCTCGTGGTCCATCGACCACCAGCGGTACAACTTCCAGTTCTCCGGCCAGGCGTTCTACGAAGTGAAGAACGGCAAGATCACCGGCATGCTCAAGGACGTGGCGTACCAGGCGAACACGCCAGTGTTCTGGAACTCGATGGACATGATCGGCGGGAAGAGCTCCTACTGGCTCGGCGGGTCGTTCGGCGATGGCAAGGGTGAGCCCGGGCAATCCAACTCCGTGAGTCACGGCTGCCCGCCAGCGCGCTTCCGCGGCGTCAACATCGTGTCCACCGGGAGGGGCGAGTGACGCTCAAGTCCCTCTTCACCGCCGCCGACGCCGACTACCTCACGCGGGACCAGGCGAAGGCGCTGGCGGATCGGGTACTGGCCTTTGCGAAGGCCGATGAGACGCGGGTGAACATCACGAGTGCGTGGAACGGCAACACGCGCTTCGCGGGCAACGAAATCACCACGAGCGGCGGGTCGACAAATACCACCGTCACGGTGACGTCCACCATCGGGAAGCGCCGCGCGTCGTCATCCACGAACATCCTGGACGACGAGAGCCTGAAGCGCACCGTGGACTTGGCGGAGCGCCTCGCGAAGCTGAGCCCGGAGGATCCTGAGGCGATGCCCGAGCTCGGTGCGCAAACCTACCTCTCAGTGAATGGCTACTCGGACCGCACCGCCGAGCTGACGCCGGAAGTGCGGGCGGTGGCGGCGAAGCGCACGATCGACGTCGCGGAGCAGACGGGAAAGAGCGTGGGCACCATGTTCGTGGCCGGGTTCCTGAATGCGAATGCCGGCGCCGCCGCTGTGGCCACGAGCAAGGGGCTCTTCGCGTACCATCGCGCGACGGGCGTCGATCTCTCGACGACCGTGCGCACACCGGACGCCACCGGCTCGGGCTGGGCGAGCGCCGGCGCGCGCGATTGGGGTCTCATCGATCCGCTCGCGCTCGGCAAGGCGGCGGCGCAGAAGGCGGTGGCGAGCCGGAGTCCAAAGGCCATCGAGCCGGGGCTGTACACGGTGGTGCTGGAGCCGCAGGCCGTGGCGGACATCATCCCGGGCCTCATCGGCGCGTTCAACGGGCGCTCCAACGACGAGGGTCGCGGCACCTTCAGCAAGCAAGGCCAGGCCGGAGGCACCAAGCTCGGTGAAAAGATCGCGGATGAGCGGGTGACGATCTTCTCGGATCCCACGGATCCCGACCTGCTGGCCCCTCCATTCGACTCCAGTGGCTTTCCGCTCCGTCGGGTCGTCTATGTAGAGAATGGGATCCTCAAGAACTTTTCGTATGACCGGTTTTGGGCGTCGCAGAAGGGCGTGCAACCGACCACGGGTGGCGGCGGCTTCGGTGGCGGTGGCGGTGGCGGTGGCGGTGGTGGCGGCGGCGGAGGTGGGGGTGGGCTCAAGTTCGTCGGCGGGACGAAGACGACGGAAGAGCTCATCGCCGGTTGCGAGCGCGGCATCCTCGTCACGCACTTCTTTTACATTCGGTCGCTGGACCAGCGCACTGTGTTGCTCACGGGCTTGACGCGCGACGGGACGTTCCTGATCGAGAAGGGGAAGGTCACGCAGGCGCTGAAGAATTTTCGGTGGAACGAGAGTCCGTTGTTCATGCTCAGCAAGATCGAGGAGATCGGCCGAGCGGAACGAACGTCGGCGGGTCAGGTGATGCCGTCGCTGCGCGTGAAGGATTTCAACTTCACGTCGTTGTCGGACGCGGTGTAGTGATGGTTGGGCAACATATGAGGTCAGCGCCCTGCTGAAGCAACTCGAGGGAACATCCACAAACTCCGGAAGCCATGCTCCCGTCGAGGCACGCCTCGACGGGGCGTGCCGCGTGTTGTACCTCACCGATCTCTTTCCGTCCGACAAGTTCGGCTCGATGGAGGAGCAGATCTTCGAGCTGGCGCGCGCGTTTCACGACGACGGTGGGCTGTTGCTGCCGGTGTTCGGCGGGCGGCCGGAGCCAAAGGTCACCGAACGCTATAGCGCCGCCGGCCTGATGGTGGACGGGCTCGACCTGCACAACTTCCACGCGTCGTCGCTCGTCCACCTGCTTGCGTTGATCCGGAAGAACAAGATCGGGATCGTGCACTGGAACTTCTACAGCCCGATCAACCCGTACGTTTGGCTCCTCACGGTGCTCGCACCGCAGGTGGCGCACGTGCGGACGGATCACACGTCGCGGACGCTTCCGCTGGGAACGCCCACGCGCGGTGCCAAGCGGTTCCTCAAGTCGCTGCTGTTCCGGCGGTACAGCAAGGTGCTCTGCATTAGCGATTTCGTGGTGCACTGCCTGGAGCACCAGGGCTCGTGGTCCAACATTTCGCGCTGCACGTACTTCATCAACACGAACCGGTTCCAGCCGCGGGCCGACGTCCGGCAACAAGTGCGCAAGCGCTTCGAGGCGGACGAGAAGTTCATCGTGCTGCTCGTGGCGAACCTCATCAAGGAGAAGGGCGGCGACGTGGCCATCCGCGCGCTGGCCGAATTGCCGGAGTCGATGGAGCTCTGGATCGTGGGCGACGGACGGGACCAGCCACGGCTCGTGGATCTCTGCGACGAACTGTCCATCTCGCACCGCGTGCGCTTCCTCGGCAACCAGCGGAACGTCGAACCATTCATGCAGGCGGCGGACTGTCTCGTGTGTCCGTCCACGTGGGGCGAGGCGACGGGTCTGGTGAACCTCGAAGCGCTCGCATGCGGGCTGCCCGTGGTGGCGAGCGCGATCGGCGGCATACCAGAATTTGTGACGGACGAGCGGACGGGGCTGCTGTTCGCGCCGGCGAATCATCGCGAGTTGGCGGAGAAGCTGCGCCGATTGTACGAGGATCCGGAGCTGGCGCGACGCCTGAGTAGACATGCACGGCTCGACGCCGTAGAGAAGTTCTCGATTGAACGGAGGATTCCGGAATATGTCCACGCCTATCGCCACTGATACGCTGACGTCGCCCGCCGACGCGCTGTTCGAGGAACTCGACGAGACGGGCATCGTCGAGATTCCCGACGCCATCTCACCCGCGCAGCTAACGTCGATGCAGTCGGCGTTCTCGTCGCGGCTCGAGCGCCTGCGCTGGAACAACATCGACGGCTACGAGCGGACGGAGCTCTTCCGGCTGGTCGTGCAGGACGTGCTGTCCATCGACCAGGGGTTCGTGGACATCGCGCTGCATCCCACCGTGAAGCAGGTGCTCAACCGGTACCTCGGCGTGGGAGCCTATGAGCTCACGGAAGCCAAGGGCTGGAAATCCATGCCGACGACGCGCGACTTCCACGGCTGGCATGGAGACGCGTGGTACGAGCAGAAGGACACCAACGAGATCCATCGCGAGGTGAAGCTTGCGCTGTACCTCACGGACGTGAAGAGCGGCCACTTCGAGTACATCAAGGGCAGCCATCGCAAGGAGCATCCGCGCAGCGTCAAGAACAGCGAGGTGGCGAACATTCCTCGCTCGCAGATCGTGGAAGTGCGTCGCCCCGCGGGTTCCGTGGTGCTGTTCGATACGTCGGGGATTCACCGCCAGTCTGTGCCGATGCTGGAACCGCGTCATGCGTGCTTCTACAACTACCACGATCCGCGCGTGCGACTCCAGCAGGTGAGCGTGGACGACTATCGCTATCACCCACTCCTGCTCAACGCTGCGTTCCTCGGTGGGTTGTCCGCGGAGGACGAGAAGATCCTCGGCTTCGGCGGCAAGACGAACTACCGGCACGCGTTCGTGCGCCCCAAGGAGCATGGGTTCCTCGAGGACAGCTATGCGTTCTTCTTCGAGAAGAAATTGCGGCGGCGGGATTTTACGGAGCGTGTGAAGGCGCGGTTGAAGAGGATCGCGGGAAAGTGATGCTGGCGGATTACTAATCGGTCCTCTGCATCGCTTGCATTGAGGCAGGGAGGGCTTTCTGGGAACTACCAAAGGGGCCGATCTGAGCCGAACTGACGCGGATAAAAGCTTTAGCTGCTTTTTCCGCGCCCGTCCGCCCCAGATCGGCCCCTTTCGCAGTCAATGAGACAGCCCTCCCTCCGTCCTTTCATCGATGTCAGTGGACCTCGGAGATCCCGACGCAATCCGCCTTTTGTACGCCCGTTCGACAAAAGGTCGCGCTTGACAACCACACTGCTCCTCCCAAGATTGCGCGAACCATGATGACCCGCCGCCCAATTACCCTCCGTGATCTCGCACTCGTATCGCTTATTAGCGTACGAGTCCTTATCACATGGGGAGGGCGGCACAACTAGCGTCAGCGCAGCAGCGACCTAGTCGACCGGCCCCTCCCAAGAGCGGAGGGGTGTCGAGGTCCAGGCGACCAACCAACCCCTTCGCATCACGCGGAGGGGTTTCGTTTTTCGCCCAATTCCTCGACCACGCACATGTCAGACGACACCACACCACTGCCGTCGCGCCGCTCGGACACGATCACCAAGGGGTGGTCGCGTGCGCCACATCGCGCGCTCCTGCGCGCCACCGGACAGATCCGTGGCGACGAGGACTTCGGCAAGCCGTTCGTCGCGGTGTGCAATTCGTACGTGGACATCGTGCCGGGCCACGCGCACCTGCAGGGCTTCGGCGCGCTGGTGAAGGACGCCGTTCGCGCCGCCGGCGCCATCCCGTTCGAGTTCAACACCATCGGTGTGGACGACGGCATCGCGATGGGCCACGCGGGCATGCACTTCTCGCTCCCGTCGCGCGAGCTCATCGCCGACTGCGTGGAGACGATGATCTCCGCGCACTGCTTCGATGCGATGATCTGCATCCCCAACTGCGACAAGATCGTGCCGGGCATGCTGATGGGCGCGGCGCGCGTCGACGTCCCCACGGTGTTCGTCTCCGGCGGACCCATGGCGGCCGGCGTGGACCGCACCGGCAAGAAGGTGGATCTCGTCTCCGTGTTCGAGGGTGTGGGCGCGCATGCCGCGGGGACCATGGATTCAGAGACGCTCGCCGACCTCGAGGCCACCGCGTGTCCGAGCTGCGGCAGCTGTAGCGGCATGTTCACGGCCAATTCCATGAACTGCCTGTGCGAGGCGCTCGGCATCGCGCTGCCGTTCAATGGCAGCGCACTCGCGAAGACGCCCGAACGCGAGGCGCTTGCGCGCGCCGCGGCACACGCGGTGGTCGCGCTCCTGCATCGCGGCATCAGCTTCCGGCAGATCGTCACGCCGCGCGCCATCGACAATGCCGTTGCGCTCGACGTGGCGATGGGTGGATCCACGAACACGGTGCTGCACGTCCTCGCGCTCGCGCACGAGACGGAGATCGACTATCCCCTCGCGCGCTTCAACGAGGTGGCCGAGCGTGTGCCGCACCTGGTGAAGGTGTCGCCGGCGTGGGATGGGCCGCGCCAGTGGCACATGCAGGACGTCCACGAAGCGGGCGGCGTGCCGGCCATCCTGCGCGCGCTCGCGGAGAAGCCGGGCGCACTGGACCTCGATGCCATCACCGTCACCGGCCAGACGCTCGGCGAGAACATCGCCGATGCAACGACACGCAACCCCGACTGCATCCGCTCGGTTGAGGCGCCGCACTCCGCGCGCGGCGCGCTGGCCGTGTTGTATGGCAGCCTCGCACCGGAAGGCGCAGTGATCAAGGTGGGCGCCGTGGACCAGCATGAGATGTGCTTCCGCGGACCAGCGCGCGTGTTCGAGTGCGAGGAAGACGCCGTGGCCGGTGTCACTGCGGGCGTGGTGCGCGAGGGCGACGTCGTGGTGGTGCGTCATGAGGGTCCGCGAGGCGGCCCAG
>JANOIJ010000370.1:0-23763 GCA_031407575.1 Gemmatimonadaceae bacterium | reverse complement strand
AACATGTGATGCGCCCACACGCCGAAGCCCAGGAAGGCGATCAGCATGGTCGCATACACCATGACGGGATACCCGAAAATCGGCTTCCGCGAAAACGCAGGAATGATCTCCGACGTCAGTCCGAACGCGGGGAGAATGAGGATGTACACCTCGGGGTGGCCGAACACCCAGAACAGGTGCTGCCAGAGCAGGGGATCCGCACCCGCGGCGATCTCGTAGAACTGCGTGCCGAAGAAGCGGTCGAACTGGAGGAACACCAGCGCGATGGTGATCACCGGAAAAGCCAGCACGAGCAGGAACTGCACGACGAACGCGTTCCACGTGAACATCGGCATGCGCATCAGGTTCATCCCTGGCGCGCGCATGTTGATGATGGTGGTGATGAAGTTGAACGCCGCCGCGAGCGAACTGACACCGAGGATCTGGAGGCCGAGCACCCAGAAGTCGATGTTGAGCCCCTTGGAGAACTGCATGCTCGTGAGCGGGGCGTAGCCGAACCAGCCGCCGTCGGGCGCCGCGCCGATGAACCAGGAGAAGTTCATGAACATCGCGCCGAACAGGTACACCCAGTAGCTGAAGGCGTTGAGTCGCGGGAAGGCGACGTCGCGTGCGCCGATTTGCAGCGGAATGAGGTAGTTGAAGAACGCAGCGGACAGCGGCATGATCGCGAGGAAGATCATGGTCGTGCCGTGCATCGTGAACATCTGGTTGTACGCTTCGGCCGAGAGGACCTGGGCGTTCGGCGTGGCGAGCTGCCAGCGGATCAAGGCTGCTTCGAGCCCGCCGACGATGAAGAAGAAGAGCGAGGTAAAGAGGTAGAGCGTGCCGATGCGCTTGTGATCGACCGTGGTGAGCCAGCTCCAGATGCCGCTCTCACCGCCGTAGCTCTCCGTCGACGCATAGGTCGGTGCGGTAGCCGTAGTTGCCATGTCGTTTGTATCTCCGGTGGGTCAGCGGTTACTTGAGCGCTTGCAGGTAGGCCACGATGTCGGCGATCTGCTGGTCATTGAGGCCGGTCTTCGGGATGTGCGCCTTGGTGACGGGATCCCATTCGCCGGCGCCGAGCGTTGGCATGGCGACGCCGGGCTTCATCCTGCGTGCGTTCTTGATCCAGAGTGTCAGGTGCTTCGTGTCGTTCGGGTAGATGCCGGCGGCAATCGTGGTGCGCGACGCGATGTGCGTGAGGTTCGGGCCTATCGTGCTCACCATCACTGGATTGCCGTAGATCGCGTGACAGCCGACGCAGCCGCCGCCCAGCTTGGTCATGAAGTCCATGCCGCGCTTCGCATCACCCTTGACCGACTCGTTGTACGTGAGCCCCTCGGGCAGCGGCGTCCCGGGCACAGCGTGCGGCGGAATCTTGTCACGCGGGAACGTCGAGAAGTCCGCCTGCTGCGCGGGCGCGCCCATCGCGCTCATGTCGTGGCCGGCCATCGGTGCAGCGGGCACCGAGCCAGCAGGCGCCGTGGGCGACTGGTTGATGGTCGCGACGCTGCCCGGCACCTGCGCCGGCTCCTGCCGCACCTTGGTCGTGTCCACCGTGGGCGCGACGGCCTGCGCGGTGGTGTTCGGCGGCGCGATGGCACCGAACGCCGCCATTTTCTTCTGGTTCGCCGCCCATCCCTCGAAGTTCGCGGGCGATACCGTGAACACCTTGAAGTGCATGTTCGCATGCGACGCGCCGCAGAACTCCGCGCAGAAGCCGTTGAACGCGTTCTCGGTGACCGAGTCCGGCGTGAACCACAGGTAGTTCGTGCGGTTCGCCATCAGGTCGCGCTTGCCGGCGAGCTGCGGGATGGAGAACGAGTGAATGACGTCGACGGACTTGAGCGTGAAGCTCACTTTGCGCCCCACGGGCAGGTACAGCTCGTTCGCCGTGACGACGTTGTACTGCGGGTAGCGGAACTCCCACCACCACTGGTGGCCGATGACCTCCACCTGGATCGCGTCCGCCGATGCCTTCGCCTGCGACTTGAAGATCGTCTGCACGGTGGGCACCGCGATGAACGCGAGAATCACTGCGGGGATCAGCGTCCACAGGATCTCGAGCGTGGTGTTCCCGTGCACGTGCTTGGGACGATCGCTCTCGCTGCGCCGGCGATACTTCCAGATGGTGTAGAGGAGCAACCCCTCGACGAAGATGAAGACGGCTGTCCCCAGCCAGATGAGGACGTCGAAGAGGTAGCCAACGTCGCGGTTGTTCTCCGTGAGGCGCGTGAAGACGGAGTTGGGATACTGCGTGTTGGAGCACGCAGTAAAAAAGACCGCGAGGAGGGCCGGCAACGCAGCGGCCATCAGCCGGCGCGGTCGGGGGGGCACGGGCATGCGATGTCCTTGTTCCGACAAGTGTCGTGAGATGCGCGATCGCACTCGTTCGTCGCGCTCCTGAAAAGTGCTACAAGCCGGGAAAAGTACCGGGCACCGGCGGCGAAAGCAACGCAACTCCGTCAGCACCAACGCAGTGTAGGACTTTCCCCCACACGACGTTACGCGATCTCGCTCACTCGCCCGGCTTTCGAGCTCCCGCGACGGGCTCTTCCTTGACCATGTGCGTGTCCTTGATGCGCACCACCGCGATGTCCAACTGTTGGCGCAATGATCCCACGCCCTCGCGAAGCATGCGGATCTTCACCGTCTCAGCGCCGCCGCGCGTGGCGACGAGATTCAACGCCGCTGCCTGATCGGCAATCATGCCGAACTGGCCTTTCAGCAGGCCCACGAGCGGCGACAGCGTGCGCTTCACTTGCTGGCTGTACATCGACGTGGGCTTGTTCTGCTTGAGCGACAGCGCATAGAGCTCCACGACGCTGTGCAGCTTCGCAAGCGCGAGCTGCGCTTCGTCGATGGTCTTCATCTTCTGGACGCCCGCGCCGTCGAGTTTGGGGCCTGCTGCCATTGTGTACTCGCTTGAGGATGCGATTGTCGCTCGCGCGCGCTATTTGACCTTCTCCAACTTACCATTCGCCCGCAGCTCGCGGCCCGCCTTCGCCTGCGGCGCACCATCGAGCTGAACCACGTCCGCCGTGAAATCCCACCGGCCCTCATGGATGCTCGTGCCCACGCCGTACGCATCAACGGGGACGCCGTCCTCCTCGAACTCCTCGATGCGCGCCGCGTCGAACCCGCCCGACACCACGATCTTCACGTCGCCGAAGCCCTCAGCGTCGAGTGCGGTGCGCACGTTCCATACGAGCGCTGCGTTCACACCCGTGGGGGCGAACGCGCCCATGAGCGACACGACCGACTTGTCCACCATGTACTCCGACGTGTCGAGACGCACGCCCCACAGGCGCCCATCGAGTGCACGTGCGACCGCAAGGCTCGTGGCCACGGAGTCGTTCTCGTAGTCCACGAGCACGATGAGCGGGACGTCCGCGGGCAGGATAGCCGCCACGGCCTGCGCCGCAGCCACCGTGTCGCCGCCGAGCGCCGCAATGAGTGAGTGCGGAATGGTGCCGACGCCCTTCTTGCCGGTGAACGCGCCCTGCGCATCGGTGGAGACGCTCGCCGCGCCAGCGACATGTGCGCTCAGGCCATCGCCGGGCTGGAGCAGCGCGTGATCTGCGCGCGCGCCGAAGTAATAGATGGGCTTGGGGCGAGCCGCGTCCACGAGCCACCGCACGTTCGTGCAGACGCGCGTCCGCCGAGCGAGCGCGCCGAGCACGAGGGTCTCGAGGTGGCCGAAGGTGGCGTAGTCGCCTTCCACGACGAGCACGCTGTCCCACGCTTCGATGCTGTCGCCCTCGTACAGCGCGTGCACGTCGAGCGACGCGAAGTCGTCAGCGCACAGTTTGAGTATGGCGACGGCTTCATCGATGCCGCCCAGCCAACCGTCGTTCTTGGCGGTGACTTGCCACGTGACGCGTGGCGCGCGGTTGCCGGCGCGCAGGGCGTCGCGCGCTCGGGTGAGGTAGACGTCGCTGAACTCGCCGGCACGGATGCGCTCGACAGGAAGCTCGAATAGGGCGGGGTCGATCCGTTTTCTGCGGCGCGGAGGCATGCTGGATTTGCGGGTGTAATTCGGGGCTTGCGCCGTTCAGAATGCTGGCGCGCGCGTCAAAAGCGCAGGAAAACTGGTCGTGACGGATTCAACGGAAACTGCCGGGTACTGCGTCAATGTGACGGGCTTGATCCGGCAGTCTCCGTGAAATCCGTTGCATCCGTGTCCGCGCTTTTGACATTCGCGCAGGACTCTCCGCGCTCCTGACATTCGCGCAAACTCTCGAGGACTACCGCTCCCCCGCCATCGCCTCGGGATTCAGCGCTTGGTCGAGCTGCTCCCGCGTGAGCAGGCCCCGTTCCATCACCAGCTCGTACACCCCTCTGCCGCTGGCGAGCGCGTCGCGCGCGATCACCGTACTCGCCTCGTAGCCCAGGACGGGGACCAGCGCCGTCACGATGCCGATCGACTGTTCCACGAACTGCCGCATCCGGTCCGGGTTGGCCGTGATGCCGACGATGCAGCGCTCGCGCAGCACGATGCACGCGTTCGTCATGGAGTTGATGCCGCCGAGCAGGCGGTAGGCGATCACCGGCTCGAAGACGTTGAGCTGCAGCTGGCCCGCCTCGGCCGCCATCGTCACGGTCATGTCGCCGCCGATCACGTCGAAGCAGACCTGGTTCACCACCTCGGGGATGACGGGGTTCACCTTGCCCGGCATGATCGACGACCCCGGCTGCATCGCCGGCAGGTTGATCTCGCCGAAGCCGGCGCGCGGGCCGGAGCTCAGCAGGCGCAGGTCGTTGCAGATCTTCGACAACTTCACCGCGCACCGCTTGAGCACGCCGCTCAGCTGGACGAAAGCGCCGGTGTCCGCCGTCGCTTCCACGAGGTCCGGCGCGGTGATCAGCGACAACCCCGTGATGCGCGACAGGTGCGCCCTGACCGCCTCGGCGTAGCCTGACGGCGCGTTGATGCCAGTGCCGATGGCCGTTGCACCCATGTTGATCTCGCGAATCAGCGCCTGCGCTTCGCCCAGGCGGTCGACGTCTTCCGCGATGGTGTGGCCGAACGCCGTGAACTCCTGACCGAGTGTCATGGGCACGGCGTCCTGGAGCTGCGTCCGGCCCATTTTCAGGTGTGGCGCGAACTCCTGGCCCTTGGCGAGGAAGGCGTCCACGAGCGTGCGCATCGCGTCGCGCAGCTCCTCGATGGCGGTGTGCAGCGCGATCTTCAGCGCGGTGGGATAGACGTCGTTCGTGGACTGGCTGAGGTTGACGTGATTGTTCGGGTGCACGAACGCGTACTCGCCGCGCGAATGGCCCGAGAGCTCCAGCGCCCGATTCGCGATGACTTCGTTCGCGTTCATGTTGGTGGACGTGCCGGCGCCGCCCTGGATCATGTCCACCAGGAAGTGCTCGTGATGCCGGCCGGCGCGGATTTCGCCCGCTGCGCGGACGATCACGTCAGCGGTCTCGCGGGTCATGAGTCCGAGGTCCGCATTGGTCTGCGCGGCGGCCTCCTTCACCGCGGCCAGCGCTTCGATGAGCGCGGGGAACTCGCGCAGCGGAGTGCCGGTGATGGGAAAGTTCTCCAGGGCGCGAAGCGTCTGGATGCCGTAGAGCGCATCGTCGGGCACGTCGCGGTCGCCGAGGAGATCGTGCTCGGTGCGTGTGCGGGTGCCGCCGAAGCCGAGCGCGCGTCCACGTCCCACGAGGGTGGCGTCCACGGCGGAGAGTCGCTGCTTGATGGCGCGCGCCGCGCGGCCCACGAGTGCCGCGTAGAGCGTCGGCACCTCCTTGAGCATGTCCTGGATCTGCTCCTTGGTGAGGACGTACGCGTTCGTGCGCGCGATGGCGCGGGCGCTGGTGCCGTGCATGGAGTCGTCGAGCAGCAGGCCTTCGCCCACGGCCTCGCCGGCGCCCAGCGTGGCGAGGCGTATGGGCCGCGTGTTCTTCCCCTTTTCGATGGCCACCGCCCCTGAGACGATGAGGGCCATCAGGTGGCGGTTCTCGCCCTCTTCGAACAGGAGGTCGTCGCACTCGAAGGTCTTGAGCTCGACGAGGCGGCCGAGCTGATGGACGGCCGTATCGGTGAGGCCGTCGAGAAATGAGAGTCCCCGGAGGGTGTCGCGGGCGGATGTCGACATGCGCGGAAGGTAAAGCGTGCTCGCGGCAGATGCCCTTGACATGCCGTCCCGGTTACAATTATCTATTACAAAGATAATAGGAGGCTCACTTGGCGCTTCAACTCACCCGCCGCGAACTCGACGTCATGGCCGTGCTCTGGGAGCACGGCTCGGCCACCGTGGCCGACGTGAAGGCTGGCATCGCGGACGACCTTGCGTACGTCACCGTCCTCACCGTCCTCAGGACGCTGGAGTCCAAGGGCCACGTCCACCACGTGCAGGAAGGGAAGGCATTCCGCTACTTCCCGCGGACGAGGAGCGATTCGGCGGGAAGCGGAGCACTCGCCCGGGTGCTCGACAAGATGTATCGCGGCTCGCGCGAACTGCTCGTCGCCGGCCTGCTGGAGGACGAGAACGTCACGGACGACGAGTTGCGGCGGCTGCAGGCGATGATCGAAGCCCGACTCGCAGAGAAGAAGCCATGAACGCCTCCTGGATGCTGGCGTCGACGATCGTGTCCGTCCTGTTTGCGGGCGCAGCGCTCGCGCTGGCGCGGGTCGGCGCTCTTTACCGTGGACTGGCGTTGCGGTGGGTGTGGGCACTCGCGACGGTCGCGTCGCTCGCATTCAGCATCGCGTGGCTGCGCCAGCCCACCGCGCGGGAGACGCCGTTCACGCAAGCGGTGGGCGGCGTGATGACGGTGATGCTCACGACCGCGAACGTCCCGCCCGTGGCAGCGCGCGTCGCGAGCACGATTGCTGGACCGAACGCAGCTCAAGTGCCGCGGGACGTGGTGCCGAGCGTGATGGAGCGCGCGCTGGTGCTCGCGTGGATGGTCGCCTCGAGCGCCTTCATCGGTGTCCTCGTCGTGACGTCTGTCCGTCTTCACGTGGACAGAAAGCGGTGGCTGTGGCGCGAGGTTGCAAGCACTCGCGTGCTCGTGTCGCCCGCGTTCGGGCCGGCAATCGTGGGCGTGCATCGGCCTGCGATCGTGCTGCCAGAGTGGGTGCTCGCCCTCGACGCGCCGGCGCAGCGCGCGATCGTCGCGCACGAGCAGGAGCACCGTGATGCACGGGACCCGGCGCTGTTGCTCGCGGCCCTTGGCGTCCTCGTGCTGATGCCCTGGAATGTGGGACTCTGGATGACGTGGCGCGGCCTGAGGCGCGCGATCGAGCTGGATTGCGACGCACGCGTCCTGGCGCGAGGCATCGATGGTGGTGAGTACGCGCGCGTGCTGCTGAGCGCGTGGAAATCAGCGCATGGACGCTGGATGCCATCGACGGCATTCGCGGAGCGCGCGTCGGGACTCGGCGCGCGTGTCGAACACATGATGCGGCCGGAGCCGCGGAGGCGGGCGATGCGAACAGCGGCTGGAGTTGTCGCAGCAGCAGGACTGGTGTTCGCCGCGTGCGCGGCTCCATCGCCGCAGCGAAACACGGGACCCGGCATTGCGGCGTATCCGCTCGTGATCATCGACGGCGTGAAGCGCCCCGACCTCCCGCCGCGCTTTCGCTTCACCGGCGCGGTTGCCGTGGAGACGACGACTACGCCGACGTTCCGCATCTTGTACCGGGGTCCGGTGACGTACGATTCCACCGTTTCCCGGCTGTATCCGCATCGCGACTCCCTACTCGAAACGCAGACCATAGACGCGCCCGCGTCGGTAAAACACTTCGGCGAGGCGGCGCGATACGGTGCGGTGCTGTACTACACGAAGAAGTATCGCGAGGCGGGCGGCCCGATCCTCTTGCCCGGGGAGGGCAACATGATGGTGCGTGCAGCCGATCCAGCGACGCCCCAGGCTGAAATGAGCCAGCGGATTCTCAAGAACCTGTTCAACGGGATCTCGCTCTCGCCAGAACAGACTGCGCAAGCGCTGACGATCATCGACGACGAAGGCGCGCAGCAGCGCGCGGTACGCGGGCCGATCCTCGTGAGTTGGCCGCGCCGCCTCGAATTGAATGCGAACCGTGATGCGCAATTGCGTGCGCTCCTCACCTCCGATGCTGATCGCGCCCGATTCGACGTGCGCTCACTCGAGGGCCGACCGACGAACACCGTGACGGTTCAGCTGGTCGCGGAGGGGATGGCCAGCAACTACTTCGAGACGCCGGCCGTCTCCGCGGATGTCAGGCGCCGCGCCATTGCGATCATCGCCACAGCGCTTAACGACGAGGTCGCACTGTATCGCCGCTCGCCCGATTCGTTTGAGGAGCGCCTCGCGATCAGGGCGCAGCGCGACACGCTGCTCCGGGCATTGCTCCCAACCGATTCAGCACGCGCGCGATTCGACAAGCTTGCGCCGAGGATGCGGGACAACGAGGTCAAGCCGCAGTAGCGCTCGCGTCTAGCGTCGCGGCGGCGCTCTGCTTAACTCAGGGGGAAGCGAGGAACGGACCTTCCCCCCGACGATCTTCTCGATGCCCATTTCCAGACGCGACTTCCTGGGCGCCGGCGCTACCGCCGCCGCAGGACTCGCGCTCCCGCGCGCCGCCGACGCCACGCCCTTCATCCGCGTCGCCGAGCGGACTGAACCTGTCGTCGCGGCGACGCTGCCAGCGGTGGTGGCCAGCACTAACGGCCTCCGCGGCGTGAAGCTCGCCTACGACATGATGACGCAGAAGGGCGCCGATCCCCTCGACGCAGCCATCGCCGGCGTCAACATCACGGAGCTGGACCCGGAGGACCAGTCAGTGGGACTCGGCGGACTGCCCAATGCCGAGGGTGTGGTGCAGCTCGACGCGAGCGTGATGCACGGGCCCACCAGGCGCGCGGGCTCGGTGTCGTCCATCGAGGACATCGCGACGCCGTCGCTCGTGGCAAAGGCGGTGATGGACTATACCGATCACGTGATGCTCGTGGGCCCCGGCGCGCGGCGCTTCGCCATCGAGATGGGGTTCACGCCGCAGAACCTGCTCACCGAGAAGAGCCGTCAGATGTGGCTGCGCTGGCGCGCGAACCTCGGCGTGGAGGACGCGTGGCTCAATCGCCCGGGCGAGCCGGAGCGTACATCGCTGCGGATGCCCGCCTTCCGCCAGGACGCCAGCGACAGCGCGACGCACCTGTTCTTCGACGAGCATGGCGTGGCGCACACCTACGGCACCATCAACATGAATGCGGTCACGGCCACGGGCGACATCGGCTCCGTGACGACGACGAGCGGCATGTCGTGGAAGATTCCTGGCCGCGTGGGCGACAGCCCGATCATCGGCGCGGGGCAGTACTGCGACAACACCGTGGGCGCGGCTGGCTCCACCGGCCGCGGTGAGGCGAACATCAAGGTGTGCGGCGCCTTCCTCGCCGTGGAGTTCATGCGGCAGGGCATGTCGCCCGAGGCGGCGCTGATGAAGGTGATCGAGCGCGTGATCGCGATGACCGAACAGCGCCTGCTCGACGATCGCGGGCGTCCGTACTTCGACCTCAACTTCTACGCGATCAACAAGCGCGGCGAGTTTGCCGGTGCGGCCGCGTACGAGGGCAGCGACTACGCGGCGTGCGACGCGAAGGGCGCCCGCGTCATCGAGGCGCCGTTCTTGTTCAAGCGGGGCGAACGACCGAAGGGACGGACGCCCGGCTCCGTCCTGCCGGGGACCAAGTAGGCTTCGCTGCCGCCGGTGGCTCCTTGGCCGCCGGCGGCTCCTGCGCTTCGACCTTCAGGCCGCCCACGAGCTTGGAGAGTCGCTCCGCGGCGGCGCCAAGCGCGCTGGCGGCCGCGGCGATTTCCTCGGTGCTCGCGCTTTGCTCCTGGCTGGACGCGGCGACCTGCTGCATTGCCGCCGCGAACGACTCCGTGCCGTTGTTGAGCGTGTCGAGCCGGTCGGTGATCTCGGCGACGAGCGAGTTGGTCGACGCAGACGCACCGGCGATGGTGGCGGTCCACGCCTCGGAGTCCACGACAGCGCGCTCTACCTGCGCGAACGACTCCGTGGCGAGCGTCGTGGAGCGATGCACCAGCTCCGCAGCGGCGACGGCTCGGTTGGCCGACTCGTGCGAGTCGGTAATGCCCGTGAGCACGACCTTCACGATCGCTTCCGTCTTGTCGGCAGCGTCAGACGACATCGCGGCCAGCCGCCGCACTTCGGTGGCAACGACGGCGAATCCGTGGCCCTGTACACCCGCGCGCGCGGCTTCCATGGCCGCGTTGAGTGCAAGCAGCTTGGACTGACGCGCGAGCTGCCGCACCAGCGTGACAAAACTGCGGATCTCCTCGCTCGCGGTCTGGAGCGCCAGGATGGCCGACGCGCTGGCATTCACGTCGCCGCTCAGTTCCACCAGCGACGCCTGCGTGGCGTCGAGGCCGGTTCGGTTCTCGAGGGCGAGCGTGAGGAGCGCGGTGTTGCGCGCGACGCCTTCGCGAGCGCCGGCGTCGAGTGTGGCGGCGAGCGAGCGCAACGCACTGGCCGAGCCCGCGAGGGCACCGATGGTCTCGGCCATGCCAGTCGCCTGCTCGGAGAGATCGCTGGCCGTGCGCGCGATCTCGCCGGCGGTCGCCGCCATCTCCTCGGAGCCGGCGGTGATCTCGATCGACATCGCGCTGGTCTCGTACGCGGAACCGGCAATGGCTTGTGCGAGCCGGCGGAGCTCCAGGATCATCGCGCCGACGGCTCGGCTGAGTCGTCCGAGCTCGTCATCAGAGGAACTCGTGTTGAGCTCCAGCGAGAAGTCGCCCGCGGCCACCGCCTCGGCGGCTTCGGCGAGCAGGCGCGAGGGTGCGGAGATGCGTCGCTCGAGGAACCGGCTCAGCCCGACCATCAGGAGTGCGAGCACGACGAGCAGCGCCGCGGCGCCGCCCACGATGGCGAGCCGCGCGGTGCGGAAGGAGGTGGCAATCGCCTGCTCGGGCAGGTGCGCCACGATGCGCCACTTGCCGGAGTTCGTCGGCAGCGCAACTGCGCGCTCGGAAACCGTGTCGCTACGGACGGACAACAAACGGCCACTGTCCGTGCGCGCGTCGGGCATGCCGGACAGCAACCGTCCAATCATTGAGGAGTCGGTGCTGAGAAGGATGTGGCTGGCGGAGTCGAGCACGTCGACGCGCACGCCCGCGCCCGCAGCCTGGAGCGAACGCACGAGGGGCGAGGCGCTGAAGGCGAGTTTGAGCACACCCAGCTTGGTGCCGCCGTCGCGCACGACGGCCGCGAGCGAGACGGTGGTCTGGTGCGCCGAGGAGTCGAAGGACGCGTCGGCCGACGAGAGGCCGGCGGCCCAGGCAGACTGCCACCACGCTTCGTCGCGCTGCACGAAGTCCGACGTCCGCTGCGTGGTGATGGCGTTGTATCCGTTGGCATCCGTGAGCAGCACCTCGGCGACCTCGAGCTCGGGGAGCAGCTCGCGAAGGAAGATGCGCGTCGCGGGCGAGGCAAGCAGCGACCGGTCCTGCTCGAACCGCTGCTCCATCTCGGCGATCTGCGAGTTGACGATGCCGAGTGTCGCGGCGCGGGTTCCGCCTTCGCGCGCCGCGGCGACGATCCCGGGCGACATCGCGAGCACCTTGGCCTGCCGCGCGCGGTCCACCAGCGCGTCGTTGACGACGATGAGCGCGCGGCCTGCCGCATCAGCGATGCGCACGTCACCCTGGCGGTTGATGTCGCGGCCGAGGAGGTAATTGGCCCCCGCTGCGAGCAGGAGCACGACGATTGCACCGCCGATCCCAGCGCCGATGAGGACGCGGTGATGAAGTGACGGCGCCGAGCGCGTGCGGATGGGGGCGGCGAGGATCGAAGACGACATGGGTCTTTCAGGGGCGCGGAACGACGTGAAACAGAACCTTCCCTTCGATTGTGCTCGGGGCCGGCGCGGAGTTTACCCTGAGCGAAGTCGAAGGGCTCGGACGACAGTTGAGTGTATGCCGCATCGTCGCGGCGTGCTTGAATGCCCCTCACCCGCTACTAAATTGGGTCCAGCGACCCACGTCCAGTCTCAGGCGACACATTGACAGAGCAATTCCCATCCCTGCCCGTTGGCGACGCGCCCATCGGGTACGATCCTGCCGCCGTCGAACGGAAGTGGCAGGCGCACTGGCAGGAGGCGGGCGTGAACTCGCCGGACCTGGCCAACGGCACGCGGCCGTTCTATGCGCTGATGATGTTTCCGTATCCGAGCGCCGAAGGGTTGCATGTGGGCAACCTGTTCGCGTTCACCGGCAACGATATCTATGGACGATTCCAGCGCCTTCAGGGGCACACTGTCTTTGAGCCATTCGGTTACGACGCGTTCGGCATCCACTCCGAGAACTTCGCGATCAAGTCCGGCATCCATCCGAACGAGCTCATCCCGAGGAATATCGACAACTTCCGCCGGCAAGTTCAGCGCTCCGGCCTGATGGTGGATTGGCGGCACGAGCTCTCCACGACGGATCCCGCCTACTATAAGTGGACACAGTGGGTCTTCCTGCAGCTCTTCAAGCAGGGGTTGGCCTATCGGAAGAAGGCGGCGGTGAACTGGTGCCCGGTGGACAAGACCGTGCTCGCCAACGAGCAGGTCGCCGGAGGAGTCTGCGAGCGATGCGGGTCTCCAGTGGAGCAGCGCTTCCTGGAGCAATGGTTCTTCCGCATCACCGACTACGCCGGACGGTTGCTGGCCAACCTCGACGGGCTCGACTGGTCCGAGAGCACGAAGACGGCGCAGCGAAACTGGATCGGCAAGTCCGAGGGCGCCGAGATCTCGTTCGTCGTGCAGGACGTGATGGAGTTTGCCGGCAGTGCGACGGCCAGTGCGGGGCAGTCGGGCGAAATCACGGCGACGGCGGTCGAGGTGCGCGTGTTCACCACGCGTCCCGACACGATCTTTGGCGCGACGTACCTCGTGCTCTCGCCGGAGCATCCGCTGGTGGACAGCATCACGAGCGACGACGAGCGCGAACACGTGGAAGCCTACGTCGCGCAGGCGGCAAAGCAGGACCTGATCACGCGCAAGACGAGCAAGGACAAGAGCGGCGTCTTCACCGGCGGCTACGCGACCAACCCGGCCACCGGCGCGCCCATCCCGATCTGGATTGCCGACTACGTGCTGATGGAGTACGGCACCGGCGCGATCATGGCGGTGCCTGGCCACGACGAGCGCGACTTCGAGTTCGCCCGCCTGTATGACTTGCCCATCACTCGCGTGGTGGCGGGACCCGAGCAGGGGCACGAGACACCGCTGGTCGAGGCGTACACCGGCTCTGAGGGCTCGCTTCTCGTCAACTCGGGGCGCTTCAACGGGCTCAGCGTGGCCGAGGGCAAGGCGGCGATCGTGACCGAGCTGGCGGCGCGCCATGCGGCGCTGCCGGTGGTGAACTATCGCCTGCACGACTGGTGCATCTCGCGGCAGCGCTACTGGGGTCCGCCCATTCCCATCGTGTACTGCGATGGGTGCGGCCCGGTCCCGGTGCCGGAGGACCAGCTGCCGGTGCTGCTCCCGATCATCGAGGACTTCAAGCCGGACGACTCCGGTGTGAGTCCGCTGGCGCGTCACGGTGAGTGGTACCACACCACATGTCCCACGTGCGGCGGCAAGGCGCGTCGCGAGACCGACGTGAGCGACACGTTCCTGGACAGCGCGTGGTATTTCCTGCGCTATCCGAGCTCGGATCGCGACGACGTGCCGTTCGACGACACGCTGACGAAGAAGTGGCTGCCGGTGACGAGCTACATCGGCGGCAACGAGCACGCGGTGCTGCACCTGCTGTATTCGCGATTCGTGACGATGGTGCTGCACGACGCGGGCTTCATCAATTTCGAGGAGCCCTTCGTGCGCTTCCGCGCGCACGGCTTGATCGTGCGCGAAGGCGCGAAGATGTCGAAGAGCAAGGGCAACGTCGTCAACCCGGACGACTACATCAACGAGTGGGGCGCCGACACGTTCCGTACGTACCTGATGTTCCTGGGCCCGTACGAAGACGGCGGCGACTTCCGCGACAAGGGCATCTCCGGCGTGAAGCGGTTCCTCGACCGTCTCTGGCGTTCGGTGCACCATGCGCGCTCGGACAGTGACGTCGATGACGAGGTGCAGCGCAAGCTGCACCAGACGATCCGGAAGGTGAGCGAGGACATCCCGCAGCTGGCCTACAACACGGCGATCGCGGCGATGATGGAATACATGAACACGATGCGCTCCGGCGAACGGCAGCCGCACGTGGATGAAGTTCGTCCGCTCGTACAGATGGTGAGTCCATTCGCGCCGCACATCGCCGAGGAGCTGTGGTCGGTGCTCGGCGGAACGTCGAGTGTGTTCGACGCGGGATGGCCGTCGTACGACCCTGCGCTGATCGCGGAGGACCGGATCACCATGGCCGTGCAGGTCAATGGCAAGACGCGCGGGACCATCTCGGTGCCGAAGGACGCGACGCAGGATGTGGCAATGGCCGCGGCACTCGCCGAGCCGGCCATCGCCAAGTTCGTAACCGGCGCGCCGAAGAAGGTGATCTTCGTGCCGGCGCGCTTGATGAATATCCTGGTGTGATCGACTAGAAGCGCACGCCCACCGTGAGCGGCAGCGTGATCACCGGCTTGCCGTCCGCGAGCATCACGTGCAGGCGCGCTTCTCCAATGCCCGAGAATCCCGTCAAGGGAATCTCGACGCCGCCGCCAGCGTTGAAACCGGGACGCGTCCCTTCTCGGGTCGCGTTGTAGATCGCGATGCCGCCCGTCAAGAAGGGCTGCGCCGCCGCCGCCTGGAGGCGATACACGATCGTGGCGCCGACTGACAGCATGTTCACGTCGTCGCCGACGGTGCGCCCGGACTTGAGCGCGAAACGCTGGAACATCGCTTCGCCGCGCAGGGAATAGGCCTGGCCCGTCACGGCGTATTCAGCGAGCCCGCCGAGTGCGTAGCCTGCCGCGTGATCGTCCGCCAGCCGGCCGACCGGAATCGCGATGCCCGCGGTGACGCCAAAGAGCGGCACGTAGATGTCGGACTGCGTGCCCGGAACCGTCGCGGGGGGGCCAGAGGCCTGCGCGGATGCGGTGCCGGCGAGCAACGACGTGAGAGCGAAAGCGGCGACGAGTGATTTCATGTGAATGATAGGGTGGGGGACGGAACAACAAATGTCATCCTGAGCGCAGCGAAGGATCTGCACTTGTAGTGACGTCGTTTAAAAGTGCAGATCCTTCGCTCCGCTCAGGATGACGTGTACTCCTAAAGCAGCCGCACGATCCCTTCGCCGACGAGATACCCCACGGCCGCAACGCCGAGGCCGACGACGAACATGTCCATTCCGGAGCGAAACACGCTGCGACCCGTGAATACCGACCGCGCCGCGCCGACGACCCAGTGTGACAGCATGGAGATCGTAAACGATACGATCGCCGCGGTGCGTCCATCGAGGAAGAAGAACGGCAGCACCGGGATCAACGCACCAACCGCCGTCGCCGTGCCCGTGATCCAGGCCTCGCGCATCGGCGACGTGGGCGACTCCGAGATGCCCAGCTCCTCCTGCACCTGCTCGGCGAGCATCTTCTCGGGATCACCCATGACCTGTGTGGCGAGCGCGTACGCGTGCTCACGGTCGATGCCCTTGGCCTCGTAGATCAGCGCCAACTCGTCGCGCTCGATCTCCGGCATCATTGCGATCTCGTCGCGCTCCATCGCGATCTCATGCGCGTACACCTCGCGCTCGCTCTGTGCGGCGAGGTAGCCGCTCGAGCCCATCGAGAGCGCGTCGGCGATGAGACCCGCCACGCCCGCGACGATCACATGGTGGTACTCGGCGTTCACCGACGCGCCGATCACCCCCGCCACGAGCCCGAAGTTCGCCGTCAGGCCATCATTGAATCCGTAGACGACATTCCGCAGGAAGCCGCCTGCTCCCGTCTTGTGCCACGGCTCGCCGGTGCGGCCAGCCACCGCGTTGAGGGTCGTCGCGTGGTCCGCGGATTCCTTGGCCAGCAGCAGCGCTTCCTCGCGACCGGCGACGCCGCGGCCCGTCGCCCGGTGCATGTCGAGGTACGCCTTGACCTCGCGTCCCTCCTCGGCGAGCAGCATCGGAAGGAGGAAGCCAGGGCCGAAGACCCGACCGAGAAACGCCAGCAGGCGCGTGCGGCCCGTGGGCCGGTGCGGGCCGATCGTGCGGCCATGCTCGGCAAGCAGGCCCGCCCAGATCTCGAGGTGACGATCCTCGACATCGGCGAGGCGGCGGTAGATGTCCTGCTTTGCCGAGTCGGGCTCCGCGTCGGCGAGCAGCCGATACAGGTAGGCCGCGTCCGCTTCGTCCTGCCAGTGGTGCTCGAACGCGTGCAGATCCGGCGCGGAGGAGCGTGCGCTGGGAGGGGTGGTGATGGCCATGCACGCAATATGGCCAAGGCAACCCTTTCCGCCCAACCCCGTGTCACATCGGCACGCTCCACCACCGGACCCGAGGATCTCTCCATGCGATTGAACCAACTGCTCGCCATCACGGCCGTCGCGGGCACGGCGGTCTCCGCCGCCCACGCGCAGGATGTTCGCACCACCGTGCGCATGCCCGCGACTTCCTTCTACCGCTACGACGCCGGGCCGTCCAATCGTGCGGCCATCGGCATCGGCACGGGGATGACCGGCACGCTCAGGGATACGCTCGGCGTGCTGATCACGTCGATCACGCGCGGCAGCCCGGCGGAGAAGGCCGGTCTGGAAGAGGGGAATCGCATTTCCGCGATCAATGGTGTCAGCCTCCGCGCGAACGCGGCGGACATCGAGGACGCCGACATGTCGAACGCCCTCACTCGGCGGCTCACGCGCGAGCTCGGCAAGGCCAAGCCCGGTGACGACGTGGAGCTTCGTGTCTACCGCGACGGCCGCTCGCAGGACATGAAGATCAAGACGACGGACGCCGACAGCCTTTTCCGCCCCACCGCATTCAGGACCACAACCAAGGTGGATGCCGAGAACCGGCCGACCCTTGGCATCAGCGTGGGCAGCACGGGCAGCCGGCGCGATACGCTTGGCGTGCTGGTGATGAGCGTTGCGGATTCGAGCTCGGCGTCGAAGGCGGGCATCGAGGAGGGCAATCGCATCTCGGCGATCAACGGGGTGAGCCTTCGTGTGGCGCGCGAGGACGCGGGTGACCGCTACCTCAGCACCGCAAAGGCCCAGCGTCTCCAGCGCGAAGTGTCGCAGCTCAAGGTTGGCGACAACGTGACGCTGCGCGTGTACTCCAGCGGGCAGTTCCGCGACGTCGCGATGAAGGTCGGGCGAGCGGGCGACCTGCCGAAGGGCTCCGGCGGGATGACGTACATGGGCGATGGCTTCTTCGGCGGAAAGTTGGCGCCGATGCCGCCGATGCCTGCAATGCCGCGCATGGTCCCCACGCCGGCAAGGCCGCCGCTGGACCGCTCGTGGATGGAGTACAGCCCGGATGTGGAGCGGGCGTTCGAGAACGCGCGCGTGCAGATGGAGCGAGCGGGCCCGGATGTGGAGCGGGCGTTCGAGAACGCGCGGGTGCAGGTCGAGCGCGCGGGCATCGATGCCAGGATGCAACTCGACCTGGCGCGGCCCCTGATCAAGATGCAGCTCGATGACGTGCGGCCGCAGATCGAACAGCTCCGCATGGACCTGCCGCAGCTGCTGGAGCCGATCCGGGAGCGCATTCGGATGATGAACATCATCGTGTGACGTGACGCTGCGGTCCACAGTTTGCCAATGAAGGGCCAGTCACTCATCTGGACTGGCCCCTCGAACGCGAATCTGAAGGGAACCATGAAGCGTCCGCTGCGTCTTGCCATTGCTGGGTTGTTCCTTGGTCACGCGTCGGTTCAGGCGCAGAGCGTCGGAAAGATGCTCGTCGACGACTTTGGAGGGATCGCGCGCGACGTCGGGTCGGTGTTCCTCTCGCCGTTCCGAGGCAGTGGACGCGACTACCTCATTGCCGGCGGCGTGCTGGCCGGGAGCGCCGCACTCTCCGCGTTCGACGACAACGTGGATCGGTGGGCGCTGGCCAACGAGGGTCGCGGTGTCCTGAAATCGCTCGATCCCGTGCGAAGCGGTGGCGACTTCTACTCGCTCAACCAGGCGACACCGTACGTGATCGGGTTGTACGGGGTGGCCCTCGCCACGAAGCATCGTGGCATACGCGATGGCATCATGGGATGCGTGTCGTCGTACACGGCCAACACACTTCTTCGTCACCAGGTGTGGTATCGCGTCCTGGGCCGAGACCGGCCGGACACGGCGCGCGATCGTCTCGAGGGTGAGTTTGGGCCCCCGGCGAAGCAAGGCGACCAGTATCGTTTTTCGGGGTTCAACGATAGCTGGGGCGCGCACTCCTTTCCGGGCGGGCACGTCGCCACGATTGCGACGTGCGCGTCGTTCTTCATGCACCGATACGAAGCGAAGTACTTCGACCCGGCGCTGGTGGCGTTGGTGGCGGCTGTTGGGGTTGGGCGCATCGCGGACCGCGGGCACTGGGCCTCGGACCAGGTCGTTGGCGTGGCGTACGGCTATGCGATTGGGCGGGAGATCGCGCGGCGGCAACTGCGGCGTCTTGCGCGCGAGCGGACCGACGGTTCGGTAAGTATTCCGACGGGGGGAACGCTGTTCGACGTAGGGCGCGACGGCGTCCGTTTGGGGTGGCAGTCAACGTTCTGACGCAAAAAAGCCCAGACGGCAAACACCCAGACGGCAAACACCCAGACGGCAGACAACCCAGGCGGCAAAACAACCCAGACGGCAAAACAACCCAGACGGCACACAACCCAGACTGCGAACGCTGAAGGCGCTGACACGACGCACGCAGACGTCGCTGTACCTGCGTTTTGCGTTGCGAAGTCGTGAAAACGATTGCGCCCCAACGCAGTTGCAGCGTTCTCAGCGTGCGTTGTGTCAGCGCCTTCAGCGTTCGTCGTCTGGGTTCAACCCGACTGCCGCCGCTGCCTCCGTCCGCTCCGCGCGTTCACGGCCGCCGGAGTTTCCGTCATGAACCGAAAGAACAGTAGAACGCGATCCTCGGCATCACGAAGTCGCTTCTGAAGTTCCTCGAGAGGACAGTGAACTCGCGACGATTCTGACGCCGGCGCGCGTGACCGGCTTCGGCGTGGTGTTCGCCGGAGTGAGCCGCTCGAGGACGGCGCGGATGGAATTCTACGACGCGGCGGGCGTACTGCTCCTCACCGTTTCCGCGCCGCGGGCCGTCGATGCAAATGGGCAGTCGTTCGCCGGTGCGTTGTTCGACACTGGCATCGTGGCGCGCGTGCGCATCATTTGCGGTGACGCACCACTCTCGGCAACGCTGGCGGAGACCAATGTCCTGGTCACGGGGCCCGACCTGGTGGTGATGGACGACTTCATCTATGGCGAGCCGACGGCGGCTCCGTAGACTGTCGTGATGGACACGTTCTACGACGAGCTCGCCCCCTACTATCACCTGCTCTACGCCGATTGGGCGCAGAGCATCGACAGGCAGGGGGCGGCGCTCACGATGCTGCTGCGGGAGCTCGGCGCACTGCCGGGCTCTCGTGTGCATGATGCCGCGTGCGGCATCGGGACACAGACGATCGGCCTCGCGACGCGCGGCTGGGCGATGAGTGCGACCGACCTGTCGCCGGTCGCGCTGGCGCGCGCCGCCGAGGAGCTGCGCCATCGCGGACTCGAGGCGACGCTCGCCGTGGCCGACATGCGTGCATTGCCGGCGGTGGTGGCCGAGCCCGTGCGCGCGGTGATTGCGTGCGACAACGCCGTGGCGCACCTCCTCTCGGACGACGCCATACGCGCCGCATTCCGCAGCGCGTTCGAGGTACTTGAGCCAGGCGGCGCGCTGGTGATCTCCGTGCGCGACTACGCGACGCTGGCGCGCCGCGATCCCGACGTCCATCCGCACGCGTACCAGCGCGACGGCGACACGCGCTCGCTGGCCGTGCAGGTGTGGGAGTGGGATGGCGACCAGTACGAGGTGCGGCTGTACCTCACCCGTGAAGACGAACGCGGCGCATGCGTAACGCACCTCATGCGCACGCGCTTCTACGCCGTGCACGCCGTGCGCCTGCTCGACCTCATGCGCGAGGCGGGATTCGCGCGCGTGCAGCGTCACGATGGCGTGCTCTTTCAGCCGGTGCTGGTCGGCGTGCGGTGAGCGGGCGTCCCTGTCGCTGGACAGGGAGGCAGGCATCCATCGTCGGTGAGAGGTCAGGTCGCTTGCCCGATAGTCGCAGCGGACCGGCCGCGTGATGTTCACTGAGCGTCGCGCACTCGCGACGCGACAGACCATTCGCGGAGCATCACCCATGGACATCCCTGTACTCATCGTCGGCGCGGGCCCGGCCGGACTGTGCACGTCGATCATGCTGTCACGCCTCGGCGTGCGTTCGCTGGTGGTGGAGCGCCACGCGGGCACGTCGATCCATCCCAAGGCCACGGACATCTCGCTCCGCACGATGGAGCTGCTGCGCCAGCGGGGCCTGGACCACCAGGTGCGCGAGGCTGCGTTGGACGCGTGGTTCGTGCAATCGGTTCGCGCGTCCACACTCGCGTCGCCCGAGGTGAAGGTGACATCGCTCGGCTACCCGGACGAGGAGGAATCGCGCCGCTTGGGCATCGTGTCGCCCGCCGCGCTGGCGCAGGACTATTTCGAGCCGATCCTGCTCGAGGCCGCGCGCAGCTACGACGGCGCGGAGGTGCGCTTCAACACCGAGCTCACGACCATTCGTCAGGATGAGGCATCCGTCCATGCGACGCTCGTGGATCGCGCGACCAACCGCATGACGCGCGTGCGTGCGCAGTACGTCATCGGCGCGGACGGGATATCGAGCGCTGTGCGCCAGGCCGCGAACATCGCCTTCGAGGGACCTGCGCAGGTCGGCACGTACATCAGCGTCCTCTTTCGCGCCGACCTTTCGCACCTCGCTCCGATGCCGCAGCGTGGCCTGTACATGGTGCAGTGGGGCGGGCACACGGGTCTCATCCTTCCGACGAGCCGAGACGGGGCGCCGTGATCTCCGACGACGCGACGCCGCACGTGGAGTTCATCGAGGCCTTCGACGAAGTTCACCCTGAGCGAAGCCGAAGGGCTCAGGGCAGGCCGACCAAGCCCGCGCGTCGGCAGCCGCATGCCACACGTGTTGCCGAAGGAGGAAGGCTTGCGCCGCTCCACCACGGACATCTCGGGTCGCAGCATGGTGCTGCTCGCGACGCCGCAGGCGCACCTCTGGGTTCGCGCAGTCAAGGAAGCGGCGGACGCGCTTGGCGTCCCCCTGGAGGTGACACTCTTCACGCCGCCGTGCACCGAGGAGGAGGCGGCGCGTCTGTGGCAGACCGCGTTCGGCGTTGGCGTTGAGCGCGCCGTGCTTGCGCGCCCGGACGGGCACATCGCGTGGATCACGCCCGCCGAGGACGCCAACCCGGCGGCGCGTGCGGCGGAGGTGTTGGGACAGATCCTGGATCGTTCGGTAAGCATGGGACACGCCTATGGCACGACGCGCATGCGCCGGGCCCAGCGCCGGTCGGCGTAACGCCATGAAGACACTGCTTCGCATCGTCCGGCGCATCGTCGTTGGACTCTGCGCGATGGTGGTGCTCGTCGTTGCCTTCGTGTACGTCCGGAGTGAGATGCGCCTCCGCAAATCGTATCATGTGCAACTGGCGCCGCTGCCCATCACGCGCGACAGCGCCGCGATTGCGCGCGGCGCACATCTCTATCGCGCGACGATCTCCTGCGCGCTGTGCCACGGGCGCGCGCTGCTGGCTGCGGGAAAGATGAACCTGCTCGTGGCGTCGAAGACGCCGCCCTTTTCGCGACGAGCCGACCGTTTCGCCGGGCCCGACCGCGGCGTACGGCAAGTACATCGCGAACGTCTCGGGCTGTCACGGGTGTCACGGTTTTGGCCTGTCCGGTGGGCGCGTCGCGGGCCCTCCGGGGCTGCCACCGGCGGCCAACCTCACCGTCGCCGGCATCGGGAGCTGGACGGAAGCGGATTTCGTGCGCGCCATGCGGGAGGGCAAGCGGCCTGGTGGAACGAGCATCGATGCATTCATGCCGTGGCGTTCGTTTGGCCGCATGAACGACGAGGAGTTGCACGCGCTGTGGCTGTACGTGCGCAGCGTGCCGGCCAAGCCGTTCGGCAACAAGTGATGTGCGGCTGCGTTCGCGCTTGCGGTGCCCGCAGCTCGCGTCCATGTTGGCCGCGTCGAGCATCAGGCGCGGCAGCCTGAGTGAATGGAGAGCGGGCATCACGGCGCGAGCGCGCCTCACCGAGGTCCTGGATGTCGCTCAACCGAATCCGCGTCCTCGACGTCGCAGGCACGGGGGCGTTCTACGGCTATGCGCTGTTCCTGGTGCTCGCGGGAGGTCTCGCTGGGATTTTCGCGCCGCGCTGGAGCCCGCTGTCGTTCGAGGTGTACGCGCGCGCCGTGTTCGATGGCGGTCTGCAGGGCGAGCCACTCGTGAGCGCGCTGAACCAGTACCGCTACTTGAAGAGCATGGAGTTCGGGCTCGGGCTCTTCGCATTGCTCTTTCGCCGCGAGATCTACACGCAGCAGAAAGCGAATCGCTACTTCCTCGGGATCTTCTTCTTCGGCGCGGCGAGCCGAGCGCTGTCGATGGTGGTCGACGGGCAGCCGCATCCGGCGTACATCGTGTTCGTCGTGCTCGAGACTGTCGTCGGGATCCTGATCTACCTGCACACGCGCCTGACCGTAACGCGCGCCTGAGGGGAGTGTTTCGCACGTCCGTCCATCAAGGGACCGACGGGAATGCGACATTATTGTCGGTCGCCCACGACGAACATTCCATAATGTAGGATTCTCCGCCGCTGCCCGATTCCGGTCAGGCCGCGTCCGTGCGTGACGGAGGGTGTGGTCCGTCGGCTCACAAGGGCCGGTAGATCGCGGAAACCCACATGACTACGACAATGTCTTGATCATGAAGGCATGCGACATTTTTGTAGATTGTCTCTGGACGGTGCCATCTCGCACTAATAGCACACTGTCACTTGTAAATCGTTAAACGACAAGGAGTTCACGAACGATTTCTCTCCTGTGATTTGCCCGTTGGGACTGGCACCGGCGTTGCCTTAGATGGTTACGAGCTTCGGACTCATACGCTGAGCCCGAACGCGGTCCTGCCGTCAGGCCGCGACGAGCGCCGATTGTCCCCACCTACCCGACCACTCATGAGCAGCACCTGGAACCGCAGGGACGTGGTTCGATCACTGGCTATTGGCATGGCCGGTACCGCAGGCGCCGCTCTCCTCGCTGGTTGTGCGGCCGACACGAAGGCCGACACCAGCGCGGCCAAAGTCGCTCCTCCCACCGACCAGCCGATCAAACTCGGCTTCATCCCGCTCACCGACTGCGCCAGCGTCGTCATGGCGCATGAGCTCGGCCTGTACAAGAAGCACGGCGTCAACGTCGTCGTGGAGAAGCAGGCCTCCTGGCCGATCATCCGCGACAAGCTCGCCTCGGGTGAGCTGCACGGCGCGCACTGCCTGTTCGGGATGCCGTTCGCCGCCGCCACCAAGGTGAGCGAGCTGCGCGGCGATCAGCTGCGCATCGCCATGGTCCTCAACAACAACGGCCAGGCCACCACGCTCTCGACCAAGACGTTCGGCGGTAAGGTGGGCTACGGCGACTACGCCGCATTGCGCAAGGCAGTCGACGGAGCTCGCAAGACGAAGGAGCCGACGTTCGCCATGACCTTTCCCGGGGGCACCCACGACATCTGGCTGCACCTTACGCTTGCCGCAGCCGGCATCGATCCCAAGAGCGTAAAGATCAAGCCGATTCCGCCACCGCAGATGGTGGCGAACAT
>JANOIJ010000334.1:0-10009 GCA_031407575.1 Gemmatimonadaceae bacterium | reverse complement strand
TCCAGCCCTTGTTGGCCAGCTGCATGGCGTACGGCAGCGTCGCGTTGGTGAGTGCCAGCGTCGACGTGCGCGGCACGCCGCCCGGCATGTTCGCCACGCCGTAGTGGATGACGCCATCCACCACATAGGTCGGGTTCTCGTGCGTGGTGGCATGAATCGTCTCGACACAGCCGCCCTGGTCGATGGCGACGTCCACGATGACCGATCCCGGCTGCATGGTCTTCAGGTCCTCGCGGCGAATCAGCCGCGGCGCCAGCGCGCCAGGAATCAGGACGCCGCCGACCACGAGATCGGCCGTCTTGATCTGCTCGAGGATGTTGTGGCGGTTCGAGTAGATCAGCTGGACGTTGGCCGGCATGACGTCACTCAGGTACCGCAGCCGGTCCAGCGAGACGTCGAGGATCACCACCTTGGCGCCCATGCCCGCCGCCATCTTTGCCGCGTTGATGCCCACGATGCCGCCGCCGAGGATCACCACCTTGGCTGGGGCCACGCCCGGCACGCCGCCCAGCAGCACACCACGTCCGCCATACAGCTTCTCCAGATACTTCGCGCCCTCCTGCACCGCCATCCGTCCAGCGACCTCGGACATCGGAATCAGCAGGGGAAGTTCGCGTGACGGCGTCTCCACAGTCTCGTACGCCACGCAGATCGCGCCGCTGTCCAGGTGCGCCCGCGTGAGCGCTTCGTCGGCCGCGAAATGGAAGTACGTGAAGATGAGCTGATCGGCGCGCATGTGCGGCCACTCGACCGTGATCGGCTCCTTCACCTTCATGATCATGTCGCTCTGCTTCCACACGGTCGCGGCATCGGGAGCGATGGACGCACCGACGGACGTGTAGTCCTCGTCGCTGAAGCCGCTGCCGAGGCCTCCACCCGTCTCGACGAGCACGGAGTGACCCGCGGTGATCAGCGACTCCGCGCCCGCCGGCACGAGCGCGATGCGATTCTCGTTTGTCTTGATTTCCTTCGGGACGCCGATTTTCATGGGAAGACGATGATTCGGATGAGTGAACGAGCGTGTTGAACTAAAAGGAATCGCCGGGTCCCAAAGATACAACCGTCTGCGCGCCAGGGCCGAAGTAGTCGCGCGCCACCTCGGCGATCTGCGTTTCTGTCACGGCATCGATCATCGCGAGCATCTCATCGAGCGTGCGGTACGGCTCGCCATACAGCTCCACGCCGGCGCACCGGTACATTCGCGCACTCACGCTTTCCAGCGACAGCGTCACCTGCCCCTTGAGCTGGCTCTTGCCCATCGCCAGCTCCTCGGCCGGTAGCCCACTCGCTGCGACTGACGCGAGCTCGGCGTCGATGGCGTCGAGCGCCTGCCGCGCCGTCTCGGTGCCGGTGCCGACGTACACGCCGTGCATGCCGATATCGGCGTGAAACGACTGGAACGTATAGACGGCATACGCCAGGCCGAGCTCCTCGCGCACGCGCTGGAACAGGCGTGAGCTCATGCCGCCTCCGAGTAGCACGCTCAGGAGGACAATGGCGTGACGCCGAGGATCGCCGTGGCGCACGGTAGCACTTCCGACGACGATGTGCGTCTGCGCTCCATCCCGCGTGACGTGTCGGCGCGACGCCGGCTGCGCCACTGGCGGCGGCACGACCAGCCGCGCCGCATCGCCCGGACGATCGGCCAGCCAGCCCGTTCGCTCGAGCGTCGCGAGCAGCGCATCGTGTTCGACGTTGCCCGACGCTGCCACGATGAGCTGCGACGGGTGATACGCGCGCGCATGCAGCGCCTGGAGGTCATCCACCTTCAACGACGACACGGTGTCGCGCGTGCCGAGAATCGAGTATCCGTAGGGATGGCTGGCCCACAGCGACTCGTTGTGCAACTCGTACACGAGGTCGTCGGGCGTGTCGTCCACCATCGCAATCTCCTCGAGCACGACCTTTCGCTCGAGCTCCAGGTCCGACTTCCGCAGGAGCGGCTGGAACACGAAGTCGCCGATCACGTCCGCAGCGATGTCGAGGTGCTCGTCGAGCACGCGCGCCTGATACACGGTGTGCTCGCGCGAGGTATAGGCATCCAGCGAACCACCTAGTGCCTCGAGCTCGAGGGCTATCTGTTTCGCCGATCGCCTTGCCGTGCCCTTGAACACCATGTGCTCGAGGAGGTGCGAGACGCCCATCTTGTCGGGCGCTTCATGCAGCGACGCTGCGCGAACCCATGCGCCGAATGCGACTGACCGCACGCCCGGCATACGCTCCGAGAGTACGGTCAGTCCATTGGGAAGCACGGTCCGGCGGAATCCATCCGCCGGCACGTTGTGGTCGATCACTAGCGGCGCGGGCGGCCTCCGCCACCACCGGAACGGCGCGGCCTGTCACCATCGTCACGCGGCGGACGGTCGCCCTCGGGACGCGGCGGACGCGGCTCCTCTTCCGGCATCCCCTCGGGACGCGGCACCAGTGCCTTCATGGAGAGACGAAGGCGGCCGCGCTCATCGCGGTCGAGCAGCTTGACCGTGACGCGATCGCCCTTGTTGACGACGTCTTCCGTCTTGTCCGTGCGGCCGTGCTTGAGCTCCGAGATGTGCACGAGTCCTTCCGTACCGGGCATGATCTCGACGAACGCCCCGAACGCGGTGGTCGTCTTGACGGTGCCTTCATACGTCGCGCCGATCTCCGGCTCCGCCGTGATCGCCTGCACCATCTGCCGAGCGCGCTGCATCGCCTCGCCGCCCACGGCGGCGATGGTGACCAGGCCCGTGTCGTCCACCGTGAGCTCGGCGCCGGTCTCGTCCTGAATGCCGCGGATGGTCTTGCCCTTCGGTCCGATGAGGTCGCCGATCTTCTCGGGGTTGATCATCATCGTGACGATGCGTGGTGCATACGTGCTGAGATCCTCACGCTGCGTTGCCAGCGCCTTGTTCATCTCGGCGAGGATGTGCAGGCGGCCTTCCTTGGCCTGCGCCAGCGCTTCCTTCATGATCTGGAGATCGAGCCCCTCGATCTTGATGTCCATCTGGATGGACGTGATGCCGTTCGCGGTACCGGCAACCTTGAAGTCCATGTCTCCAAGGTGATCCTCGGTGCCGAGGATGTCGGTGAGGATCGCGTACTTCTTGCCTTCCTTGATGAGTCCCATCGCCACGCCGGCCACGGCGCCGCGAATCGGGACACCGGCATCCATCATCGCGAGCGAGCCGCCGCACACGGTGGCCATGGAGCTCGAGCCATTGGACTCGAGGATCTCCGAGACGATGCGCAGCGTGTACGGGAAATCCGCGAAGTCGGGGAGCACGCCCTGCAGCGCACGCTCGGCCAGGTTGCCGTGGCCGATCTCGCGACGCGACGTACCGCGCACCGGCCGCACTTCACCAGTGGAGAACGGCGGGAAGTTGTAGTGCAGCATGAACGACTTCGTGGTCTCGCTCGGGCTGTCGATCGTGTCGAGGCGCTGCACGTCGTTCGCGGTGCCAAGCGTTACGACGACGAGTGCCTGCGTCTGGCCGCGCGTAAAGAGCGCGGACCCGTGCGCGCGCGGCAGGAGCCCCGCGTCGATCGAGATGGCGCGGACTTCGTTGGTGGCTCTGCCATCGACACGCTTCTTCGTGGTGAGCACCTGCGAGCGCAGCGCGTTGTACTCGAGGTCACCGAGGATGGACTTGATCTCCTTGGCGTTGTCGGGCATCTCGACGCCCATGGCGTCGGCGATCTCGTGCTTGACCTTCTCGACGGCCTGGACGCGCGTCTGCTTGTCCTTCTGGTTCAGCGCCTCGCTGATGCGGACGTCGGCCAGTGCCTTGACCTTGTCGACGAGCCCTTCCGTGGTCGCCGACTTCTGCCACGCGAGCTTCTCCGTCTTCGGCGCGAGCGCGAGCAGCTCTTCCTGGTAGCCGATGAGTTCCTTGATGCCTGCATGGCCGACCGTGATCGCCTCGACGACGTCCTCCTCGCTCACTTCGAGGGCGCCGCCCTCGACCATGAGGATGGAGTCCTTCGAGCCGGCGACGATGAGCTCCATGTCGCTGTACTCGAGCTGCTGGAACGTGGGGTTGAGCACCCAGTTGCCCTGCACTCGGCCGACGCGGACGCCGGCAATTGGCTCGGCGAAGGGCGTCTTGCTGGCGTTCAGTGCGTACGACGTGGCGACGAGCGCGAGGACGTCGGCCTTGTTCTCCTGGTCCGCGGAGATGACGTAGCAGAACACCTGCACTTCATTCTGGAAGCCTTCCGGGAACAGCGGACGGATGGAGCGGTCGATGATGCGGCAACTGAGGATCTCGCCGTCTGTGGGGCGCCCTTCGCGCTTGATGAAGCCACCGGGGATCTTGCCGGCCGCGTACGTCTTCTCCTTGTACTCGACGGTCAGCGGGAAGAAGGGGAGCGGACTCTTGTTGTCGCTCACCGTGACGGTCGCGAGGACCATCGTGTCGCCATAAGTGACGAGGCATGAGCCAGCAGCCTGCTTGGCCATGCGGCCGGTCTCGATGACCAGCGTGCGTCCCGCGAACGTCTTTTCAATGCGTTGCATGTTGTTTTCCTGTCGTCTCTTTCTTGTGCGAGCCGGCCCTATTGCCGACACGCGCCTCGTGAAATACAAAAACGCGCGGGACGCATAGTTTGCGCCCGCGCGTGTGCAAATGGTCCAGCTTAGTACCGCAGTCCGAGTTCCTGAACGATGGCACGATACCCGTCGATGTCCGTCCGCTTCATGTAGTTGAGCAGGCGACGGCGAGTTCCGACCATCTTCAGCAGGCCACGACGGCCGTGATGGTCCTTCTTGTGCGCCCGAAAGTGCTCGGTGAGGTAGTTGATGCGATCCGTGAGGAGGGCAACCTGGACCCGGGCTGAACCGGTATCCGTCTCATGTGACCTGTACTTCTCGAGCGTCGGGGCGTTATCGAAAGCCATTTTCCTGGACTATCCTAGGCGAAGCCAAATTGGTTGAGCCGTTTAACTTAGCCCAACTTTTGAGTGATGTAAAGGGGTTGGGCCACGATCGCCGCGCGTTAGCCAAATAGCTTGCCGCCAACATCCTTCACGAGCTTCACGAGATCGTTGTAGGTCGACATCGCGAAAATCAGCAGGATGGCCACCAAGCCGACGCGCAGGATGTACTCGCGCGTCCGAACGCTGAAGGCGCTGCCCTTGGCGGCCTCGGCGATGTTGATCAGGATCTGCCCGCCATCCAGGATCGGGATGGGCAGGAGATTCAGCACCGCGACGTTCACGCTGAGCAGCGCCACCAGCAGGAAGAGGCCGAATAGTCCGCTCTGACCGGCGGCGACCGATGCGCGAGTAATGGCGATGGGGCCGCCCAGCTCCTTCACCGATATCTGCCGAGTGAACAGCTTCTTCACGACGTCGACGATCTGCGTCGCAGAGAACCACGTCTGCCGCGCACCGGCCTTGCTCGCGGCGAACACGCCGAGTGGTTGCCGCGTCGTGAAATCCGAGACAGCGGCGCCAATGCGCCCCACATCACGCGATGTCTTCGTCAGCGTGTCACGCTGCGGCGTGGCCACCGGCTGCACCGAGACTGACACCGGCGTTCCGGCGCGCCGAACCTCGAATGGCAGCATCACCCCTGGCGACGCGCTCACGATCCGCACGAGGTCTGGCCAGGTGCGGACGGGTTGCGACGCGATGGAAACGACGGTGTCCCCAGCGCGGAGGCCAGCCTTGAGCGCGGCGCTGCCCGGCAGCACTTCACCAATCACCGGCGGCACGTGGAAGTCGATTGCGTCGTTGAGCTGCCGCGCGGTCGGAGCGCCAGGCGTGCCGACGGGCACGCTCACCGCGCCGCGATTGGTTTGAAGAACGAGTGTTCCCGATGGCGCGGACGCGATGGCGACCGAGATCTCGCTCCAGTTCGCGACGGGCGCGCCATTCACCGACACGATGGAATCGCCTGATTGCAGCTGGGCGAGCGCCTCCGCGTTGGCAGGCACACGCACGGCACCGACCACGCGCGTTCCGATGACCGGCTCGCCGTGCGTGACATTCATGACGCTATAGATGACGAATGCCAACAGCATGTTCATGGTGACGCCGGCAATCATGATGAACAGCCGCGCGGCCAGGCTCTTCGACTCGAACCACCGCGACTCGGGCACCGGCTTCGGCCCAAACGGCATCATCCCTTCGGGATCGTAGCCGGCGTCGCCCGGCTTCAGGCCGCCGGCCTCCTCATTGCCTCCTTCGATGAACGCCGTCTCCGAATCGTGGCGCGATGCCATGCGCACGTATCCGCCGAGCGGCAGGGCCGCCAGGACATACTCGGTCTCGCCCCTCCGGTGCCGAAAGAGCGCCGGGCCGAACCCGATGGAGAAACGTGGCGCGTACACGCCGGTGAGCTTGGCCGCGAGGAAATGCCCGAGCTCGTGCACGAAGATGACAAGGCCGAAGACGAGGATCGGCGCGATATAGGCTAGCATCGAAACAACTCCTGCACGTGCCGGCGCGCATGCGCGTCCGCGGTGAGAATGGCGTCGAGCGATCCGCCGGCCGAGCTACCGAGCCGAGCGAGTGCGCTCTCGATGGCAAGCGCGATATCGCTGAAACGTATCGCCCCGCCGAGAAAAAGCGCCACGGCCTGTTCGTTCGCCGCATTAAAGACGGCTGGTGCCGCAGCACCGGCGAGTCCAGCGGAGATGCCAAGCTGCAGCGCGGGAAACTGTGCGTGGCGCACCGGTTCGAATTCGAGCGGACCGAGCGCCACTGGATCGAATGCAGGTACCCCGCCGTCCACCACGCGGTCCGGATGCGTGAGCGCATAGAGGATGGGCAACTCCATGCTCGGCGCGCCAAGCTGCGCCATCACGCTGCCGTCGACGAACTCGACGAACGAGTGGACGACGCTCTGCGGGTGCACCACGACGTCGATGCGGTCATACGAAATGCCGAACAGGAAATGCGCCTCGATCACTTCCAGCGCCTTGTTGGCCAGCGTGGCACTATCGACCGTGATCTTGCGCCCCATCTGCCACGTGGGATGCCGCAGCGCGTCGTCGAGCGTGGCGCCAGCGAGTTGCTCGGGGGTCCAGCGCCGGAACGGGCCCCCGGACGCCGTGAGCACGAGCCGTCTGACCTCGGACGCCGGCCTGCCACCGATGCACTGCAGGATGGCGCTGTGCTCACTGTCCACGGGGACGAGCTCACCGCCGCCGCGCCGCGCGGCGTCCGTTACGAGCGAACCGCCCATGACGAGGGACTCCTTGTTCGCCAGTGCGACGCGCTTGCCATGCGCCAGCGCAGCGAGCGTCGCGTTCAGCCCTGCCGCACCGACCACGGCATTCAGGACGATATGTACGTCGTCGCGCGACGCAGCCTCGACGAGGCACGCCTCGCCATTGCGCCAGTCTGCGCGCGCGTCCGTTCCTGCCTGCACGCAGCCCACATATGCCGGCGAGAAGACCCGCGCCTGCTCCGCGAGGAGCCCGGCGTTGGTGAACGCCGTGAGCGCGGCGACGTGAAAGCGCTCGCGGTGTCGCTCGAGCACACGAAGTGCTGTCGTGCCGATGGAGCCCGTGGATCCAAGAATGGCGACACCGCGAGACGTCACTTGAACACGGGCAGCGGAAGCCATCCGAGCAGGAGGTACGCCACCGGCATCACGAAGATCAGGCTGTCGAAGCGGTCCAGGATCCCACCGTGCCCGGGGATCATGTGCGAGCTGTCCTTCACGCCACCTTCCCGCTTGATCAGGGACTCGAAGAGGTCACCGGTTTGCGCAGCCACGCTGATGAGCGCGCCGAACAGCACAGCGCCCCATGGCGTGAAGCCCAGGTGTGCGAACGGCACGAGGACCCCTCGTGCAAACACGTACGAGACGATCACGCTCGCGACCAGGCCGCCCACCGCGCCAGACACCGTCTTGCCCGGGCTCACGGAGGGCATGAGCTTGCGTCCGCCGATGGTGCGCCCGACAAAGTACGCGCCGATGTCCGATGCCCAGGTCAGCACGAGCGGGAAGATCAGGAGCACACCACCTGGCGGGATGCGAACGTTCAACGCACCGAGCGACAGGTTGCTGGCGCCCACGACCTCATAGCCCGCGACGATGTCGTGGTAGCGGATCGCATAGCCGAAGCCGAGCAGGCCCGCGGTGTACAGCACGCCGAAGACGGTGAGCGCCGCGGCACCGAGCGGGCGTCCCTCCACGCCGCGCAGCCAGATGGTCGCGCCCATGATGCAGAGCACCACCAGTGCAGCCAGGGCGGGGCGCACGGTGAACACGCCGAGGTAGTGTGCGTGAATGGCGAGCGGCACGAGGCCGGCCAGCGCGATGCCCACGTCGTCGAGAGGACGTGCACCGGAGGCGCGCGCGATGCGGAAGAATTCCCAGGCGCCGAGCGCGCCGACGACCGCCAGCAGCGCCGCAAGTGGTGCCCCGCCCGCGAGCACGATCCAGAGCGCGAGTGGGGCAGCAACGACGGTAAACAGCGTTCGGAGGGCGAGCTCGCTCACGCGCGCGCCTGCCGGCGCGTCGTCAGACTTCCATGATCTCGGCCTCTTTGGCCTTGATCATTGCGTCGATCTTTCCGATGTAGTCGTCGTGGACCTTCTGGAGATCCTTTTCGGCGTGCTTGACGTCGTCCTCACTCACGCCGGTGAGCTTCTTCAACGCGTCTCGCGCATGCGTGCGCGCGTGGCGCACGGCGATCTTGCCGTCCTCGGCGAGCTTGTGAACGATCTTCACGAGCTCCTTGCGACGCTGCTCGTTCATCTGCGGCAGCGGGACGCGGATGACGCCGCCCTGCGACGAGGGCTCGAGTCCGAGGTCCGAATCGCGAATGGCCTTCTCGATGGCCTTGGCCTGGGTCTTGTCGAACGGCGTGACGAGAATGCTGCGCGGCTCCGGTGCGGCAATACCAGCGACCTGGTTCAGCATCATCTGCTGTCCGTACATCTCGACGCGAACCGTATCGAGCATGTTTGGCGAGGCCTTGCCGGAGCGCACGGAACCGAACTCGCGCTTGGCGGCGTCCAGTCCCTTGTCCATCGAGGTGCGACAGTCCTTCACGATCTGCGGGATTGTGCTCATCGCCTTTATCTGACGAGGGTTCCGACGCGCTCGCCACGGACTGCCGCGGCAATGGCGCCCTGTTTGTGGATGTTCAGCACGATCAACGGCAGCGCGTTCTCCTTGCAGAGCGTCACCGCCGTCTGGTCCATCACCTTGAGCTCCTCGAGCATGACGTCACGATAGCTGATCTCGTCGTAGAACGTCGCATTCGGGTCCTGCTTGGGATCGGCGGAATAGACGCCGTCCACGCTGGTCGCCTTGATGATGACGTTCGCCTTGATCTGGATGGCGCGCAACGCCGCCGCCGTGTCCGTGCTGAAATACGGATTGCCGGTGCCGGCGGCGAAGATGACGACGATCCCTTTCTCCAGGTGCGCCAACGCGCGGCGCCGGATGTAGGGCTCGGCGAGCTCCTCCATGCGGATCGCCGTCATGACGCGCGTCGCCATGCCCTTGCGCTCGAGAATGTCCTGCACGGCGAGCGCATTGATCACCGTGCCGAGCATGCCCATGTAATCCGCGCTGACGCGGTCCAGTCCCATCTTGGAGAGCTGCGACCCGCGCACGATGTTGCCACCGCCAATCACCAGCCCGAGCGAGCAGCCGGTTTCCACCACCGATTGGATTTCCTCGGCAATCTTGTCGATCGTCGAGAAGTCGAAGCCGAGCCCCCCGCGATCTCCGGCGAGTGCCTCGCCGGAGATCTTGAGCAGGACGCGGGGATACATCGGCGTCGCCACTGGCTCGCTCACTCCTGACCGATCTGGAAGCGCGCGAAGCGACGGATCGTGGCGCCGGCGCCAGCCGCCTTGACGAGATCGCGAATGGTCTTGCTGTCGTCGCGGACCCATGGCTGGTCGAGCACCGTGACTTCCTTGTAGTACTTGTCGATGCGGCCTTCGACCATCTTCTGAATGATGTTCTCGTCCGCCCAGCATCTTCGCGCCCAGACCCGCAGTCAGCCCACGCAATACGGTGCTCATGGGACCGACAGAGCAACGCGCGTGCCGCGTGAGGTCA
>JANOIJ010000309.1:0-1900 GCA_031407575.1 Gemmatimonadaceae bacterium | reverse complement strand
CGATACTGCGCGACCGAGAGGTAGGTGAGGATGCGGCTCACTGCCGCCTGGCCGTTGCTGGTCGGCTGGCGAGCGACCACCAGCGCCACCGCACGCTCGTTCCATAGCGCGCTGCTGAAGGTCCGAGCGGTATCGGGCAGTGTCGTCGGTGCGGCGG
The DNA here is from genome assembly GCA_031407575.1 of Gemmatimonadaceae bacterium. Lineage (GTDB taxonomy): Bacteria > Gemmatimonadota > Gemmatimonadetes > Gemmatimonadales > Gemmatimonadaceae > AG11. The sequence continues at coordinate 1,743 of JANOIJ010000309.1, read as the reverse complement.
GGCCGCCGCCGTCGCCGCAGGCCGCGATGGCCATCATGGCGATGAGCACGGGCGTGCTCAGGAGCGTGCGAGTCTTGGGGTGCATGGCGTCCTCGGTGAAATGGTGGCTTCACCGCGGAGTACGGCATATGACGCCCAAACCCGACATGGGCTTCGTGAGGCGGCTGACGCGTGTCGGGATCAGGCGGGCAGGGCACCCGTCTCGAGCTGCGCAATGAGGTCGAGGAGTCCCGCTGCTTCCCACGAGCGGTTTCGCTTGTTCTGGGAGAGCGGCTGGAGGATGCCCGCAGCGACCAGCTGATCGATGGCTCCATAGACGGCTGCCTTGGCGCGCCCCGTTGCTGCGGTTGCGACGGGCCCGGAGATCATGGGATGCGCGGGAAGCACGTCGATCAATGCCCATGCGGCAGCGTCCTGCCGTGGGACGCTCGCGGTCGCAGCGAGCTGTGCGCGCCATGCCGCCTGGAGTTGACGCACCGCGGCCACGTATGCCGACGCGAGACGTGTCGCCTGCCATGTGGCCGCAGCGAATTGCTCCATCCACGTCGTGATGTCGGCGCTTCGGAAGCTCGTGAGCCCTGCGATGTAACGGTCCCGCGCACCGGCGAAGATGACGCTGATCGGCGGGAGGAACCGCGGAGCGAGACCGCGCCGGCGCAGGATGACGTGCACGAGCGCGCGACCGGTGCGGCCGTTTCCGTCGTCGAATGGATGGATCGTTTCGAACTGCGCGTGCACGAGCGCCGCCTGCACGAGTGGTGAGAGGGTGACGTCGTCGACCGCTGTGCAGAGGTCCGCGAGCAGCCGGTCGATCTCCTCGGGCGGCGGAGGTACGAAATCCGCGCCGCAGGGGTTGAAGTCGTTGCCCCCGATCCAATTTTGCCGAGTCCGAACGATGCCAGCGATGCGTGGGTGCGGGCCCGTTGCGGTGAGCCGGTGATGGATGGCTCGAATCTCGTCCACGGTGAAAGGCGTTACGGCCGACGCCTCTTCGACCGCGAGGGACATCGCGTCGATATTTGCCAGCACTTCTGCCGCCGTCGCTCCTGGTTGTCCGCCAGTGTCCGCCCGCGCTTCCGCGCGCGCGAGCTCGCGGACTCCCAGTTGGAGACCTTCTACCTTGGAGGATGCGATCGACTCGGTGCGCAACAGCAGCCGCGCGAGTGGCGCGAGCGCGGGGCCGCCCTCGTCATTGAGCGCCCGGAGGGCGTGCTCCGCTTCTGCGACTTGGCCGGCAAGGCGAGCGTCGAGGGTGAACTCGAGGGAGGCAAGCTCGTCCGGGATGTAGCTCTCGTATTGGCAGGCCCGTTGATAGCGCGCTGGGGCGTCGATGGTCGGGTCGGATTGCCAGATGCGACGAACGAGTCGGCCGGCCATGGAAGCTGAACCTTGGTTAGCTGTTAGTTCAGTATAGCATCTATAGTGAACTAACGCACCTCCAGCACCCGCGACATCAGCGCGGGCGGGAGCCCCTTGTCCCACGCCGCTCATGGTCGGCGCGAAAGGATCTATTGAATAGCAAGAGTGCGGAATGACGTCGAACCATCGGATTGAAATGTCGAAAAGCGACATTGCTCTTGACGACAGTCGATAAGTCGATTATCGATTATCAACAAGAAGATGCTCGCTCCTCGGATTGGAGGAACCGAATGGCTCGCTCGTCTCCCGACGCCCTGCTCGTCACGCGAAAGGCCCTCAAGATACTGATCGGCCTGAACTACCTCATGGGCTTCCTCATCCTGG
>JANOIJ010000298.1:0-15583 GCA_031407575.1 Gemmatimonadaceae bacterium | reverse complement strand
GGGGTCTGCACCTCAACCCAGGCTGAACGTGCAGACCCCTCGATTCGCTTCGCTCGGGGTGACATCCACGGCTAGTCCCGCGTTTCGCGTACTCAAGTCAACGGTATTGCATCCAGGCAGCCTTCCCTTCTGGTCTCAGTCACATGACACTCGTCCTGCTCTCGCTCGCCGCGACGCTGCTGAGCGATCCGTCCACAATCGTTCGCGAGGGATCGTCGCCGCAGCTGGCAATCGACTCACGCGGCACGATCCGTATGATCTTTGGGCGCAAGGACACGATCTTTGCCGTCACGTCCAGGGATGGCGGCCAGCGGTTCGGACCCGCGACGACGGTTGGCATCCTTCCCGGCATGCATCTCGGTAGCACACGCGGACCCACGATCGCGTCGTCGCGCAGCCGATCAGTCGTCGTCGCCGTGGACACCGGCGGCAACATCACGACCTTTCAGCTCGACCACGCGCGCGATCGATGGACGAAGCACGGCACATCGTTGAACGATGTTCCTCGATCGGCGCCAGAGGGTCTCGCGACCGTCGCTGCCACTGCGAGCGACGAATTCCACGCCGTGTGGCTCGACCTCCGCGAAGGCCGCCAGAATCAGATCTACGTCGGACGGATTGCGCTGGACGGCGCAACGAGGGTGCCGAATCGCCGAGTGTACGCGTCACCCGACGGCCACGTCTGCGAGTGCTGCCGCCCGAGTATCGCCACCAACGGCCGGCACGTGGCCGTGATGTTCCGCAACTGGCTGGCCGGTGCGCGCGACATGTATCTCGTGACGTCCACGGATGGCGGACGCAGTTTCTCCGCGGCGACCAAGCTCGGCGAGGGGACATGGAAGCTCGACGCGTGTCCGATGGACGGCGGCAGCGTGGCCATCGACTCGCGCGGTGTCGCTACCACCGTGTGGCGACGCGAGATGACAGTGTATCAGGCCCGCGCGGGCGAACGAGAGACTCGCATCGGAGAGGGCCGTGCACCGATGATCGCCAGCGGTGGTAGCGCGACGTACATCGTACGACAGGACGGGCAATCCATAAAGCTCACGTCATCGACCGGCGCGGCCGAGACGATCGTCGGCGAGGGAAGACACCCGCAGGTGCTGGCGCTTGCTGACGGCCGCGCCTTCGTGGCGTGGGAGAAGGCAGGCCAGGTGCACTACCAGCTGTTCTCGCCACTCGCGCCGGGAGTCAGATGATGCCGACGATGACGGCAGGCATGCGGAAGTTCGCGCTCACCGCGCACGTCACATCATCGGTTGGTTGGCTCGGCGCTGTGGCCGGCTTTCTCGCGCTCGCGATTGCTGGCCTCACCAGCCCAGACGCGCGGATGGTGCGGGCCGCCTACCTGGCGATGGAGTTGACGACGTGGTTCGTCATCGTGCCGCTGAGCATCGCGTCGCCACTCACGGGGATCATCCAGTCCCTCGGCACCACGTGGGGCCTTTTCCGTCACTACTGGATCGTCGCGAAGCTGGTGATCACCATCCCCGCGAGCCTCGTGCTGCTCCTCCACCTCCGGCCGATCGGACACATGGCGCGGGCTGTAGAAGCGACGACGCTCGCGCATGGAGAGCTCTCGGCGATGCGGCTGCAACTCGTTGTCAATGCCGGTGCCGCCGTCGTCGTGCTGCTCGTGGCGACCGCCCTCTCGGTGTACAAGCCGCGCGGTCGCACGAGCTATGGACTGCGCTTCGCGACCTCCAGCGATGAAGCACTGGAGCGCGCACCGTGGGTCAAGGCGTTCAAGATCATCATCGCGATCTTCCTCACCGTGTTGATTGCCAAGCATTTTGCCTCCGGAGGGTTTGGCAATCACGGCCGGCCGTGATCGCGCTCGTCCCTCCACGCTATGCCGGCGTCGACCGCGCGGCGACGCGCTCCTCCACCCACGCATAGAGCGTTGGCAGCACGAGCAGCGTGAGGAACGTCGCGGTGACCAGCCCGCCAATCACGACAGACGCCAGCGGCCGCTGCACCTCCGAACCACTACTCGTCGATATCGCCATGGGAATGAAGCCAACGCTGGCGACGAGCGCCGTCATGAGCACCGGGCGGAGCCGAACGGTTGCACCGTCGCGCACAGCGTCGGCGAGTGGGTGACCCTCGCCGCGGAGCTGGTTGATATAGGCGATCAGCACCACGCCGTTGAGCACCGCGACGCCGAAGAGCGCGATGAACCCGACTGATGCGCTCAGATTGAGGTGCATCCCGCGCAGCCACAGCGCCGCGACGCCACCCACGAGCGCGAAGGGCACGTTCAGCATCACGAGCAGCGCGTGCCGGACGGTGCCGAAGCTCGCGTACAGCAGCCCTGCAATGATTGCGAGGACGACCGGCACGATCAGCGCGAGACGCTTCGTCGCGCGCGCCTGGTTCTCGAACTGCCCACCATACGTCACGTAGTAGCCGCTCGGCAGCGGCACCCTGGCCGCTACCTCGCGCCGCACGTCGGCGACGAACCCGCCAAGGTCACGTCCCGCCACGTTGCTCTGGACCACGATGTACCGCTGACCCGCCTCGTGGTTGATCACTTCCGGCCCCTCGACGATGGACACCGTTGCGACCTGCGAGAGCGCGACGGTACCTCCATCGGCCGTTCGTACGAGCGTCTGGCTCACCGCCTCGGGCGTCGAGCGCGATGCTGCCGCAAGCCGCACGACGATGGGCACGCGACGCCGGCCGTCGATCACCTCGGTCGCGGTACTGCCACCGACGCCGGACTCGATCGCCTCGCGCACGTCGCTCACGGTGAGGCCATAGCGCGCCATCACGGGGCGTTCCAGGGCGATCTCGAGCTGCATCGCGCCCGCGCTGATGCCGACGGACACGTCCTCCGCTCCTTCGACAGCCTCCACAACGGCCTTGATCTCAGCGGCTTTCTCCTGCATCAACGCCAGCGAGTCGCCGTACAGCTTGATCCCCAGCTCCGTGCGCACGCCGGAGATCACCTCCTCGAGCCGCATGCGCATCGGCGCGCTGAACTCGAAGTCGAGGCCCGGAATGTCCGCGAGCGCGGAGTCCATGCTCGCCAGCAGTTCCTCCATCGATCCCGCGCGCCACTGGGATCTCGGCGCGAAGGTCACGTAGACGTCGCCCTGATTCAGCGCCATCGTCTCCGTCGCCTCGTGTGGTCGGCCGAGGTTGGTCACGACGCTCTGGATCTCCGGGAAGCGCCTGAGCGTGCGCTCCACCTCGGTGGAAATCGCGACGCCGGCCGGCAGCGACGCGCTCGGAATGCGCCGTGACTCGAGGAGCAGGTAGCCCTCATCGAGCTGGGGCATGAATTCCGTACCCAGGAACGGCACCGACGCGAGGGCGACCGCGAGCAGTGCCACGCAGGCCGCGAGCACACGCACGCGATGCCCGAATGACCACTCGAGTGCGCGCGCGTAGCGGGCGCGCAGCGCGCTGAACCAGCGCGCCTCCTGATGTGTCTCGTCTGTCTCGCCACTCGAGTGGCGCGCAAACGCATACGACGCGACCGCCGGTACGTAGGCGAGTGCGAGGAGCAGCGAACCGATCACCGCCGCGCAGACGGTGAACGCCATCGGACGGAACATGCGTCCCTCGATGCCCTCGAGGGTGAAGATGGGGATGTACACGGCGACGATGATCGCCACGCCAGACACGATCGGACGCCCCACCTCGAACGCCGCCTGGCGAATGACGTCCTCGCGCGTTGTTCCTGCAGGCCGCTGCATGCCGAGGCGTCGAACGACATTCTCGACCATCACGACGCTGGCGTCCACGATGAGGCCGAAGTCCAGCGCGCCAAGGCTCATCAGGTTGGCCGAGAGCCCGAACTGCTTCATTGTGAGGAAGGCGATGAGCAGCGAGAGCGGGATGACGGACGCGGTGAGCAGCGATGCGCGCGCGTTGCGCAAGAACAGGAACAGCACGGCGACGACGAGTAGCGCGCCCTCGATGAGGTTCGTGAAGACGGTGCGCGACGTGCGCTCGACGACGTCGCCCTGGTTGTAGAAGGGCCGAATGCGCACGCCCTTGGGCAACATCGGCCGAATCTCGTCGAGGCGCGCGGTGACGCGCCTCACGATCTCCCGCCCGTTCTCTCCCTTGAGCATCTGCACGATGCCCGTCACCGCCTCGCCGCGTCCGTCGCGGCTCACCGCGCCGAATCGCGGCTGCGGCTCGATGGTGACAGTCCCGATATCGCGAACGCGCACCGGCGTGGTGCCGCGCGTGGCGATCACGACGTCGGCGATTCCGGCCGTATCAATGACGCGACCAAGCCCACGCAGCGTGAGCCGCTCTCCGCGGTCTTCAATGTAGCCGGCGCCGAAATTCGCGTTGTTGTTCGCGAGCGCGGTTTCCACGTCGTGCAGCGTGACGCCGAACCCCGCGAGCTTTGCCGGGTCGGCGTTGACCTGGAACTGCTGCAGCATGCCGCCCCACGTGTTCACGCCGGCCACGCCTGGCACCGTGCGCAGCAACGGCTTGATCGTGTACTCCTGGATGTTCGTGAGGTCGATCAGCGAGGCGCTGTCGGTCACGGTGCCGCTGTCGCGCTCGACGATGAAGGCGAAGATCTCGCCCATCGCCGTTGCGGGCGGACCCATCATCACGTCCGCCTCGGGGGGCAGCTGCGCCATGGCGTCCTGCATGCGCTGCTGCACCTGTGCCCGCGCGAAGTACAGGTCCACGTCGTCGTCGAACGTCACGGTCACGACCGACAACCCGACCTTCGAGATGGAGCGCACTTCCTGCGTACGCGGGAGGCCGAGCATCGCGACCTCCAGCGGATACGTCACCTGCTGCTCGGTCTCGACCGGCGAGAGCCCGGGTACCGTCGCCATGACGATGACCGAGTTGGGCGTGAGGTCGGGGAATGCGTCGGTGGCCAGCGTCGCGAAGGCGTACATGCCGGCCGCGGCCACAGCGAGCGTCGTGACAATGACGGCGACGCGATGCCGGATCGAACCGGCGATGATGCGATCGATGAGAGCGCCCATGCTCACATTTCCATCTCGGGCATGGCGCCCTTGAGGAACTGGGCCTTCACCGCAAAGGCGCCGGACGTGACGACCACGTCGCCGGCGGCGAGCCCGCGCGTCACGGCGATGCGACCTCCGGTGCGCGTCCCCACTTCGACCACGCGCCGCTCCAGGCGCACGCCGCCCTTCCCGTCGGGGCGCGCGATGAACACCGTCGGCTTCCCGTCCATGAGCTGCACGGCATCGTCCGGAAGCAGGATCGCCGCGACGCGTGCGCCGCCGTCCACCTGTACCGAGGCAAGCATCGACGGCTTGAGCCGACCGCCCGCATTCGCGACGAGGCCGCGCACCGCTAGTGTGCGCGTCTGCGGATCGAGCCCGACGCCCACGGCGTCGGTTCGCGCGGTGAACACCTCACCCGGATATGCCGGCACGCGGAAGGCAAGCGGTGCTCCGCGCTTGAACAGGCCCGCGAACGACTCCGATGCCTTCACCTGTAGCCACAGGCTGGACGGATTCGTGACGACGACAAGCGGCGCCCCCGCGTCCACGACGGCGCCCGGCTGCGCGTGTCGTTCCAGCACGACACCTGCCAGCGGCGACGTCAGCACGATCTGCCCGCTCGCCGATGCGCCGCTCGCGCCGAGTTGCCGCGCGGTGGACTGCGCGCGCTCGAGCTCCGCGGACGCGTGCGTCACGCGCGACTTCGCCTGTTCGTCATCAGCGATGGCGCGTTCATAGTCCTGCCGCGGAATGGCCTTCAGCGCGAGCAGTCGCTCCGCACGATCGCGCGCGCTCGCCGCGTACTGCGCTTCTGCGCGGGCCGCCGTCGCCTCCGCGCGTGCCTTCGCCATATCGGATTGCGCCATCCCCGCCTCGGCGCTCTGCATCACGACGAGCGGCTGCCCACGGCGTACGACGTCCCCAGGTTGCACGCGCACCGCGAGCACGCGACCGCCTCCGGGCGCGCCGAGTCGCATCGTGCGGTCTTCGTTCACGGTGAGCTCGCCTGGTATCGCGGCGCTTCCAGCCGTGGTGCTGGAGACAGTGACGGCAGCCCACTTCACGCCACCGTGCTGGATCTGCCCCGCGGTGAAGGTGAGGGTATCGAGCGAGGTCGCGGAGTCGCCCGTCGCGCCCTTCATCTCCATGCCAGGCATGTCCTTCATCGCGGCCGACGCGGAATCCGTCGCCGTGGTCGTCTCGCCTCCGGGCGCTGCGTCCTTCGAGCAGGCCAGCGCCGCCAGGGTGAGCAGAACAGCCGCCGCGGACCGCGGCGCCATCGTATTGCGTGTCGTCATCATGTGAGCGTCACCGGGCCGGCGCGGTGAGCGCAGGGGTCAGAGTAGAGGAGAGCAGATCGCCGCCCTGGGCGACGATGAGCGTGAGCACACTCTCGTGCTGCGCGTACAGCGTGCGGTAGTACGCCATGCGGACCTCTCCCCACGTGCGAGCCGCGTCGATCACCTGAAGCAGCGGAATGGCGCCTTCGCGATATGCGCCGAGCGCGATGCGACGTCCTTCGTCGGCGCGCGCGAGAAAGCTCTCCGCGCCTCCACGGCTCAAGTGCGACGCGCGTTCGGTCAGCAGCCGCGCTGCCTCTGCCGCGCCAGTCACCTCGGCCACTGCCGAACGCTCCCGCGCCGCGAGCGCGTGGCGGGCGACGTCGCGCTCCGCACTCGCACGCGCGACCTCGCCGCGATTCTGGTCGAAGAGCGGAAGTGGCAGGCTCACTCCCGCGATCATGGAGGTCGTCCCCATCATGCGCTTGGAGCCGAGGGTGACGCCGACGTCCCGTATGAGCATGCGCCGTTCGCCGAGGATGCCCGCAGTTGCCGCTGTCGCACGCTCCTGTGCCGCGCGGATGTCGGGACGCGCGACGAAGAGGCTGCTGGTGTCGAGCCGCGCTGCGTTCGCGGTGAGCGGAACTGCGAGAGGGTCGTCGCCAGCGCGCACGGCGACGTCACGGTCAGCAGCCGGCGCTCCCACATAGGCGGCGAGTTGCGCATTCGCCTGCGCCAGCTCTGCCGCCGCCATCGTCTCCTCGGCGGCGGCGCGGTCGCGCTCGAGCGTGGACCGTATGAGGTCGGCTTCCGCGGCGGCGCCTTCGCGCACGCGCGCGCCATTGTACGCGACCACCGAGTCGAGCCACGCCACGAGATCGCGCCCCGTGGATACAGCGACGCGCGCGAGTGCCACGCGGTAGAAGGCCCGCGCTGCCTCGAGCGCGATGCGCTGCTTCTCGTGCTCGACGTCCGCGCGCGCGGCCCGCACGTCGGCGGTGGTGCGCGCGACGCGGGCACCGCGGAGATACAGCGGCTCGAGCGGGAGCGTGAGCATCGCCATCGTTTCCCGGTCGAGTCCCGCGACGGCTCCCGCTCCCCCGAATCGCACATTCTCCACCTGGTAGCTGCCGACGGGGTTGCTGATCCGCCCTGCTGTGGCGCGAGCACCTTCCGCGGCGCGCACGCGAGCCGCTGCGGCCTGAATGTCCGGGTGTTGACGTCGTACCGAATCGAATACGGCCTGCAGTGTCAGTGCGCCCGGTGAAATGTCCCGCGCCACCGTGCGTTGCGCCGATGCGGGCAAGGATGCCAGTACAGGCACCACGCTGAGCGAGAGCCAGTACCAGCGACGACGGGTCCAGGAGATGCCGCGCGCGGAGCGCAGCAGACGTCTGATCATGAAATTCTTGGTGTGCGCGTGAGCGCGCGGGGACGAGTGGCGCACCGGCCGATGCCGGAGCGCGACGAAGTGCGAAACGGTGGCGCGTCGGCGCGTCAGGCGCGGATCACGACGTTCCAGGGCAGACGTTGCCTAGGACAGCGGGCGTTCCGGCGGCGGAAGCAGCGGAACGCGGCCCACGCTCGGCATCGGCAGTTGCTGCGATGCAACTGGACCGAGCGCAAGCGACGGCAACTGGGCAGGGGACCACACAGCGAGGGTCACCGCATGACAGGACGTGCATCCGCACGAAACGTCCGAGTCCATATCCGCAGCTGCGAGCGACGACGCGCTGGCCGGCACACGCTGCGAGGTCGCGCATACTTCTTCAGCGCCGAGCATGGCGTTCAGCAGCGGGTCAAACCCCGCGCACCCCGTGCACCACACGGTCAAGAGCGCGACGATCGTGCGGAGCGCTCTGAGTGATGTTCGGGGCGGGCGGGTCATGCACTAGAATGTACTACGGCACGCCGGTCGTCTACGTCTTCTTCTTCTTCGCCTTCCTCACCGCGTCGCCCTTGTCACCCTGGCCCTTCTTCGCCACGGTGTTCGAGTGCTGCCGCGCATCCTGGCTCAGCGAGCGGCCGACATCGACTTGGTCCTCGGTGAACTGCCCTTCCTCGTTTCGCCGGACAAAGCGCTTGTCGCCTTCGTGGGGCTCGATCAGTTCCCGTTTCCGTGCCATGCCGCAGCTCCTCGTGAGGGAGTCGGTACGTGTCGCATTGGCCATGCCAGAACGCAAACACCGCGGACGACGCCATCGCGAGCACCCAGTCGAGAGACTATCGTTTGCCCACCCTCGCCGCAGCTGATTTCTACACGAGCGGGCCAGCCACCCACCCATTTGATGAGGCGCGCATGACCCGGACGGCCATCCGAGCGTGGACTGTCTTTCTCGGTGCCGCGTGCCTTGCCGCAAGCACCGCGTGTCGACCCAAGCCCGCGGCGTCCGTCGAGGAGCTGTACACCACGCGGACGCTGGGCCTCAGCTATCTCCGCCGGAACCAGTTGCCGGAGGCCGAGGCCGAGTTCAGGAAGCTGACGACGCTCGCGCCCGACGACCCTGCGGGGTACGCGGACCTTGGGCTCACCTATCTCCAGGCCGGCCGCTACGCCGAGGCCGAGAAAGCGCTCGACCGCGCGCACAAACTCGATCCTGCGAGCGCCGAGATCGGACTCGCCCGTGCCAGGCTGTACTCACTGACCGCACGTCCCGACGACGCACGGACGACGCTCGAGCAGTTGCGCCGCGATACGACGGGAAACGCCCATGTGCTGTTTGCACTCTCGGAGCTCGAGCGCACTCAACCCGGGGGCGGCTCGGCACAACGGTACGAGGGCCTGCTGCGGGACGTCCTCGCGGTCGCGCCAGCCAACCTTGTCGCCCGAGTCAACCTCGCCGTGGCGCTCGCGAAGCGCGGTGAGACGGACAGCGTGGTGCGGCACCTCGAGGACGTCCGCCGCATTCCGCCGGAGCCACCTCGAGAAGCGCGCGCGTATCTCGACAGCACGATTCAGCTGCTTCGCGCCGGAAAGACCGCGGAAGCGCGGACCGCGCTCGACCGATTCGTTCGCCTCATCGAGGTCACGTCGCCCTACCAGTCCGCGCTCGACGACGTGAAGTGGACCGACGGCCCGATCGCCGGCCGCCCCGTGTTGGCCTTCTCGCCGAAGGGCTTCATCTCGGCGCATGGTGTCCGCGAGAAGGCGACAATCGGCCTCGCGAAATTCATCGATGCCACGAGTGACGCTGGTTTTCCCGGCGCGACAGCCGCTACACCAGTCGGCCCGACCGCACTTGCCGCCGGCGACGTCGATGGCGATGGCACCGATGACCTGTTCGTCGCTGTACAGGCGACCGACGTCAGGAAATCCGCGCGACTCTATCACGTCCAGGGCGGATCCGTCCGCGACGACACCGAGCGCTCGGGCATCGTGCTTCCGCAGGGCGCGGCGTTCGCCACTTTCGCGGATACCGACAACGATGGCTGGCTCGACCTCTTCGTCATCGGCGGCGAGGGGCGCGGCCACCTGTTTCGCAACAACGGGAACGGAACGTTCGTCGATGTGACGACAAAAGCTGGCGTGGCTGACGTGAAGGGCGCGCGTAAGGCGCTCTGCGCGGATCTCGATCATGATGGCGACCTGGATCTGCTGCTCTTCGGAGCCGGCCCGCGCAGCGTGTATCGCAACAACCTCGACGGGACATTCACGGAGGCCAGCGCAACCCTGGGTCTCGGTGGCGGCAGCGGCGCGCGTGACGCCGTCTTCGGCGACGTCGATGGCGACGGACGTGTAGACGTCTTCGTGGCGAACGAGCGTGATGCCGACGTCCTCCTGCACCATGCGGGCATCCAGCGCTTTACCGACGTGACGGCCCAGCGCGGGCTGACGGGAGGCGGCGGGTCGGGCGCGACGGCACTGGGCGACTACAACAATGACGGCCAACTCGATCTCGTCGTCGCCAGCATCAACGGCGGCGAGGCAGCGTTCTGGCTCAACGCGGGGAACGGCACCTTTACGCGCGACCGTCGCTCCGCCGTCGCGTCGCAGGCGCTTCGCGCGATGGCGGCCGCGGCGGCCGCGTTCGTCGACTACGACAACGACGGCTGGCTCGACCTCGTGGTGGGTGGCGCTCCTGCCGCGCGCGGCGCGGGAACTCCGAGCGTCTTCCTCTTTCGCAACGACGGTACGGGCCGGTTTGTCGACCAGTCCACGCTGATTCCGGCGCCGGCGCGCGCGGCTGGCACGTCGGCCATCGCAGTCGCCGACGTGGATGAAGACGGCGACGAGGATCTCCTGCTCATGGACGCGGCCGGAGCGCCGAGGCTGCTGCGGAATGAAGGTGGCAACAGCAACCTCGCCATGAACGTGGAGCTCAAGGGACTCGGCAGCGGGAGCGGCAAGAACAACGCGTTCGGCATTGGCGCGAGGCTGGAAGTGCGCGCTGGAGAGATTTACCAGACGCGCGTCGCAACGGGTCGCACGACGCACTTTGGACTCGGGTCGCATCTCAAGGCCGACGTCCTTCGTGTCGAGTGGCCCAATGGTGTTCCACAGACGGTGTTCTTCCCGGGCTCCGATACGGACGTCGTCGAACGTGAGGCACTGAAAGGGTCATGCGCGTTCGTGTACACGTGGGACGGCAAGGGCTTCCGCTTCGTGACCGACGCGATGTGGCGCAGCGCACTCGGCATGCCGCTCGGCCTCATGGGCGGCAACAGCGCCTTCGCGCCGGCGGGCGCGTCGCAGGAATACGTGCGCATTTCTGGCGACGCGCTCAAGCCGCGCGACGGGCGCTACGTCCTCCAGTTCACGGAGGAGCTGTGGGAGACGGCGTACGCCGACGAGGTAAAGCTGCTTGCGGTGGATCATCCGGATTCGGTGGACGTGTTCGTCGACGAGCGGTTCGTACCGCCTGGGCCGGTGAAGCTCCAGCCAGTGCAGGTCGCGCGCCGGTACCTGCCCGTGAGCGCCCGCGACGAACGCGGCAACGACGTCCTCGCCGCGCTGCGAGAGAACGACGACGTGTATGTCTCGAACCTTACGCCGACGCGATATCAGGGTGTGGTCGAGCCACACGATCTGGTGATGGATCTCGGCGAGGCCGCAGGCCGCCCTGGCAGTTTCCTTTTCCTGCGCGGCTGGATCTATCCCACCGACGCCAGCATCAACGTCGCGCTCTCGCAACAGCCGTCGATCAATCTCGCGCCGCCATCCGTGGAGGTGCGCGACGCCAAGGGACAGTGGCGCACCGCGATCGCGAGCATCGGTTTTCCCTCTGGCAAGGACAAGACGATCATCGTGGACCTCGCTGGCAAGTTTCCCACCGCGGATCATCACGTGCGTATTCGCACGAGCATGCAGATCTACTGGGACCAGGCGTTCGTCGCGCCTGCGCTGACGAGCGGCCTGGCGAAGATCACGACGCTGACGCCAGTCTCCGCCGATCTCCATGCGCGCGGATTCTCGCGCACCTATCGGAAGGGCGGTCGCTACGGGCCGTACTGGTTTGCCTATGACGAGGTGACGAAGGAGTCGCCGTGGCGGCCCATCACCGGCGACTACACACGCTTTGGCGATGTGTTGCCGCTGCTCCGCAGTTCCGACGACATGTTCGTCGTCATGGCCCCGGGCGACGAGGCGACCATCGAGTTCGACGCGAGCTCCGCGAAGGCGTTGCCGCCCGGGTGGAAGCGCGATTTCCTGCTCTACACGGACGGGTGGATCAAGGACTCCGACCTCAACACGGCGTTCGGTACGACGGTGGGGCCGCTGCCGTTCCACGGCGTCAAGGCCTATCCGGGTACAGCTGGGGACGCGTACCCGACCGATCCGCAGCGTCAGCGATACCTCCGCGAGTACAACACGCGTGTAGTGAACAAGCGCGCGTCACCGCCACGCCCGTGAGGCAGTTTACTTCTGACGCGTCCATCGGCAGTATCGTCGTATGATCATGCACGCTGAAGCGAGGAGTAGAGGCGCGACGGAGAGCGCTCGTCGCGCGCGCCGCCTGCTGTGCGCGCTCGCAGTCGGGGCGGGAATACTGTCTTGCGGCGGTGCAAAAACGTCGGAACTGTCACTTCCTGTGCAACCGCCGCCACCGGTCACGACACAAACGTGGAAGCAGGTGTGGAGCGAGGAGTTCGACGGACCCGCCGGCGCGCTGCCCGATAGCCTGAAGTGGAATCACGACATTGGCGACGGCTGCTCGGCGGGTATCTGCGGCTGGGGCAACAACGAGAAGGAGTACTACACGCGCGCGCCGGAGAACGGCGCACTCAATGGGCTCGGGCAGTTGGCCATCGTCGCGCGCAAAGCGGCGCCCGGACTCACGTGCTTCTACGGACCGTGCCGGTACACGTCGGCGAAGATCACCACGCGCGGAAAGATGGCCGCGATGCCCGGCCGCGTCGAAGCGCGCATCAAGTTGCCCGCAGGGCAGGGCCTCTGGCCCGCCTTCTGGATGCTCGGCAACAACTTTCCCGCCACACCGTGGCCCGCCAGTGGTGAGCTCGACATCATGGAGAACCACGGCAGTGCCCCGCAGTCGGTCAGCTCGGCGATACACGGTCCAGGCTATTTCGGTGCAACCCCGTTTGCGCAGGGATACGTGCTGGGCAGCGGCACCTTTGCCGACGACTTCCACGTGTTCGCGGTGGAGTGGAATGCGGAGCGAGTTCAGTTTTTCGTCGACGACAGGCAGCACTACGCCATCGAGCGCACCGATGTGCAGCGTCATGGCGCATGGGTCTTTGATAAGGCGTTCTTCGTCATCCTGAATCTTGCCGTGGGCGGCAATTTTGACGGAGATCCCAAATCCGATGCCATCCTTCCGGCGACGATGCTGATCGACTACGTGCGCGCGTACACCCGCTGACGGCGACGACGCACCGCATGCCGCGCCGACCTGGTCCCGTCATCCGCCGAGCCATCATGGCCGCGCCCTTCCTGGCGGCAATCCTCCTCGCGATGCGGCTCGATCGCGAACCAGGTCGCTCGGCGGCGGACGCCGCGCATCCCGGATTCGTGTTGCGCGACAGAACGGCGGCGGCCGGCATCCACTTCGTGCACCGCCGGCCGACCTTCGATCCCAAGCTCGCGAACGTCGAGCCACATGTCGCAGCACTTGGAGCATCTGTCTCCGTCGCGGACTTCGACGGCGACGGCAAGCCCGACCTGTATTTCACCAATAGCCGCTTCTCCGAACCCAATGCGCTGTACCGCAACCGCGGCGACGGCACGTTCGAGGATGTGGCCGCGAGCGCCGGCCTCGCGAATCTCAACACCACTGGCGACGGTGTGTCCATGGGCGCCGTGTGGGGTGACGTCGACAACGACGGCCGCGAGGACGTGCTGGTCTATCGCTACGGCTACCCGGCCCTGTTCAGGAACATCGACGGCCAGCACTTCGAGGACGTCAGCGCGCAGTCCGGTCTCCGGCAGTGGATCAACAGCAACGGCGCCATCTGGCTCGACTATGATCGCGACGGCCTGCTCGATCTCTACGTCACCGCGTACTTTCGCGACATCGACCTGTGGCACCTCGCGACGACAAAGATCATGCACAGCAGCTTCGAGTTCGCCGATAACGGCGGGAAGAATCGACTGTTCCGCAACCTCGGCGGCCTGAAGTTCGAGGATGTCACCGATCGCATGGGCGTGGGTAGCACGCGCTGGTCGCTCGCGGCCGCGTCGGCCGACTTCAACGGCGATGGATGGGCCGACATCTATCTCGCCAACGACTACGGCCCGGAAGAGCTGTACCTGAACGATCAGGGACGTCGGTTCACGCGCACCACCGCCGGCCTCGAGAGCGAGTCCAAGAGCGGCATGTCGGTCACGCTCGGCGACGCCTTCAATCGCGGACGGCTCGACGCGTTCGTCACCAACATTTCGGAGCGCGGCTACCTCTTCCAGAACAACAACCTGCGCCTCAACCAGATGCTCGAGGCAGGCCGCTTCCGCAACGTCGCCCAGGGTGCCATCGCCGACGCAGGATGGGCGTGGGGCGCGCAGTTCGGTGACCTCAACAACGACGGCAACAACGAGCTGTTCGTCGTCAACGGATTCATCTCGGCGGATCGAGAGAAGAACTACTGGTACGCCATGTCGAAGATCGCCGGCGCGAACGGCCGCTTCTTCGAGGACGCCGCCACGTGGCCCGCCTTTGGAAACGCGAGCCTCTCCGGGTACGAGCAGTCGCGCGTCTACATCAATCGCGGTGTCGCGGGGTGGTTGGACGTCGCGACGAAGGTTGGCGCCACCGACGTGTACGATGGCCGGTCAGTCGCATTCGCCGACCTCCAGAGCCGCGGCGCGGTCGACGTGATCGTCGCGAATCAGAACCAGCCGGCGGTGCTCTACCAGAACACGCCCGACAGCGCGAACCACTGGATCGGCTTCAGGCTCATCGGCACGCGCAGCAACCGCAGTGCAATCGGCGCCGAGGTGGTGCTCGAGTCGGGGGAGTTGAGGCAGCGGCGGGTCGTCGATGGCGGGTCGGGCTTCGCGAGCCAGAACGACCGTCGCCTGCACTTCGGGCTCGGCCACCGCGAGTGGGTGGACCGCGTGATCATCCACTGGCCGTCGGGCATCCGACAGGTTCTGCCGGGTCCCGCGATCGACGGCATTGTCGTCGTCACCGAGCCGGATCGCTGACGCCATGAGCGACGCGACGCAATCGGCCCCCGCGGCGCGCAGTGTGCTCCTGCGGACATGGGATCGCGGACGCGCAATCGATCCGCGCTATCTCATCGCGGGCCTCATCACCCTCGTGCTCGTCGCTGCGCAGGTGCGCTACAGCATGGCGGGCGGCTTCGAGCGCCTGCTGGTTGCACTCACAGTGTGCGTGGCGACGGAGACACTGCTCTCCTGGTTCGACCGCGGCAAGGTCGTCAACCTTCAAAGCGCGTACATCAGCGGCATCAGCCTCACGCTGCTCATCAAGCCACAGGGCGGCGCGCTCTGGCCGTTCATGCTGGGCGGCTTCCTCGCGATCGCGTCCAAGTACGTCGTGCGGTATCGTGACAACCACCTGTGGAATCCGACGAACTTCGCGATTTGCGTGCTGCTGCTCGCGGCGCCGGATCGCGTCTCCATCCTCAGTCACCAGTTCGGCAATGACCTGGCGACCAACCTCGTCATCTGGACGTTTGGCCTGGTCATCGCCGCGCGTGTCGGCGTCCTGCACATCACGCTCACGTACGTCGCGAGCTTCCTGCTTCTCAACAGCCTGCGTGCCGTGGCGTTCGGACAGGCCGTGCTGCCGGAAATAGCCCCGATCACGGGACCGATGTATCAGTTGTTCGTTTTCTTCATGATTACCGACCCGCGCACCGTGGTGCGCGGACGCGCACGTCAGATCGGGGTGGTGGTGTGCATCGCACTCATGGAAGCCACGA